>DQCR01000003.1 GCA_003533785.1 Flavobacteriaceae bacterium
ATATAATCGGCCTGATCTTTAGATAATTCTTCTAGCTCAACACCCAGATGTTCCAAGTGAAGCGCAGCAACTTTTTCATCCAAATGCTTAGGCAACATATAGACCTTATTTTCGTATTGATCTGAACGATTCCACAGCTCAATTTGCGCTAAGGTTTGATTGGTAAAGGAGTTGCTCATAACAAAACTAGGGTGTCCCGTAGCACAACCTAAGTTAACCAATCTCCCTTCCGCCAAAACAATGATTTGTTTGTCCTCTTCCAAGGTGTATAAATCCACTTGTGGTTTGATTTCTGATTTGCTATGGCCGTAGTTTTTGTTCAACCAAGCCATGTCAATTTCGTTATCAAAGTGACCAATATTACAAACAATGGCTTTGTCTTTCATGGCCAAAAAGTCCTCTTTCCCTAAAATATCTTTATTCCCTGTTGCAGTACAGACAATATCTGCATTGGCAATTACAGTTTCTAATTTTTTTACCTCATACCCGTCCATTGCTGCCTGAAGGGCGCAAATGGGGTCAATTTCTGTTACGGTGACAATAGCTCCTGCACCTCGAAAAGAAGCTGCCGTTCCTTTTCCTACATCGCCATAACCACAAACCACGACCCGTTTTCCAGCAAGCATCACGTCGGTAGCGCGACGTACGGCATCAACCGCACTTTCTTTACAACCGTATTTGTTGTCAAATTTAGACTTAGTCACAGAGTCGTTTACATTGATGGCAGGCATGGGTAAGGTTCCGTTTTTTACACGCTCATACAAGCGATGAACCCCTGTAGTGGTCTCCTCAGAAAGCCCACGAATTTCGTTTACAAGCTCGGGATATTGGTCCAAAACCATATTGGTTAGATCCCCTCCGTCGTCCAAGATCATGTTCAACGGTTTTTGATCTGCTCCAAAATGCAAGGTTTGCTCGATACACCAGTCAAATTCTTCTTCATTCATTCCCTTCCAAGCGTACACTGGAATACCCGCAGCAGCGATGGCAGCCGCAGCGTGATCTTGGGTAGAGAAAATGTTACAAGAACTCCAAGTCACTTCCGCCCCAAGGGCAACCAAAGTTTCAATAAGCACAGCGGTTTGGATGGTCATGTGCAGACAACCTGCGATTCTAGACCCTTTTAGTGGTTGTTCTTCGCCAAACTCTTTTCGCAACGCCATCAATCCCGGCATTTCCTTTTCTGCTAATAAAATTTCTTTCCGACCCCATTCCGCAAGTGCGATGTCTTTGACTTTATAGGGCAGGCGTTGTGATGTTTTTGTCTCCATAATTGTACCTTTGAATTTTAGATGTCAAAAGTACAACCTTTCTAAGCAATTTCAAATGCCTGAATGCCATTGTGAAACCATTGAAGAAATAACTCAGATAGCGGTTTGGAAGATTACTGAAACAGAAAGTGAGCTCGTTTCGGGCTTGGCGCTTTCTCAGGTCGCTCTAAATCGACTGGCCCTCAGAAGAAGCGAAGTACACCGAAAAGGTTATTTGGCAATCCGACAGCTTCTGAAACGTTTTGGAATTGACCCTTTAACCCACCAATACGACGAAAACGGCGCCCCCTACCTCACCAACGGAAGTCACCTTTCCATTACCCATACCAAAGATGTCGCTGCCATTGCAATTTCTGAAAAACCCGTAGGAATTGATCTGGAGCATTATCAAAAAAAGATTCTAAAAATTGGACCTCGCTTTCTACATAATGAAGAAACTCAGGATCCCGAAAAAGTAAACGACATTCGGTTTTTAACCCAGACTTGGACCGCTAAGGAGGCCTTGTATAAAGTGTTTCGCAAACCGGGAATCCACTTCAATACCCAATTGTGTATCCAGCCGTTTAAGGCAGCAGATTCCCAAGGCGCTGGGACCGTTTTTGAACAGGGAAAAACACATCACTACACCCTTTATTATCGCTATTTTGACCAATTTTGCTTAAGCTTGGCAACCCAATAAAATTTTAACAGATGAAACTCTCCGTAGAATTGACATTGACCCCCTTAAAAGAAAATTTTGTTCCTACCATCAAATCCTTTATCCAAGGCCTAAGAGGATTGGGTTTTGTTATCAAAGAAAATCCGATGAGCACCCAAATTTACGGTGATTTTGATCCAGTAATGGAAGAACTAATCCCACTGATTCGAAAAACCTTTCAGGAGGAAGAGGCTGTTATGTTGCATTTAAAATTGGTTAAAGGAGACCGCAGTCACTATGAACCCGATTTTTGATTTTTTAGTAGAACCTTACCAAAACTATAACACCTTGGATATTGTCCTAGAAGCAGTGGCCGTATTGTTGGGATTACTTAGTGTTTGGTTTGCGCAACGCGATCACATTGCAGTTTATCCCTCAGGAATGCTATCTACAGGAATCTTTGTTTATATTTTATTCCAAGCCAACCTTTTAGGAGATATGCTGATTAATGCTTATTTTTTTGTTATGAGTATTTACGGTTGGTATTTTTGGATTCAGAAAGAAGGAAATCAAGTGTTAAACCCTATAGCTAAAATGAATAGTAAAGAGTTCAAATGGGCAATAGTTCTTTTCTTTGGTGCTGTTTTGTTTGTAATCGGAATTTATTTATTTTTTGACAAATGGACGGATTGGACGGCACCTGTCGACACCTTTACTACGGCGCTCTTTTTTGTAGGGATGTGGCTGATGGCGAGAAGGAAAATAGAACATTGGATTTTTTGGATAGTGGGGGATGTGATTTCTGTTCCTTTATACCTCTACAAAGGCTTAGGTCTAACTAGTATTCAATACCTTATCTTTACCCTTATTGCAATCTTGGGATACATTCAATGGAAAAAAACATACAGCAAAGAGCTTCAAACTGCTTGAGAATTGTTTTATACGGACCGGAATCTACGGGAAAGACAACCCTCGCTAAAGCTTTAGCGGAATACTATCAAACTACTTGGGTACCAGAATTTGCAAGAACGTATTTACAAGAAAAATGGAACCAAAAAAAAGAAGTGTGTAATTTAGAGGATTTGATTGTCATTGCAAATGGGCAAGTAAAGCTGGAAAATAAAGCCTTATGGAAGGCGAAAGACGTTGTTTTTTGTGACACCAATATTTTAGTAACCAAAGCCTGGTCACAAACCCATTTTGACGGCTATTGTGCGCCAGAGATTCAAGCACTTTCAGAGACACTACAGTACGACCATTATTTTTTGACTTACACAGATGTCCCATGGAAAGCGGATGATTTAAGAGATCGCCCGAATCATAGAGAGGAAATGTTTTTCCATTTTGAAAATTTGTTAAAAGTCAAGAAAGCATCCTACACTATTTTAAAGGGAAATCTTGAGCAGCGAATCCTGCAGGCCAAAAAAGTTTTAAGTATATTGATGAGATAAAATGATAGCAGAAGAAGACTACAAACAGCTACAAGCCAGCGGGCGATCCACAGAACTCATTCAGAGACAATTTGAGTTTTTGACAGGAGGGCAAAGCCTAATCTCTGAAATTCGCCCAGCTCAACCCGGAGACGGGATTCTCCGACTTGATGAAAAACAAGTCCAACAGAATCTGGACGATTTTGATAATCGAGCAGATCTAAAACGATGGATGAAGTTTGTCCCTGCTTCTGGTGCCGCCAGTAGAATGTTTGCCCCTTTGTACGCGTTTTTGGAAGCTGCTAAACAAACCGATCTGAACACTTCAGAATTTGAGGAAACCTCAGAAGCTATACTGATGAATCAGTTGAAGAAAGAGTTGAAAAAGCTTCCTTTTTTTGGGTCAATTTATGCAAAACTAAACGAGGACGAAAAAGCTCAACTTGAAACCCAAGAAGCTTATTTTATAAATTTCATCCAAAAAATTGTTTCTCAGTTTGAGAACTACCCAAAAGGATTGATCCCCTTTTTTAATGATGAAAAGGGTCAGGAATGGACTCCCTTTGAAGCTCAATTGATAGAAGCGATTGAGCTAGGTAAACAAAAAAGCACAGTGCCTTTACATTTAACTATTGATAAAAATCATCGAGAACTGTTCGACAAAACACTCCAGTCCTTTCAAGAAAAATTTGGCCTTCAAGGACAGAATCCTCTTCGGGTGGAATACTCCCATCAGCATCGCTTGACAGATACGCCTTTTATCGATGAAAAGAAGCAGTGGGTTCGAGATGACAAGGGAGCGATTGCTTTTCGAAAAGGAGGACACGGCGCATTGCTTGAAAATTTAAATCATTTGGATGCAGACTGTATTTGGATTAAAAATATTGACAACATCTTACTCGGAAAATCAAATGCTACTGGAGAAAAATGGATGAAAACCTTGGCCGGAAAACTACTCACCATTCAAGAGGCCCTTTTTGAACACCTTGATACCCTAGAACAACAAAAAGCCAACACTGATCTTCGACCAATTACAGACTTTATACAAACTCATTTTGACCCCAATTTCAATCTAAAGCCGGAAAGTAAAATGTCTCATGAGGTCCTTTTTGACTACCTGCATCGCCCCTTACGTGTGTGTGGAATGATTCCCAACAAAGGAGCTGTGGGTGGAGGTCCTTTCTGGAAAAAAGAGCTCCGTGGACAGAGTCTACAAATTATCGAAGGCGTGGAATTGGACTCCACCCTGAAAGAGCATTCAGAAGCTATTACGGGAAGTACCCACTTCAATCCTGTTATGATGGTATGCGGAATTACAGACCATCGCGGAGAAAAATTCTCTCTGTATGACTTTAGAGACGAAAAGCGCTTTATGGTGAGTAAAAAAACAACGAAAGACCAACCCATTACTATTTTAGAATGGCCTGGATTGTGGAATGGAGGAATGGCAGAATGGAATTCGATATTTATTGAACTTCCACCGGAAACTTTTAATCCTGTAAAATCAGTAATGGATTTACTTCGATAAGAATTTTTAGTTAACTTTACACCTAATCTCAAAGGGGTGCCGTTTTTTACGGCTGAGATCATACCCATTGAACCTGGGCAGGTAATGCTGCCAAGGGAATAGTTTACAAATAGTTTTAATAGCGAATAATCACCCCTTTTATTCGAATAAATGTATTCGAATGAAATCTATACGATTAAGCTTTTTTTTATTTTTAAATGTATCCGTGCTTTTAGCACAAGAACCAAACGCTCAAACCGTTAAAGATTCTCTTACAACGATCAGTTTGGAAGAGGTTTTATTAACAGGAATCCGTGCAAAGGAGGACATTCCAGTTACGTTTACAAACCTAAGCCGACAAGACTTAGCGCCCAGAAACTTAGGACAGGACATCCCCATATTACTAAACTATTTACCTGGAGTAGTCACAACAAGTGATGCGGGAGCAGGAATTGGATATACGGGAATTCGAGTACGAGGAACTGATGCCACACGGGTAAATGTAACGATTAATGGAATCCCTTTTAACGATTCCGAATCTCAAGGAACGTTTTGGGTGAATTTACCAGATTTTGCCTCCTCTGTGGAAGCCATTCAGTTGCAACGGGGAGTTGGAACTTCAACCAATGGATCTGCTGCTTTTGGCGCCAGCCTGAACCTCGAAACAGATGCGGTTCAAAATAAGGCATTTGCCTCACTATCTTCTAGTATAGGGAGCTTCAATTCATTTAAAAATACGCTTAGATTCTCAACAGGAAAAATTAATGAAGGATTTACCTTTTCTGGCCGTTTATCACAAATCAACTCTGATGGATATATTGATCGGGCAACCTCTGATTTAGATGCTTACTTCTTTCAGGGGACTTTTCAAGATGAATCAACACTAATCAAAGCACTTGTTTTTGGAGGACAAGAAGTCACCTATCAGGCTTACTGGGGTATCGATGCTGTAACGCTTCAGACAAATAGAACCTATAATACAGGAGGGGAAATATACAATGAAAGCGGGAATCGCAACGACTTCTATGACAATCAAGTAGATAATTATGCGCAAGAACACTATCAATTTCATTGGAATGAGCGTCTTAACTCCAATTGGAATTTTACACTGGGCTTAAATTATACTCACGGCAGTGGTTTTTATGAGGAGTACAACGACCTATGGTATGATCAAAATATAAGTTTTTCTGGCGCAACCTCTTTTGATTATTTACAATTAAAACCCTTTACCATTGGCGATACAACTATTTCAGATAGTGAGAACATAAGCCAAAAATGGCTGGACAATGATTATTATGTGATCACTTTAGGATTAAATTACAATACAGAAGACACCAGTCTTAACTTCGGGGGATTGTACAGCTACTATGTCGGAGATCATTTTGGGGATTTAATCTGGGGGCAAAACTTGGGAGAGGTACTTCCCAACCATCGATTTTATGAAAATCAAGGAATTAAAAAAGAAGGTAGTTTTTTTGCAAAGGCGACACAAACTCTTTCTGAAGGATTTACTGGCTTTATCGATTTGCAACTTCGTTCCATAGGATATCAAGTATCGGGTCAGATTGTAGGACCTGCTTCTTTTTCAGTAGACGATAATTTTGTATTCTTTAACCCAAAAGCAGGGCTTACATACGAAGTTGCTTCGGGACAAAAATTATATTTTTCCTATGCTAAAGCCCAGCGGGAACCTAACCGTACGGATTATGAAAACGGAAACCCTAAACCAGAAAAACTAGATGACTTTGAATTGGGATGGCGAATAAATACTCCAAAACTTCAGGCCCAAACCAATGTGTATTGGATGGAGTATAAGGACCAATTGGTTTTGACAGGAGCAATTGATGCTGTGGGGTCACCCATCCGTCAAAATGTAGGGAAAAGCAGACGCTTAGGAATTGAATTAGAATTCAAAATAAATTTAAATTCTAACTGGTTGTGGCAGCCCAATATTGCTTTAAGCAGCAATCAAAACTTAGATTTTTATTTTAAACGCGATGGAGTTTTAGAGAATTTGGGGAAAACGCAACTGGCCTATTCTCCAAATCTTGTAGGTGGAAATGCTATTATGTATGTCCCTTCTACTAGATTTCAAATAGGACTCCTATCCAAGTACGTTGGAAAACAATATATGGGGAATATCGATTCTGAAAATTCTACACTCTCAGCTTATTTTGTCAATGACCTGAGTGCAGTATATACGTGGCAACCCAATAAATGGATTCAAGAAATTCAGTGGTCACTTCTGGTGAACAATATTTTCAATGCGCAATACGAATCCAACGGCTATTTCTACACCTTTGATGATACTTGGTCCGCACCAGGGCAGGTAACCACTGTTGAAGGTGCAGGCTACTTCCCTCAAGCAGGGATTAACTTACTAACAGGTGTAATGCTGCGGTTTTAAAACCGATAACCGACGATCAATCGCGCGACAAAGCGACCAAAGTCACCTTCAGGATCGTTGTTGAGCAACTGTTGTCCTATAAGCGTGACTTTCAATTGGGTGTTGTATTCCAAACCCAGCTCCAAGGCATAGCCATAGGAAAATGGATCCAATTGATTGTCAAAAAACTGTTTTCTACTGGCTTCTGTACCTTGATGTACAATCAGGCTAGGGAAGGTCCAAAAATACAAGCTGCTGTTGGTCAGCGCATCGTCAGCTAAAGTACTTTGGTAAATCCACCCTAAACGTCCGTAGTTGTCAAAAAAAGAAGTGCTTTGAAAATTGGGTAAAGGTTGCCCCTGGATCCATTTTTTTCCCATACTTAGTCCAATTTTAGTATGTTGAAGTTCGTTTTGGGAAAGTGGAAAACTAAAGAAAAGAGTTCCATTTATTGCCCCCCCTGTGGGGTTCATTAAAAAATCAAACGTATTTAAGGCATCTACACGATTTCCCCTCCAAAGGGTTTGCGTTCCGTATAAGGTAAAGGCGTAGTGATTTCCATTTTTAGCATCGTACCGCAATTTTAAAGCTTCTAGGGTAAGGTCCAAATGTTGTAAACTACTCACTCCTACAATGCCTGTTCGGAACAACTGTACCCGAAAACTACTTTCCTCCCGTTTGCCTTGGGTGTAATCCATCTCAAGTAGCTGCCCATAGGTCAAAGTACTAAAAAGTAAGAACCCGATGAGGTAGCGCTTCTTTTTAAACGAAAAAACCAGTTTTGAAACCATGATATAAAAATCAAAGTTAATTTGTAATTCTCAAGGTACCATTTAAATTTTGAACTTGATAGAACAGCAACCCTTGCGGCGGATCCAAGTCTTCACTGGGATTCAAAAGCTGGCCTGTAGCAAGACTGTATTGAAAATTTTCACAGCTACATTCCGCCAAAACCCCTGTAATGGACAGTGAGGAACAGGTTTTGGGTATGTGATTGGGACAGGTAGCTTCCCAAGCGAGAAAGCTGGAGCCGTTCAGGTTAAATATAATGACACCATTGATTCCCAGATCGGCAAGAAAAAGACTGTTTCCTACAAAATTTAATCCGTTATATAAGGGGAGTGATAAATTGATTTCGCGTTGAAACCGAAGGTCCACTAAATAGGGATTCCTTTGTAGGGGCTCCTTTCCACAGCTTATTAAGGTTGTCAGAATCCCTAAGATTAACATCCAGAACGTTCGAAATTTTTTAATGCCTAGTCTCAAATGTGTATCTTTGTTCACAAATCCACCCTTGGGAGGATTTTTTGTTTATATAAAACGTATAAATCATGAGTAAAGTATCTTATTATACTGAAGAAGGCTTAAAAAAGTTACGTGCCGAGTTAAACCAACTCAAAGATGTAGAGCGCCCCAAAGCCTCTCAAGCGATTGCTGAAGCACGAGATAAGGGAGATTTAAGTGAAAATGCTGAATACGATGCGGCTAAAGAAGCCCAAGGAATGCTGGAAATGCAAATTGCAAAGCTCGAAAATACGTTAGCTAATGCACGGATTATTAACGAGTCGGAATTGGACACCTCCAAAGTACTGGTCCTCTCCACGGTTGAAGTTAAAAATAAAGCCAATGGAGCCCAGATGAAATACACCCTTGTGGCTCAAAGTGAAGCCGATTTAAAAACAGGTAAAATCTCAGTAGATTCGCCAATTGGTAAAGGACTTTTAGGGAGACAAGTAGGAGAATCAGCAGTAATTTCAGTTCCCAATGGGAGTATTGAATTAGAAATTATTTCCATAGTTCGAAATTGATGGAAACCCTGTTTAGTAAAATTATTACAGGTAAAATTCCAAGTTACAAAGTGGCGGAAGATGCCTTTTGCTATGCCTTACTAGATATCCATCCCAATACACGAGGCCATGTGTTGTGTGTCCCTAAAAAACAAGTGGACAAATTATTTGACTTGTCAGAAAAAGACTACAACCGATTGATGACTTTTTCTCGAAAAGTAGCCCTGGCCCTACGACAAGCAATTCCATGTAAACGCGTGGGAATGTCTGTTGT
>DQCR01000065.1 GCA_003533785.1 Flavobacteriaceae bacterium
ACCGATTGTTGGTATTGTTTGGTGCTAATTTTTAAAGTAAAAACACCCGAAGGTGTTTTTTATTAGAGCAACCACAATTCTTAGACATTACCTAGCTTTCCCGCCTAAAGCGAAATCACCCCAGCAGAACCAACCCTTTTTGTCAGGGCTTTCTCACAACTGGGTCAACGTCTTGAATGCCAAACCCACAAAGACAAGAAATATGCACCCCAAAAGAAATCGTAGGATCCAAGTACCTTTGGTTTTTCTCACCAAATAGAGTAAGAATAAAGCGATAAAAGGCAACAACAGGGCATTGGCGATTTGTGCCCATTGAATGAGTTGAGTGGGGGGCAGCTCTAAGCTGAGGGATGCCAAACCAAAACCAAGCACGCCCAGAGCCACCCCTTTGGTTTTCCTTGAAACGGAGGACCAACCCAGGGTCTCCTGCACGACAAAACCCGCTGCCAGAGGCGCTGTGAGTGCCGAGCTGAAGCCTGCAGCAAAGAGTCCAAATCCGATGAGATACTGAGCGACTTCCCCGTAGAGTGGCACTAGGGCTTGTCCCAAATCCGCTGCCGTGCGCAACTCTCTATTTCCCACCGCTGAGGCGGCTATCACAATACTCAAGGAGATGCAACCGCCCAGTACAATTGAGATCAAGGTGTCTTTTTTAAGGGCAGCCAAGCTGCTGAAGGTGGCTCTCTTTTTTACCAAAGCGGCATGCAGGAAAAGATTGTAGGGAACGATCGTGGTTCCCACTAGGGCCAGCATCGTCCACAAAGAGTCTTCTGGGATTATTGGATAAAACAGCCCAGAGAGCAGCGCTTCCATCGACGGACGCACCCAGAAAGCAGTGATCACAAAGGAGAGGCTCATCAAGAGCACCACTGCAAACAGTAGATTTTTGATCCACCGGGGCTTCCCAAACCACAACACAATCGCCAACCCCAAACCCACCCCGCTTAGTGAAAGGGTTTTATAAAGTCCTGTAGCAAGGAACTCAGCTGGAAAAAAGGGAGTCAAGCCCAGCAAAGCTCCCGATACATTTCCTGCTTCATAGGCGGCATTACCCATAAAAATTGCCCAAACAATCCAGCCCAGTAGAATATTGCGAAGCCCCATACTGGGGGTATGGCTATGCACCAGTTCCACCAAGCCCTGCCCTGTTTCCCAACTCAAGCGTGCCACCAGAGTTTGTAAAAACCCTGTGAGGACCAAGGAAAGCAATAGGGCCCAAAGCAAACTGAGTCCAAAACCTACTCCTGCTAAGCTACAAGCTGTTAAAGTACCCGGACCGATAAAGGCCGCTGTTATTAAGATACCGGGGCCAATACGAAAACGTGCCATAGGCGTATTTTTTACTTCATCAAAGTAGCTAAATTATCCCAACCAACCGTCCCGATCCAAACTGCGGTATTGAATGGCTTCGGCAATATGGTCGGTGTGAAGCTGAGTGGCTCCCTCCAAATCGGCCAAGGTACGGGCTACCTTGAGGATCCGGTCATAGGCTCGAGCTGAGAGTCCCAAGCGCTCCATGGCTTCTTTTAATAAGGCAGTGGAGGATGCGTGTAAGACACAATGCTTTCGGATTTGGCGTGCACTCATTTGGGCATTGTAATGGATGCTTTGATAGATTTGAAAGCGATCTGTTTGAATGGCTCTTGCTGCGTTTACACGCGCTCGAATGCATTCGGAAGATTCGCCTTTATCTGCGGCGGATAGTTTGTCAAAAGGCACGGGTTCTACTTCAATATGCAGGTCTATTCGATCCAACAAGGGTCCCGATATTTTTCCTAAATAACGCTGCATTTCTTGCGGGCTACTGCTCCCTTTTTCTGTGGCAAAATATCCCGAAGGACTTGGGTTCATGCTAGCTACTAACATAAAAGAACTAGGATAGGTGACAGTGAATTTTGCCCGAGAGATGGTCACTTCACGGTCTTCCAAGGGTTGTCGCATCACTTCCAAAACGGAACGCTTAAACTCGGGCAATTCGTCCAAAAACAACACCCCTTTGTGCGCCAAAGAAATCTCCCCAGGTTGGGGATATTGGCCCCCACCCACCAGAGCCACATCCGAGATGGTGTGGTGAGGTGCTCGAAAGGGTCGCAGACTGATTAATCCCTGTTGGGTGTTTCGTCCCACAACGGAATGGATTTTTGTGGTTTCCAATGCCTCTTTTAAAGTCATGGGTGGCAAGATAGAAGGCAGCCGCTTGGCCAGCATAGTTTTTCCAGCCCCAGGGGGTCCAATCAGGATAATATTGTGACCGCCGGCCGCTGCTATTTCCATACATCGCTTCACTGTTTCTTGCCCACGTACGTCAGAAAAATCGTATTCCGGGTATTTGAGTTGCTGTGCAAATTGGGTACGCGTATCAATGCGTAAGGGGGCTAGGGGTTTTGTCCCTTTAAGAAAATCAACAACCTCACGAAGATGGGTCACCCCATAAACGTTGAGTCGGTTTACGATTCCGGCTTCGGCTGCATTTTGCTTGGGAAGGATAAAGCCTTTCAGGCCCGCTTGTTGGGCGTAAATGGCCATGGGCAGGGCTCCTCTAATCGGACGAATGCTCCCATCGAGTGCCAGTTCCCCCATGATCAGATAATCGGCTAGCTCTTCATCAGGAAGTTGACCCGAAGCGCCTAGGATTCCTACCGCCAAAGTCAAATCGTAAGCCGATCCTTCTTTGCGTTGATCGGCTGGGGCCATGTTGATTGTGATTTTTTTACCTGGAAACTTAAATCGGTTATTTTGGAAAGCAGCAGCGATCCGGTAGTTGCTTTCTCGTACGGCATTGTCGGGCAAGCCGACCAAGTGATAGCCGATACCAGTGTCAATATTAACTTCGATAGTGATGGGTTGAGCTTCTACGCCCAAAACGGCGGCGCCGTGGAGTTGAACCAGCATAAATAAGTATTGGGTGACTTAAATATATAAAGTTTCCTAAAAAGGAATAAACCTTAAATGCTTAGTCGCAGCCCCCCGTATAAAAAACGTCCAGGAGCGGGTTCATAAAAACGATTCCCAAAGGCATTTAGTCGGAGGTTGTCTGAATAGCGAGCATCAGTGAGGTTTTGTACTCCAAAAAACAACTGGGCTTGCGGCCAAATGGGTAAGGGTAAGGCGGCATCTATATGCCAAAGGCTCACTGCAGCTTCCATGGCTGAATTGGCATCGTTAGCATAGATTTTTCCACGATGAGCAGTAGAAATCCGAAGGCTCACCCCTTGAGGTACTTGATACAGCAGTTGCCCTTGCAATAGCTGCTGCGGTATGCCAGGCAATCGATTGTCAGAATAGTCGGCATTGGAGGTTTGGTAGTTGCTGTATTGAAAGTCGGAATAGGTGTAGTTGAATTGAAATTGCCAGCGGTTTGCCCAGCGAACTTGGTAGTGACTTTCTATCCCACGCCGAAAAGAACGCCCTGCATTACGGTAGAAATTTCGCCCTGGAAAAGCGGCTTCCTCATAGGGAACCAATTCATTGCGACTATTTACATAGTAGAAACTCAATGAAAATTGCTGTTGGGTTTGGCGCCATTCATACCCCAACTCATAGGTCTGGGCTTCCTGCGGTTTAAGCTGGCTGTTGAAGCCCCCTTGACCTGTAGGATTGGCGGAAAGCTCACTGAGTACGGGCGTTTCGTAACTACTTGCAGTATTGATAAATAAATGGTGCTTCGAATGCAAAGAATAGTTGATCCCAAAGCTGTAATTCCAGGCTGGCAAGAGCAGGGCATCTGAGTCTGCCCCGTCAGAGAGGAATCGGTCGTCTACTGCCAAGCGATTGCGGTCGTAGCGGAGTCCTCCCAAAAGGGTCCATGCTTTCCATTGCAGGTCATTGAGCAGCGAAATTCCTCCATGTGAAAATTGTTCTTTTTGGTCTAAGGTCGCCTCACCCACAGCCCCACTCAAATTCACAAAGCGACGGCGCAGATCGTTTTGTTGTGCACCTTCTATTCCCAGACGAAGCCTGTTTTTTGTGGTATTACCTTCTGAAGTATGCTGAATGCTTCCTCCAAAACCAGCATAGTTTCTCGTCAAATCTATGACACCACCATTGCCGAAAGGCAAGCGTCCAAAAAAATCCCGATGGGAATAGAACCCGTAGCTAGTAAAGCGCCATTGGTTATGTGTGGCTTCCCAAGAAGCCCCTAATTTCAATTGGTCTACGCTTTCTCCGGCTTGGAAGTCCACATTGCGCTGTCGGGCTTGTCGGCGATTCATTTGCACAGCTTCCTCTGTGATCCCCCCTGGGTCTTTGGCTTCGGGACTGTGGGCATAATTAACCAAAAAAGTAAGCTGACTCTCTGGCTTGAGTTGGTGCTTCACTTTGAGGTTGAAACCCAAGTTTTCAAATTGGCTGTAGTCGCGGTAGCCTTCCTGTTTCATCTGCCCCAAATAACCCATCACTAGCGTTTTCGTGGCTTGGTAGGATCCTTGTAGTTGGATGTTCTGAAAACCAAAACTCCCAAAAGACAGTGAGGGTTTGAGACGATTGGATTCCAAACGATCTAAGGTCGTGATTGCAATAACGCCCCCAGAAGCATTGCCATAGAGGCTTGCAGCACCTCCTCGTATCAATTCAATTTTATCGATTAGCCCTAGATTGAGATTATCCACTTGGCCTTGTCCGTCGGGGGTGGTTTCGGGAATACCGTCCACCACCAGTTTGATGCCTCGAATTCCAAAAGCAGAGCGAGCGCCAAAACCCCGGATGGCTACGCGCAAATCTTGAGCAAAGTTATTGGCATTCAAACTAAAAACTCCTGGAAATTCTTGAAGGTATTCTGCCAAGCTTAGCTGTTGTCGTTGCCCTTGGGTGGAACTGAAGTTGCTTTGTGAAACAGAAAAAGGCAATCGCTGGGCTTTTTTTTGAATGCGAAAAGCGGAGACTGTGATGCTGTCGAGCGCAATAGTCGTAGAGCTACTGGTCTGTCCCATCATCCCTAGGGGTACTAGGGCGATCCATATTATTCTTGAAATGCATCCCATCCTTGCTGAAGCCATCGTTTAAAGGTTTGTATATCAGTATACTGAATGGGACTATTTAAAAGTTTTTCTTTTGCAGTTAGAAGTACATAAAAGGGTTGGGATGCCGATTGGAAGTTGACCGCTTGAAAGGCGGCCCATTTTTCTCCTACCGTATCGATGGACCGGACTCCGCCATTGGGGTTGGGCATGTCAAAGGATTCTTCTTCCGTCAAAGGAGTACGATCGTCTACATAGAGGGAAATCACAATGTAATTTTCATTCAACAGAGAAAAAACTGTTGGGTTCGACCATACTGTTTCTTCCATTTTACGGCAATTGATGCAAGCCCAGCCTGTAAAGTCAAGCAGCATAGGTTTATTGGCAGCTAAAGCCGCACGACGACCTTCTTCAAAATCTTTGTAACATTCCAAGCCCAAAGGGCAATCTGAGGCTTGAGATTGAAGGGAGTAAAATTCTGGGGGTGGAAACCCGCTGAGCCCTTTGAGTTTGTTCTCTTGAGAAATCAGTCCATTGCCCAAATAAATCGTAACGGACAGTGCTAGAAAGGCAGCAAATACACGTCCACGACTCCGGTTCCTTTTGCTTTCTCCAGGGAAACGAAACACGCCAAATAAATAGAGTGTCAGCCCTAGGGCAAGGAGGGTCCAAATTCCCACAAAGACCTCTCGTTTCAATACTCCCCAATGCGCCACTAAATCGGCATTGGATAAAAACTTTAGGGCTAAGGCCAGTTCCAAAAACCCAAGTACCACTTTCACCGTAATCAACCACCCTCCAGATTGGGGAATGGCCTGCAACCATTTGGGAAAGAGCGCAAAGAAAGCAAAGGGAAAAGCCAAAGCCGTTCCAAAACCTAGCATCCCATAAGTCAGTTGCAGGGCACCGTTAGAGGTGCTGAGTGAGCCAGCAAGCAAGGATCCCAATATGGGTCCCGTACACGAAAAAGATACTAGAGCCAAGGTGAGTGCCATAAAAAAAATACCCCCCGCACCCGACCATTGTGAAGCGGAATCAGAGCGATTGGTCCAGCGGCTGGGTAGGGTGAGTTCGAAATAGCCAAAAAAGGAAAAAGCAAAAGCCACAAAAACAACAAAAAACACCAAGTTTAAAGTGATGTTGGTTGCAATCGTATTCAGAAATTCAGGATTGAGATTATCAATCAAATGAAAAGGCACACTCAAGAATCCATAAATCAATACGATAAAGAAGCCATATAACAGGGCCTGTAAACTTCCGTTTTGAGACGGTTCTTTTTGGTTTATGAAATAAGAAACCGTAAGGGGAATCATCGGGAAAACGCAGGGTGTTAATAAAGCGAGAAGCCCTCCTAAGAGTCCAAGACTAAAAATACGCCAAAAGCCCGAATCGGAAGCGGCAATCTCATCTTCCAAGAGTGCAGTATTTTGAAGATTTAATTGCAAAGAATTTATACGTTCATTATTGTAGTCACTAAAGCTGGTTGCCTCTACGATAATCTCACCTGACCGTGCGAGTTGAAAAGTCTCAGTTCGAAAAATGCAGAGCTTGTCATCGCAGGCTTGATAATTAATTTCGCCTTGAATTCGATCGCTGATATTCGAAGCAAATTGAAACGTTTGAGTGAAGATGGCTTCCTTTTCAAAATAGGTGAGATCCATTTCAAAAACAGGGTCAAAGGCGGTCTTGCTTTCCGATTCTTCTACGGAGCCCAACAGACGAATTTCTTCCTTGGTTTTGGTATAGATAAATTCGGTTGGAATTGCTCCTTCTGGATTGGAGAATTGGGAATACAAATGCCAGTTTTCATCTAGGGTTGCTCGATGCTGTATTTGGTAAGTGATGCTGTCGATTGCCTTTAGCTCATGTGACCATTTTACAGGGGTTTGAGCCACCACCACACTTGCCCAAAAAAGAAGAAACGAGGCAAAAATCTTTTTCATTGAGTAAAGGTAAGTAAAACTCCTTCAGAACTTTTTGGAGCACACACAAATTTTCGGTTGCAGCGTTTGCCCACTACCCATATTACTTCTTGTTCTTTGCAAAGCAACCATTGGTTCTCTTTTTGCTGCTGAGAATATTTTTCATCCTTGAAGTATTTACTAATGGATTTTTTTCCCGTCATACCCGTGGGATAGAAAAAATCGCCTTGTTGTCGGCGGCGCAGCTGAAGGGGAAAATGAATTTGACGGCTATCCAAATAGGCTTGGTGGGGTTCCAAAAGAGTGGGTGGAACAATGGTCTGTTCAATACTTAAGGGAAGTGATTCTAGATCGGCCCAATTGCGAAGGGAATAACTGATCCATTCTTTGGATTCAGTGCGTTCCAATTGCAGGTGTTGGCGTTCACGCTGCAGCTTATGAGTTTCAGAAAATAGTGCTTTCCCGGAAGTTGCTCCCAATAATTTTTCTACTTCCTTGGCATGAAAGCCAAAGGGAGAAAAAAGTTCATGGGATAAAAACGCTAGGTGAGAGTGCTTCTGTAGAGGGGTCACCTCCACCCGAATTCCTTTTGTGGTTTCTTTCCAATACTGTTTTTTCCATTGTGCAATCCCATCGGTGACAAAAGCCTGTTGTTGCGTATTCCAATTAAGTGTCTTCTGAAATTGAGATGCCCATTGCGGATATTCTTTCACCAAAGCTAGAGTTATATGATGGCGTACTCGATTTCGTTGATAGGTATCCGTTGCATTGGAGCTATCTTCACACCAATTTAAATTTTGAGTATGGGCATAGTCTATAATTTGTCTTTTGGTAAATGGCAATAAAGGCCGTTGCACTTTTCCCTGTTGGTGGGGAATCCCTAACAGACCCTTAGGCCCTGTAGCACGCAAGCTATTCATTAAAAAAGTCTCCAATTGATCGTTGAGATGGTGGGCTGTAAGTATGGCATCAAACTGATGTTCATTGGCCAATTGGTCGAACCATTGGTAGCGCAACTCCCGCGCTGCCATCTGTATGGAAAGGCCTTTATCATCGGCATACTTTTGAGTTTCAAAATAATGGTTATAAAACGGGAGCTGGTGTTGCTGAGCCCAATCTTCGAGAAAAAGAATTTCTCGATCGGCTTCTTTTCGCAATTGAAAATGACAATAGGCAATAGAAAAAGGAATCTCAAGGCGCTTCAATAAATCTGATAATACCATACTGTCTACTCCTGAACTATTGGCTATCAGTACATTCTGGCCAAATAAATCAGGGAATTTATTACGGATATGTAATTCAAACTCCTTTTTCACATATCAAAATTACGGAATTATCAATGCTTTTGAAGCCATGGTGAAAGAATGATAAAAATCTAGTGGTATTTGGAAAAGAAGCAACAATGCCTTTATATTTGCACTGTGCAAACACGCGTTATACATACACACTATACTTTTCCGGTTCGTCGCCCGCGTCGTCGCCCCTTGGGGTAATCTCTCTATTATGGGAACCTAGGTGCGTCCGGTTCTTTACTCGTCCTTCTCAATTTTTTTTATCATTCAATCCCTCCCAATGGAGATTTTAATTGCACGTTCAAAACATATAAAATACGCCCAAGCCATCAGCGAAGAAATTGATGCTTCGGCAAAAGTTCGCGGAACCGGAATCGCTCGTAGGTCCCCAGAATACATTGCTTCCAAAATGGAAAAACAGCAGGCTATTATTGCCCTTTCCGAGGGGCAAATTGCTGGTTTTTGCTACATTGAAGTTTGGGGACAAGGCCAGTATTTGGCCCATTCAGGTCTTATTGTTTTTCCAAAATATAGAGGAAATGGCTTGGCCAAAATCATTAAGAAAAAAACATTAGAGTATTCACAAAAGTGCTATCCTGAAGCCAAAATATTCGGTATTACTACGGGGAAAGCCGTCATGAAAATCAACTCGGACTTGGGTTATAAACCCGTTCACTTTTCGGAACTCACCGACGATTTGGAGTTTTGGAAGGGGTGTCAAAGTTGTAAAAACTACGATGTATTGATCCGAACCGAACGAACCATGTGCCTGTGCACAGGTATGCTCTATGAAGGACCCAAAAAAGGAACGTCTAAAAAATCAAATTGGAAAAAGCTTTTTTCCACTAAAAAACGATCATGAAAAAACTTGTATTGGCCTATAGTGGCGGTCTCGATACTTCTTACTGCCTGAGAAGTCTTTCCCAAAAAGACTTTGATGTTCATGCTGTAAGTGTAAATACGGGAGGCTTTAGCCCAGAAGAAGTCAAAGAAATGAAAGTCAAAGCACTCGCTTTGGGTGCTTCCCATTATGAGAATATTGATGCTTTGGATAGTTACTACCTGCGTATTGTGCAATTTCTCTTGTATGGAAATATTCTTCGTAACGGTACCTACCCTTTATCCGTATCCGCAGAACGAATTGTTCAGGGCTTAGATATTATAGCCTATGCCCAAAAAATTGGAGCAGACGCGATTGCACACGGAAGTACAGGTGCAGGCAATGACCAAGTGCGTTTTGATATGATCTTTCAAATCCTGGCCCCAAATATTGAAATCATCACCCCCATTCGCGATCAGCAATTATCCCGACAAGAAGAAATTGACTATCTGAAAAAAGAAGGTTTTGAAATGTCTTGGGAGAAAGCAAAGTACTCCATCAACCAAGGTCTTTGGGGAACCAGTGTGGGCGGAGCCGAAACGCTTACCTCACACCAAAACTTACCTGAAGAGGCGTATCCATCCCCATTGGTGCGAAACGATTCTCTAAAAATAGAAATCACTTTTGAAAGAGGACAGGCCGTTGCTATAGACGGTAAGGAAGACTCCCCTGTTGCTGTCATCCAACAGCTGCAAGCCCTTGCTGCTCCATTTGCTATCGGCCGCGATATTCATGTGGGCGACACCATTGTGGGTATCAAAGGGCGGGTGGGCTTTGAGGCAGCCGCCCCAATTATATTAATCAAAGCCCATCAATTGCTGGAAAAACATACCTTAAGTAAATGGCAACTTTTCCAAAAAGAACAGCTGGGTCAATTCTATGGTATGCAACTCCACGAAGGACATTATTTGGATCCTGTGATGCGGGATATAGAAGCCTTTCTTTTGTCCAGTCAGCAAACCGTTAGTGGTCGTGTTGCTGTACAGCTTCACCCCTACCGATTTGAGCTGGAAGGCATTCGTTCCGATAACGATCTGATGCAAGCCAAGTTTGGCAGCTATGGAGAAATGAATACGGCATGGAACGCCGAGGAAGCCAAAGGTTTTATCAAAGTGCTGGCCACCGCATCTAAAGTGTATCACTCTGTAAATAAAAAACTATGAAAAAGGTTGGCATCATAGGAGGGTCTGGAATCACTGGAGGTGAATTGATTCGCTTGGTTTTAAATCATCCTTGCTTATCTCTGGACTTTGTCTACTCTACCACCCGCCCGGGAACACGCTTAGCAGAAACGCATTCAGATTTGTTGGGACAAACAACGCTTTGTTTTTCCGATAAGGTAAATCCCGAAGTAGAAGCGGTTTTCCTGTGCTTAGGGCACGGCCATTCCAAGCCTTTTTTGGAGGCACACCATTTTAGTGATACCACTGTGATTATTGACTTGAGTAATGAATTCCGCCTCCAAAAGGAAGCGAACTTCCAGAGTGAGTCATTTGTCTATGGTTTGCCAGAGTATCAAAGAGAACGAATTCAACAAGCCCGTTGCATTGCTAACCCAGGGTGTTTTGCCACGGCCATACAGCTAGCCTTGCTCCCTTTGGCTCATCATCAATCGATAAACAATTCGGTTCATATCAATGCAGTGACTGGCAGTACGGGAGCCGGTGTGGGACTGAGTCCTACCACACACTTCAGTTGGCGGAATCAGAATGTGAGTTGGTACAAACCCTTTACGCACCAGCATTTGGATGAAATTGAAGAGACCTTATTTTCTAAGCAAGAGGCTCGAGAACTTCTCTTCCTCCCCCAACGAGGAAACTTTACCCGAGGGATTTTTGCCACTGCTTACACTCGTTATGATGGCAGTCTTCAGGAGGTACAAGACTTGTTTGAAAACTATTATGAAAACCATCCTTTTACACAGGTCTCCCAAAAAGAGGTGCATCTAAAACAAGTTATCAATACCAATCAATGCCATATCCATTTGCACCAACACCAAGACTACTTACTCATTACTTCTGTGCTCGACAATCTTCTAAAAGGAGCTTCGGGCCAAGCCCTGCAAAACCTTAACTTGATTATGGGTTGGGAAGAAACTCTAGGGCTTCAACTAAAAGCAACCCACTATTAATTTTTCACTTATGAGAATCGCTATTATCGGAACTGGAAATTTAGGACTCAGCATTGCCAAAGGCATTGTATTGAACCAAACGCACACTTCTCTCTATTTAACCAAACGCAATCTCGCTGCCATTGAGAAATGGAAAGACTATGAAGCAGTGACACTAACAACCGACAACAGAGAAGCGGTTCAGAATTCGGATATTCTCATTTTTGCAGTACAACCCAATCAATTGGAAGAAATTCTAACAGAGGTTAGGGATTTGTTTACTGAAAAGCATGTATTGATATCTACCATCACAGGATTTAAAATCAGCAGAATGGAGGGTATTGTAGGGGCTGATTATCCGATTATCCGTTCCATGCCTAATACAGCTATTGCTGTTGGAAAGTCCATGACCTGCCTCTGTTCCAACACCAAGGGAGAAAAAAGAGTCGCTATTGCCGAAGCCATTTTCAATGCATTGGGAACCACCATTGCCATTGAAGAAGAACATATGCAAGCAGCTACTGTAATTTGTGCCAGTGGAATTGCTTTTTGGATGCGATTGATTCGTGCTACTACCCAGGGAGGTGTTCAGCTTGGTTTTGATGCTGAAATTGCCATGAAAATGTCCATGCAAACCGCTTTGGGGGCAGCGAGTCTATTAATTGAAACAAACTCCCATCCCGAACAAGAAATCGATCGAGTGACCACGCCTAGAGGATGTACAATCACGGGCTTAAACGAAATGGAACACCAAGGTTTAAGTAGTTCTCTGATTAGAGGGCTCAATGCATCCTTTGAAAAAATCAATGAAATTTCAAAATCATGAAGCTATTTGAGGTCTATCCGCTGTATGATGTCCAGCCCACTCGTGCAAAGGATGTCTATGTGTATGATGCTGAGGGAACCGCTTACTTAGACCTCTACGGAGGGCATGCGGTGATTTCAATTGGGCATAGCCACCCACACTATGTTCAGAGTTTACATGAACAACTGGACAATATCGCTTTCTATTCCAATGCCATTCAAAATCCTTGGCAACAAAAATTGGCTGATGCCATAGGCGAACATTCCTGTCTGCACGATTACCAGCTTTTTATGTGTAGCTCTGGAGCAGAAGCCATTGAAAATGCATTGAAGATGGCTTCATTCCATACTGGTAAAAAACGTGTATTAGCTTTTAAAGGAGCTTTTCATGGACGGACCTCAGCCGCTGTAGCCGTAACCGATAATCAAAAAATTATCGCTCCTCTGAATGCACAGCAAGCCGTTTGTTTTGTCCCTTTTGAGGATCATCAAGCGGTAGAAAAAGAGCTTCAAAAAGGAGACGTGTGTGCTGTGATTTTTGAACCCATTCAAGGCGTTGGTGGATTGGATACTCCTTCCAAGGAATTTATTATCCAATTGGAACGTTTGTGTCAACACTATAATACCTGTCTAATTGCCGATGAGGTTCAGTCTGGCTTTTCTCGATCAGGTACTTTTTTTGCTTTTCAAAATACGTCCATAAAACCCCATATCATTACAATGGCCAAAGGCATGGGTAATGGATTCCCCGTGGGAGGTATTCTCATTCACCCCGACCTTAAAGCACAATATGGACTTTTAGGGACTACTTTCGGAGGGAATCACCTTGCTTGTCGTGCGGCGCTAGCCGTACTGGACGTCTTGAAACGAGACAAACTTCAAGAACACGCAGGTCAAATGGAACAGTATTTTAGAGAAAAAGCTGCTCAAATTCCAGGGGTAAAAATAAAGGGACGTGGCTTAATGCTTGGATTGGAGTTCGACTTTGAAGTAGGTCCCCTACGAAAACGACTCATTCACGAAAAACATATTTTTACCGGTGGTAGTAGTAATAAAAAAGTATTGCGTATCCTGCCACCCTTAACAGTACAAACGGAACATTTTGATGCCTTTTTTACCGCTTTACACGATGTATTATGACTCATTTATTCACACTAGAAGATTGGCCCAACATTCACCAAACTGTAGCTCAAGCCGCTTTATTTAAAAAAGATCCTTTGAAAGCTGCTCAACTGGGTCGGGGCAAGACCCTTGGTTTGGTTTTTTTAAATCCTAGCCTACGCACCCGGATGAGTACCGAAAAAGCAGCACAAAATTTGGGAATGAACGTTTTGGTTTTGAACATCAATCAAGACAGTTGGCAATTGGAATTCGATCACGGTACGGTGATGGAAGGGATTCGCTCAGAACATGTCAAAGAAGCCGCGGCAGTGATCTCGCAATACTGTGACATTGTTGCCATACGAGCGTTTGCAAAATTACAAAATCGAGACAAAGATCAAGCCGAACAAGTGCTACAGAGCTTTATTCAATACGCACAAATACCGGTTGTGAACTTGGAAAGTGCGATGGCTCATCCCCTTCAGGCCTTAGCCGATGCCATGACACTCAACGAACACCCAATACCGCATCGACCAAAGGTAGTACTCAGTTGGGCCCCGCATCCCAAAGCACTGCCGCAAGCTGTGCCCAACTCCTTTATCCGAATGATGAAACAACAAGAGGCCGATTTGATTATCACGCATCCTGAGGGCTATGCCTTGGACCCTAAACTCACTCAAGGTATCCCATGTATAACCGATCAAGAAGAAGCATTTCAAGAGGCAGATTTTATTTACGGTAAAAACTGGTCTTCTTATGAGTCCTATGGTCAAGTGCTTCGTACGGATTCCGACTGGATGATTACTGAAAAAAAAATGGCACGCACTCGAGAGGCAAAATTTATGCATTGTCTTCCCGTGCGTCGAAACGTCGTGGTTGCAGATGGTGTACTAGACAGTCCCAATAGCTTGGTGATTGAACAAGCCAACAATCGAACTTATACCGCGCAAGCGGTTCTCCAAAAAATATTGCAGGATGGCTGATCTTCATTTAATAAAAGCCGGCGGGAATTTGTTGGAAGATTCTGAAATACGCAAAAAATTTTTAACCCATTTTGCTTTGCTCGAAGGTCCCAAAATTTTGGTACACGGGGGAGGTAAATCGGCCACCACTCTAGCTGCAAAAATGGGATTGGAAGTACAAATGGTGGACGGTCGGCGGATTACTGATCGTGCAATGCTAGAAATAGCTTGTATGACCTATGCCGGGTTGCTCAACAAAAGTATTGTTGCGGAACTGCAGGCCTTGGATTGCAATGCTATTGGACTTTCTGGTGCTGATGGTAACGCTATTCGAGCCGTCAAACGCCCTGTGAAGGAAATAGATTACGGTTTTGTAGGTGATATAACAAAGATCAATACGGCACTTTTTGATCAATTTTGCCAGTCTGGAATTGTTCCTGTTTGCTGTGCCTTGACGCATGACGGGCAAGGGCAATTATTGAATACCAATGCGGATACCTTAGCCGCTGAGATTTCTAAATGCCTATCCACAAAGTATGAAGTATATCTCACCTATTGCTTTGAAAAACCTGGTGTACTCCTTAACATAGAAGACTCCAATTCCTTAGTCCCTACTCTGGATCGTACACATTTTGAAGCATTAAAAAAATCAAATCAAATAGTGGCCGGTATGATACCCAAGCTCACTAATTGTTTCGATGCTATAGAGGGGGGTGTGCAAGAGGTTCGTATTGGCCAAATGGAACTCCTTAACCAAACCATCCCACACACCAAAATTCAATTGTAAGATGAACGCTTTAAAAGAACATTCAATTCAATTGCTGCAACAACTGATTGCCACAGAATCATTTTCCGAAAATGAGGGTGGAACTGCTCGTCATTTGAAGGATTGGTGTAACGTTCATGGCATCCAATACGAAGAAATAGGGCATACAGTGTGGGCTACAAACAAGCACTATTCACCCGACAAACCCACCTTATTATTAAATTCTCATCACGACACCGTCCGCCCAAACAAAGCGTATACTCGCGATCCTTTCGAAGCCACTATTGAAGACGGAAAACTCTTTGGACTAGGAAGCAATGATGCTGGTGGTGCTCTGGTATCCTTACTCGCCACTTTTACACACTTTTATGCAGCCACCGATCTGTCTCACAATCTTTTATTTGTTGGGTCTGTGGAAGAAGAAACCGCAGGTTCTAAAAGCCTCCGTGGCATTCTCAAAGATTTACCATCTGTTGACCTTGCCTTGGTAGGCGAACCCACCCTGCTAGACATGGCTATCGCTGAGAAAGGTCTCCTGGTTTTTGATGGTACAATCAAAGGGACTCCCAGCCACGCAGCTCATCCCAATGCCAATAATCCGATTATGAAACTCCCCGAAGTATTGGCCTGGTTTTCAAATTATACTTTTGATCGGGAATCCCCTGTTCTGGGGCCTGTAAAAATGACGGTCACACAGATTGCGGCGGGTTCACAACACAATGTTGTTCCGTCCCAAGTAAAGTTAGTGGTAGACGTGCGTGTTAACGATCAATATAACAATGCGGAGTTGGCTGATTTACTTCAAAAAGAAGCTCCTTGTGAACTTACTCCTCGGTCTTTACATTTAGAATCCTCTGCTATTTCAAAAACACATCCTTTGGTTCAAGCAGGAATAGTATTGGGACGAAAGACCTACGGCTCTCCAACACTGTCGGATCAAGCCGCACTTAAATGTCCTTCTCTTAAGATGGGACCTGGTGATTCGCAACGCTCGCACTCGGCTGATGAATTTATTTATGTGGCTGAAATTGAACAGGCCATTGATCTGTATATCGCTTTACTCAACCAATTCCTTTACACATGAAACTTTGGCAAAAAAACCAAACTACACACGATAAAATAGACCGTTTTACTGTGGGAAAAGACAGGGTCTACGATCTTCACTTGGCGGCATATGACTGCGAAGCTTCCATAGCCCATGCTCAAATGTTAGCTCAAGTAGGTCTATTATCCCCCGAAGAAGCAGAGCAACTTACCCAAGTTTTAGAAGGGTTAAAAAACGAGGCTGAAAAAGGGAATTTTGTGATCGAATCTGAATTCGAAGACATGCACTCCAAAATTGAATTCGTTTTAACCGAAAAACTAGGCGACTTAGGCAAGAAAATTCATACGGCACGATCGCGAAACGATCAGGTATTGGTGGCACTTCATTTGTATTTTAAAAAGGAAATCGAAACCCTGAAAGCACTGACCAAGACCTTTTTTGATCTGTTAATGAATTTAGCCGAGCAGCACAAGGCACATCTCATGCCAGGCTATACCCATTTTCAGGTAGCGATGCCTTCCTCTTTTGGTCTTTGGTTCTCTGCCTATGCAGAGAGCTTAATCGATGATATGATCCTGCTCAATGCCGCCTATCAAGTGGTCGATCAAAACCCTTTGGGCAGTGCCGCAGGCTATGGAAGCTCTTTCCCAATCGATCGAAAAGCCACGACAAATTCATTGGGCTTTGGAGATTTAAAATACAATGTAATTGCCGCGCAAATGAGTCGAGGAAAAGCCGAAAAAACAGTGGCTATTGGAATGTCGGCTGTAGCCGCTACCCTTTCCAAATTGGCTATGGATATTTGCCTCTACATGGGACAAGAACACCATTTTATTCATTTCCCCGACGAATTGACTACTGGCTCCAGCATCATGCCTCACAAAAAAAATCCCGATGTTTTTGAACTTATTCGTGGGAAATGCAATCTCATTCAAGGGTTACCCAGCCAACTCAATTTATTGATGGGCAATCTTCCTTCTGGGTACCATCGGGAAATGCAATTGGCTAAGGGACCCATCATTGAAGCCATAGAGGATATAAAAAGCTGTTTGGAGCTTTTCACTTTCAGCCTCAAAGAAATTGAGATTCGAGAAAACCTATTGGACGACGATAAATATCAGTTTATTTTTAGTGTGGATACCCTTAATGAATGGGTGAAAGAAGGAATGCCCTTTCGCGAAGCTTATAAAAAAATGGGCGAAGCCATTGCAACGGGAAATTATACTCCAAAAAAGGATATAAGCCACACGCATTTGGGCAGTCTCGGCAATTTAGCTTTGGATTCAATCCGAGCGAAGATGGAAGCCGTCCTCAAAAAATAAAAACCCCTGTGTGAGTAAAGACTTTCTCTTGGCAATCGCATTTGCTTTTCCGAATCCCTAAATATGCAAGGCCCGGTCTTCTGTAGCTGCCAATGCGGCTTCTTTCACTGCCTCGGCATAAGTGGGATGGGAATGACTCATTCTAGCAATGTCTTCTGCTGAAGCCCGAAACTCCATGGCGGTTACCGCTTCTGCAATCAAATCCGCCACACGGGCCCCAACCATATGAACACCCAGTACCTCATCGGTCTCAGCATCGGCAAGAATCTTGACAAAACCGTCGGTATCCATACTCGCTCGTGCTCTTCCCAGAGCACGCATGGGAAACTGTCCGCTTTTATAGGCTACCTGAGCTGTTTTGAGTTCCTCTTCGGTCTTTCCAACAGAGGCTACTTCTGGCCAAGTATAAATTACGTTGGGAATAAGATTATAATCGATATGGGGCTGTTGTCCTGCGAGTTGCTCTGCAACCAACACTCCTTCTTCTTCGGCTTTATGTGCAAGCATAGCGCCCCGAACCACATCTCCTATTGCATAGATGTTGGGAACGACTGTTTGTAAATGATCGTTGACTTCGACTTGCCCACGTTCGTTGAGTTGTACACCCACAGTGTCCAATTGAAGTCCTTCAGTATAGGGCTTTCGCCCAACAGACACCAAACAATAGTCGCCTTCAAATTTCACTTCGTTTCCTTTTTTGTCAGTAGCTGTCACTGTAACCGAATTTTTTTGACGATCAACGGCACTGACCCCGTGTGAAGTGAAAAACTTTACCCCTTGTTTTTTCAGTACTTTTTGTAGTTCTCTTGATATGGCACTATCCATTACAGGTACGATACGATCTGCATACTCAATCACAGATACCGCAGCGCCCAATCGCCTATAAACTTGACCTAACTCAAGGCCGATCACACCACCGCCAACGACAAGGAGATGTTTTGGAATTTCCTTCAGCTCGAGTGCTTCTGTGGAGGTAATCACTCGTTCTTTGTCTAGCGTAATAAACGGAAGTGTTCCCGGTTTGGATCCGGTAGCGATGATGGTGTTTTTTGCTACCAGCGTCATTTTTTTCTTACCATCCACTTCAATATGAGTCGCATCGATAAAACGTCCTACCCCTTCGAAAACTTTGATTTTATTTTTATCCATCAAAAAATTGATCCCTAGGGTGGTTTGCTCCACCACCTGACGCTTGCGTCCAATCATTTTCTCCAAATTGACTTTAATCTCGCCAGGGATTTCAATACCGTGAGTATCAAAGTGCTTGATGGCGTCCTCATAGTGGTGCGACGAATCCAAAAGCGATTTAGATGGGATGCATCCTACATTTAAGCAAGTGCCCCCAAGCGTACTGTATTTTTCAATGATGGCCGTTTTGAGACCCAACTGCGCACAGCGAATAGCAGCTACATAGCCTCCAGGACCGGAACCGATAACAACAACGTCGAATGAATTCATTATTTGATTTTTGTTTTGCTTCAGTCAAAAATACAAATGTTTCTTGCTTCTATTGACCCTTTTGAACTATTTTGATAAGTTGAATGTATTCTAAGCCGTTACCCAAAACACTACTTAATTCCTTATTTATATTCTTTTTCGAATTCTCCTGATCCCAGGCTTTATCCATACTCTTTGTCTTATTCATAAAAATTAAATCAAAAAATTAAAAAAGAAATAATTGTTGTAACATTACGTCATTCATCTTTGCCACTATGAAATCCGAATCTAGTCTAAGTTTATTTAAGGCTCTCATCCCGCTTTTGATCCTCATCATTCTTCTAGCTGTCAATGTGAGTATTTTTGGAGATGATGCCTTAGGAGGTTCTAATCAGTTTATTTTGTTGGTTGGAGGTGCCGTTGCAGCCATCGTGGGTTTTGTTCATAAGATCACTTATCAAGAGATGCTCGATAAAGTAGCCAGCAACCTAAAATCAGTCACAGGAGCTATTTTGATTTTATTATTTGTGGGGGCTTTAGCGGGTACCTGGCTTATCAGTGGTATAATCCCAGCAATGATTTATTACGGCTTGCAATTGCTGCACCCAACCATATTTCTTCCCTCCTGCATCTTGATCTGTGCGGTTATTTCGATCGCTACAGGAAGCAGTTGGACCACCTCGGCCACGGTGGGCATTGCATTGATCGGAATTGGAAAAGCATTGGGACTTCCTGCTGGAATGATTGCAGGAGCGGTAATCTCAGGGGCCTATTTTGGCGATAAACTATCCCCCTTGAGCGACACCACCAACTTGGCTCCAGCTATGGCTGGTGGAGATTTGTTCACTCATATTCGTTATATGACTTTAACCACCGTGCCAAGTATCGTTATCACATTTTTGATTTTTGTCATTTTAGGGCTCTCCCAATCAGTCAATGGTGATTCCGATACCACATCATTAGTTAGCGCCATAGAACAACAATTTAATATTCACTGGGGATTGTTCTTAATCCCCTTAATTGTAATTGTATTGATTATTAAAAAAGCACCTCCTTTAGTAGCGTTATTTATAGGTACGATACTGGGTGCAGCCACTGCTTTTTTCTTTCAAAAAGACTTGCTACTTGAACTCTCTGGAGCTTCACAACTGGACAGAATCACTGCCTATCAAACTTTGATGGATGCCATAACTATCTCCACTCAAATTCCTACAAATGATCCCATTCTCAGAGAACTATTTTCTTCGGGAGGAATGCAGGGAATGCTTGGCACAGTATGGCTAATCATTTGTGCCATGGTATTTGGCGGAATAATGGATGCTATTGGGGCATTAAAAAAAATAAGTGAGGTCTTATTGAATTGGGCTCAGAATACATTCCAATTATTTGCCAGCACAGTAGCTTCTTGTTTAACTATCAATATTACCGCATCGGATCAATACTTATCTTTAGTCATTCCAGGTAAGATGTTTCAAAAAGCTTACGAGGATAGAGGCTTAGCCCCAGAAAACTTAAGTAGAACTCTGGAAGATTCGGGAACCGTCACCTCCGTTTTGATTCCCTGGAATACCTGTGGGGCATACCAATCCGGCGTATTGGGCGTGGGTGTGGGTGAGTATTTCTTCTATGCTATCTTCAATTGGCTCTCTCCATTCATGACGCTCACCTTTGCTGCGTTAAATATCAAAATCAGAAAATGGGTGAAATAATATTCCCCTAGAAAAAGCTTCATTCTGATTTTATACGGTTTCAAAATATTCGATGGTGTGGTCTAGACCATAGAAACAAATGCGCCCTAGTGATTTTTTTTATGCTTTGACAGGCTTTGCTTACCTTTGTTAGACTAGAGAGCTATGAGCAAACAAAAAGCCCAAAACCAACAACGTACTTCTACCCCCCGATCCCTAAAAAAAAGACAACGGCAAATTCTTTTTGGAGGTTTTTTGATGGGAGTGGCGTTATTGCTTGCCCTTTCATTTACTTCCTTTTACTTTAATTGGCAGTCGGATCAGAGTACTTTAAACGGGTTTGCCGATCCTACCATAAGCTCGGAGAATATTTTCAATAAATTTGGTGCTCTTGTCAGTCATTTTTTTATTTATCAACTCTTCGGAATCAGTGCCTTTGTTCTTGTCTATCTTTTTTTATTGACTGGCTTGTCTCTTTTTTTCAATTACTCGAAAAAAAACCTACTCAATCGTTGGAGTTGGGGCCTGTTGCATATGTTATGGTTATGTCTTTTTTTCGGATTCTTCTATGAGCGTGCTCCCTTACTGAGCGGCGTTGTTGGATTTGAAATTCACGACTATCTTTTCGCCTATATAGGTAGTCTGGGCTTGGTATTACTCTTGTTTTTTATGGCATTGATTATTCTTGTCTTGCGATGGAAGCTAACTCCAGAATCGCTAGCTGTAATTTTACGTTCCAATCGTCCTAGAATTGGATCTATATTCACCAAAGGAAAAACCGAAACCCGTTCCAAAGAAAATACAATTGAGAACGAGAATGACTCCGTCGCCCTTGATCTAGAAGAGCCGGGTCCGCAGCTTACGCCTCCTGAAGTGTCTCTACCCAATTCGCCAAAAGAAGATGACAAAGAAGTGACCATGGAAGTTCAAGAAGCTCCTGAAGAAGAAACCCTCGACTCCAATTTGGCTCAAGAATTGGTTGAAAAGCACGGGTTCTTTGATCCCACTTTGGAATTGAGTCGGTATCGACTACCAGCATTGGATTTGCTAAAGGATTATGGTGAAACTGGAATTACCATCAACCAAGAAGAGCTCGAAATCAATAAAAATAAGATTGTTGATACTTTAAGAAACTATAAAATTGGCATTGCTCAAATAAAAGCAACCATTGGGCCCACTGTAACCTTGTACGAAATTGTTCCCGATGCGGGAATACGAATTTCTAAAATCAAAAACTTAGAAGACGATATAGCGCTGTCTTTAGCAGCATTGGGCATACGAATAATCGCTCCCATTCCAGGGAAGGGTACAATCGGGATAGAGGTTCCCAACCAAAATCCCAGTATTGTTTCCATGCGATCCGTCATTGCCTCTCCAAAATTTCAAAAGGCTGAAATGGAACTCCCCATTGCACTGGGAAAAACCATCAGTAATGAAACCTTTGTAGTAGATCTAACCAAGATGCCTCACCTGTTGATGGCAGGAGCCACTGGACAAGGAAAATCGGTTGGACTGAATGCCGTATTGACCTCTTTGCTCTACAAGCGTCATCCCGCCGAGGTAAAGTTTGTCTTAGTAGATCCGAAGAAAGTGGAATTGACCATCTACAACAAAATTGAACGACACTACCTAGCCAAGTTACCCGATTCAGAAGAAGCTATCATCACAGATAATAGCAAGGTTATCAATACTCTAAATTCGCTTTGTATTGAAATGGACAACCGCTATGAACTTCTTAAAAACGCCTTGTGTCGCAATCTGAAAGAATACAATAAAAAGTTTAGAGAGCGAAAGCTAAACCCCAATGATGGACATAATTATTTACCCTATATCGTTTTGGTGGTTGATGAATTCGCCGATCTTATCATGACTGCTGGCAAAGAAGTGGAAACTCCAATTGCACGATTGGCTCAGTTGGCTCGTGCGGTCGGGATACACCTAATCATTGCCACACAGCGTCCATCGGTAAATGTAATTACTGGTATCATCAAAGCCAATTTTCCAGCTCGAATTGCTTTTCGAGTAACCTCAAAAATTGATTCTCGGACGATTCTGGACAGCGGAGGTGCGGATCAACTTATAGGTCGTGGTGACATGCTCTACACCCAAGGAAATGAATTGACACGGATTCAATGTGCCTTTGTCGATACGCCCGAAGTGGATCGTATTGCGCATTTTGTGGGAGCGCAAAAAGGATATGCCAACGCACATCTCCTCCCAGAATACGTGGGTGAAGAAGGAGGGAGTAGCCTCGACATTGATGCCTCAGAACGAGACGCTTTGTTTCGGGGAGCAGCAGAAGTAATCGTAACCGCTCAACAAGGGTCCGCCTCCTTGCTTCAGAGAAAATTGAAATTGGGCTATAATCGGGCTGGACGCATTATAGACCAGATGGAAGCAGCTGGAATCGTGGGTCCTTTCGAAGGAAGCAAGGCTCGGCAAGTACTCATTTCGGATCTTGTGGCTCTAGACCAACACCTGAAAAATGAAAACTCCTAGTATGAAAAGATTGTTTTTTGTTCTCTTGTTATTGACGTTTTACCCTTTGGAAGCACAAACTTCTCTTAAAGCAAAAGCCCTGTTGGACAAAGTGGCTAATGAAATGAATGCGGCAAAAAATTTACAATTTGGATTTACCTATGTCCTTGAAAATAAGCAAGAAAAAATTCGCCAGGAAACCGAAGGAAATGTAACTGTTGCTCAAGATAAATATCGGCTCAATATGACCGATGTTCAACAGCTTTTTGATGGCACACAGTTGTATACGATTGTTCCCGATAATGAAGAAATCACAATTTCTAGTCCCGACGAGGCAGCAGAAGTAGGGATCAATCCTAGTGAGTTGCTTTTTTTCTACACCAAAGGATATGACTATCATTGGGACATACTTCAAAACGTGAGGAGGAAAAAGATTCAGTATGTAAAATTGATTCCCACCGATGACAATCCAGATATCCAATACCTCTTACTCGGAATTGATGTGGCCAATTCCTCTATCTATCGCTTAATTGAAATTGGAAAAAATACCACACGAACCACCTTAACTTTGAACAATATGGTTCGAGATATTTCTTTGCCTGAAAACTTCTTTACCTTTGATTCCAGTCAGTATCCAGACTACTTTATAAACGAGGCTTTTTGAAAATTATTGATCGCTATATATTGAGTAGTTACCTCCGACGTTTGCTGGGGGTTTTTGCGATTTGTATGATTATATTCATTATTCAAACATTTTGGCTCTTTGTCGACGATTTAGCTGGAAAAGGGCTCGACATTATCATCATCTTACGCTTCTTACTATACTACTCTCCCAAATTAGTACCGTTGGTTCTTCCCCTATCCGTTTTATTGGCTTCACTAATGACCTACGGAGATTTGGCTGAAAACTATGAGTTTGCTGCAATGAAATCAACAGGTATTTCACTGCAACGCGCCATGAGAAGCCTCATTATTTTTCATGTTTTTCTAGGGATTGGTTCTTTCTATTTTTCCAATTATGTCATCCCCTTTGGAGAATTGAAATCATATAATCTTAGGAAGAACCTTGCCAAGCTGAAACCAGCCCTTGCCATTCGAGAAGGAATATTTAATGATTTGGGAAGCATCTCAATCAAGGTAGAGGATAAATACGGAGAGGACAACCGATTCTTAACAGATGTGGTCATTCATGAGAAAAGTCCTGATCAGAAAAATAATATTGTCATCAAAGCAGAAAATGGAGAATTGATCAGTGAAACTTCCGATGCTATGCTTCAACTGGTGCTGTATAATGGCAATCGATATGAAATCATTCAACCACAAAAAGCTGTGGATCGACGGCGCCATCCCCATGCCAAAGTCGCTTTTGAGCAGTATAATATGAATATTGATCTATCTGAATTCAACAATGTTGATTTAGAAGAAGAAAACTACAAGAGCACTTTTAGAATGCAAAAAGTGGATCAGCTGAATAAAAATATCGATTCTCTGGAAGGTGTTTTTAGTAAACAAAAGGAGGTTTTTGCTGCAAATTTCAAAAAATCCTCTCCCGGTACTGCATTGGCAAAAAATAATGGCACTATACAAGAATTGGACAGTATCCTACAAGCCAATGTTCTTAATTTTGCCCAGGTTTCTCGGAACTATCAATGGATAGAAATTACGCAGGGGGCGCTATCCAAAACACGAAGAAAGCTGTCAACTTTGGAAAATAAGAAAAAATCATTTTTTGTCATGCAGAAATTCATCAATCTTCACAAGATCACTAGAAATGATAAATATACCTTGATGTTCGCCTCGATCATTCTATTTTTGATTGGTGCCTCCTTGGGAGCCATTATACGCAAAGGAGGGTTTGGTCTGCCATTGGTCTTAGCGGTGATTATTTTTCTCACTTACCACTATATTGGTATGTTTGGCAAAAACGCAGCTGAAGACAATAGTATTTCACCCGAACTTGCATCCTGGATATCTACCCTTATATTTGGCCCTTTAGCCTACTTTTTAACCCGCAGGGCTTCCACGGACAAAGGCTTTATCAACCTGGATGGAATTTTAGTCCCTATTAATAAATTCTTGGCCCGTTATTTAGGAAATTCAAACAATCACTAATGTCTAAATCTACAGTATTCCATTCCATCCCAGAAGCCATTGCCGCGGTACAAAAAGGTGAAGTAATCATTGTTGTTGATGATGAAAATCGTGAAAATGAAGGTGATTTTATTGCAGCTGCTGAACAGGTAACTCCAGAAATGATCAACTTTATGGCTACCCATGGACGCGGACTTATCTGTACACCACTCACGGAAAAGCGCTGTGAAGAACTACAACTCAGTCGGATGGTCAACACCAATACTGATCCGTTGGAAACCGCCTTCACCGTATCCGTAGATTTAAAAGGCAATGGAGTGACTACTGGGATCTCAGCCAGTGACCGTTGTCAAACAGTCAAAGCATTGGTAGATCCAAATATTCAAGCCCATCAACTCTCAAAACCTGGACATGTCTTTCCCCTGATTGCCAAAGAGGGAGGTGTGTTGCGACGAACAGGGCACACGGAGGCTGCCATAGACTTTGCTCGTTTGGCTGGTTTTAACCCAGCGGGCGTCATTGTTGAGATTATGAATGAAGATGGAAGTATGGCCCGATTGCCAGAACTTATAGAGGTAGCCAAAAAATTTAATCTTAAACTAGTCTCTATTGAAAATCTGGTTTCTTACAGAATGCAACACGACAGTTTGATTTTGAAAAAAATGGATCATGAAATTCAAACTCGTTTTGGTAAATTCCGGCTACGTGCCTACGAACAGACTACTACCCAACAGATTCATATTGCCTTGACAACGGGGGAATGGTCTGTAGGAGAGCCTATCCTTACCCGTATTAATTCCACGCGCATCAGCGATGATATCTTGGGCTTGCTCACCACTGGAATCGATCGAAGGCTGGAAGACATTTTCCGAGTCATTAACAAGGAAGGAAAAGGGGCCATCTTGTTCATTCAGCACCACCAAGCTTCGGAAAATTTACTTTTGCGATTGGAACAATTGACCCACATACAGAAAAAAGGTGTGTTGGATAAGACCCCACCCCTTCCTATGGACGAGCGCGATTTTGGAATCGGTGCTCAAATTCTCCACGATCTCAATATCAATAAGCTGAAAGTTATGACCAATTCTAGCCAAAAGCCAAGGATTGGATTGACTGGTTATGGATTGGAAATCAGTAGCTATGTGAATTATTAACTGAAAAACCATAACTTCACCGACATGGCACTCACCATAACGAGAAGGGCTATTTTTACTACTTTTTCTCCTTTCTTAACCGACCACCGACTGGTGAACCAAGCTCCAAACGAAGTCCCTAAAGCCATCCAAAGTCCCATCATCCAGTCAACCATACCGTTCCATGCAAAAGTTCCCAAGGCAAAAAAACTATAAATGCATACCACGGTCACCTTGGTGGCATTGGTGGAGATAAGGTCTAAATGGTTGATTTGTGTCAAAAATAACATGATCACAAAGCCAATACCTGCATTGATAAATCCACCATAGATTCCAATGATAAAAAATCCTATCAAAGCCCCAAAGAAATACTTGCCCTGCAATCGCTGCTGAAAAGTACCTTTTTTTTGTTTGGGACTCACAACAATCAAAGCAACCACCACCAGCATAATAATGGCTAATATTTTATTGAACAAAACCCCTTCAATATCAATTGCTATTCGGGCACCTAATAAGGCTCCTAAAGAAGCCGATACGCCTAAGTATAACGTAAATTGATTGGGCACAAACCCTTTGCTTCGATAGCCCATACTACCAAATAAGGATTGGATCACAATAGCAATGCGATTGGTGCCGTTGGCAACAGCGGGCGGCAAACCTAGAAAAATAAGTATTGGAAGAGTGATTAAGGAACCTCCCCCGGCTAAGGTGTTGATAATTCCCGCTAGGAAGCCCACCCCAATTAACAAGCCAATTTCTGTTAGATTTTGCACTAGACAAAGATAGGCAGTTCCCAAACCCTTGGGCAATCTGGCCATAAAAGATTGGTTTTTAAATCCAGAAAAAGGAATGTATATTTGCCTTCGCTAAGGAGAAATGGCAGAGTGGTCGA
>DQCR01000011.1 GCA_003533785.1 Flavobacteriaceae bacterium
TGGATGACGATGGATGAGGCTTTGGCTGCTCAAAAATCAAACCCCAAAAAAATCATTGTTGACGTATATACTAGCTGGTGTGGACCCTGTAAACTCCTCGACAAAAACACCTTTGGGAATGCTGAAGTAAGTGCCTTTATCAATCAAAATTATTATCCTGTAAAATTTAATGCTGAAGGCAAAGAGGAGGTCAATTACAATGGAAATCGGTTTGAAAACCCTAGATATGACCCAAATCGAAAGGGAAGAAATGCTCGGCATCAGTTCACTGCCTATCTCGGGATTACTGGCTATCCAACATTGGCTTTCTTTGATGAGAATGCCAATTATCTTGCTCCTATTGTTGGCTATCACAATGTGCAGCAAATGGAATTTTACTTGAAGTTGTTTTCATCCAATGATTATAAACAATTAAAGTCACAGGAAGATTTTACCAATTACTACAAGAATTTCACTGCACAATTCAAAGGTTGAGAATAAACGCTCCTTCTTTTGAGGTATCATAAAACGGTATTCCATTTGATTTGCAGGTTTTTTTCCACTGATCAATATAATTTTTGAAGTTGCTCCCATCTGCGACAATTGCCTTTGGTTGCAGTCGCTGAATCAAATGCCCGAGATAAACTTTTGGGCTGTTTCGAACAATAACGATGCTTCCTAATAAGGATGGGAAATCGTAGAACCGATTTTCATCCACAATCAATAGTTGGTTGTCACCCCATTGAAGCCCCAAAGGAATCGTTTGGAAATTTTGCTTGTTGATTTGTCGCTGGAGCGTGTAATCGTCAATGATTTTTTGATTCATAGTCTTTGATTCATCATATAAGAAAGTGACTTTTTCACCCTCTTTGATGCCAATCAATGTGTTTTTATAGCTGTGAAATACGATGAATTCATCATCATGAAAGGGTGTGTGTTTCACAGAATAATGAAATCCAAACGACAGAATAACCAATAGATAAACAACAGCTAAACGAAATTTTAGAATTGTAAAAAATACTAAAACAACGATCATTGCAAGGAGAAAAGCATCTATTGCATCAAAGGGAATATTTGTAAATAAAAAAGACTCTTGCTTGGCAACATAGGCAATTAGTGTGTTCATTGCATGAAGCATCTGATCGATAATTCTCCCATAGTAAGCTGCGATAAATTCCCAACGGGAAATGGCTAATCCAATAAGGCATCCACCCAAAATCAGTCCCAGTGAAGGAACGATTGCAAGATTGCTAATCCAAAATAATGCTGGAAACTGATGAAAATAATACAGACTCAAAGGTAGGGTTGACAGTTGCGCAACACACCCCAAGACCAACAAGTCCAACCCCTTTTGAATGACCACCCACTTGGATCGATTGAGGGATTGGAATTTTGGCATCACCCACAGAATGCCAAACACTGCAGCGTAACTCAATTGAAACCCAACTTCATAGACCAATGATGGCTGAATCAACATCAAAAAAAGTAATGACAACCACAATTGCTGCATTGGTAATCCAGGTCGATGCATGACATTGCTAAAGCTGAGAAAGCTAAACATTGTCACTGCACGCAATACAGATGGCGATAGGCCTGTGAGAAAGGCATAGCACCAAAGGCTTGATATTACTGTTAAAAACAGCAGCCATCGCCTGTATTTGTGAAGCGGAATTAAATAACCAAATAGGCTTTGCAGAATAATCATGAGGACGCCCACATGCAAACCCGAAATTGCAAGAAGATGAACAGCACCTGCCTTGGCATACTCCTCTTGCAAATGAGCATCGATGTCTGATCGATCTCCTAGTACCAGCGCTTTCATCACAGCTTTTGACTGGTCACGTAATTGTAAATGATCGACATAACCTAACATTTTCTCTCTCGTTTTTTGTGCAACCCCCCTAACAGATTTTTTTTTGAAATAAATGTCAATTGACTGCTGTTGCCATAAAGTTGTAGATGAACACCCTTTTTTTTCATGTAATTGCCAAAGTCAAAACCACCAGGATTAGGTGCCGAAGGGATGGGAAGTAATTTTCCAATGGTCATGTATTTTTCACCTATTGTAAGTGAAGATGAGACCTCGAGTTGAAGCAAAACTAGACCTGTAAAGCTTTGGCGATCGACTTGTTGAACTTCAACAATGTACGACTGACCAAAACGCGATGGCTTTCGTTTCTGTTGCACTGTGAACGTGATGATGGATTCTTTATTGAGCTGTTGATCATGATGCGCAATATGTTTGGGGTGTTGTAAAGGGTCTTGTAGCTGTGCCCACTGTTGACCTCCAATCCAACTCAGTAGCGATAGGCAAAGGATAAAGCCATATCGCCATCTTTTTTTGTGACAAAGAATGGATATGCTGAACAATAGTACAGGAATCGAAAAATGAAAAGACGTGATATAGGGGTAGGCTAATATACCTGCGACAAACCAAAGCGTACAGTAGGCAAGTGGGGACATGCCTGAAAGATAGGAAATGTTAACGAATCAATCTTCGTGTTTGTGCGTAGGCTTTGTTCCAATAGCCTTCGTTCATTGAAGAAATGATTACCCCCCTTGAAGATGAGGCATGAATGAATAGAGGCACATCTCTTTTACGTCCAACAACGATACCCGCATGGGTGAGCTTTCGCTTTTTGGTGGTTCTAAAAAAGAGTATATCTCCAGCTTTTGCACGATCAATCGAAATACGTTTTCCCTCTTTTCGCAAAAGG
>DQCR01000050.1 GCA_003533785.1 Flavobacteriaceae bacterium
TGGTTTACTTTTGTAAAATGCAACGATACTTATCTCCAATAGATATAGACAACTTTGTAAACGACAATCGTGCTATATTCCCTTTTACGGTTATGGGGCATAGTGTAGAGAAACGTCCCATTCATAGCCTACAGTTGGGCTCAGGGCCTAATAGGGTACTTTTATGGTCGCAAATGCACGGCAATGAAAGCTCCACCACACGCGCACTTCTTATTTTACTCTCTCGAATACGCCAAGGAGAAGAATTTCCTTTTTTAAAGGAGCTAAGTCTCTACATCATACCGCAGCTCAATCCTGATGGTGCCATTCGCTTTCAAAGATTCAATGCCAATGGTGTGGATCTGAATCGAGATGCGCTTGCTATGACCCAACCTGAAAGCCAATTTTTAAAACAAGTTTACTCAACATTCAAACCTCATTTCGCTCTGAATTTACACGGACAGTGTACGATCTATGCTGCCGGTTACAATGGAAAGCCTGCTACCTTGTCTTTTTTGGCACCCGCTGCCGATTCAAATCGATCATGTCCCCCACAACGTTTAAAGGCGATGCAACTCATTGCTGCTATGCTAGAGGATTTAGAGGGTCTAGAGGGTGGAATTGGACGATACGATGATGCATTTAATGAGAATTGTGTGGGGGATAGCTTTATGTCTATGGGGACTCCAACGGTTTTATTTGAAGCGGGGCACTATCCCGAAGATTATGAGCGGAATACAACCACAGAATGGACATACAAAGCTTTACTTGCTTGTTTTAACCACATTGCAGCAAAGGATTTTGAGTCCAAAAAAATCGATGATTACGAATTGATCCCAGAAAACCACAAGGACTTTGTTGATCTTCTAATTAGAGGGGTTACTATTGACTACAAAGGACAACTATTCAAAAATCAACAACTTGCTATCCTATACGAAGAGGAGCTGCGGGAGGGACGTCTTACTTTAATTCCAACCTTCCACAGCTTTGGCTCAAACCTAAGCCTACGCGCCCATGAATATCCCGATCTGCCAACTCTCAAGACACCTATTTCCATCGAATTCCATAAAGGAAATGAAGTAGATTTTTTGGATAATATCACAATTCAATGAAAATTTGACAACAAATATTCATTTTCGTTGCGAAAAATTAATTTTATCTGCACTTTTGTAAAATAAAAATTTGTAACTATGAATGCAGTAAAGCTTGATGATGTTGATCATCAAATCCTAGATATTTTAATTGAAAATACCAGAGTGCCTTTCACTGATATCTCCAAACGACTTCTAATTTCTGCAGGTACCGTGCATGTACGGGTAAAAAAAATGGAAGAAGCCGGCATTATCAAGGGCTCTTCTCTAAACCTTGATTATGTCAAGCTCGGCTACTCCTTTATTGCTTACGTTGGAATTTTTTTAGACAAAACCAATCAAACTCAAAATGTCTTAGATGCACTTACAGCTATTCCATTTGTGACTGTAGCACATATTACTACTGGGAAATTTAATATCTTCTGTAAAGTGCGCGCAAGAGACACTTCGCATGCCAAAAGTATAATCTTTTCCATTGATGATGTGGAAGGTGTGGCGCGAACAGAAACAATGATTTCAATGGAAGAAAGCATCAATGATAAACGACGCTTGATGCACCACATTTTTAACGAATTAGACTAACCTGAATGGCTAGAATCCCCAAGATTGATCGCTTTAATGAGCGTGTTTTATCAAAATTTCAAATTTATAACAACCTTTTCCTCACCTTACCCTTTAAAAGCATCAAAAAGACGGGACTCTACCTGCCTCTTTTCGCCTCTCTTTGTAAGGAAGCCTATGCACAAAATAAATCTCCTAAGGAAATCGTTCGTCAATTCTTTACTCAATATCTCCCGAAATTAACGCCCGTAGAACAGAATGATTTATTGTTTCAATTCATTCAATATATAGAGCGTCAAGTTGTTCTCTTTGATGCTATTGAAGATGCTGGATTTGCTTATGTAAATAATATGCACGGACGAGGAACGATTCGGAATATAAAAGAAGAAGCTGCATCCAAACAAAAGCAAGAAGCATTAATGGAGTACCTTAATCGTTTCCGTGTGCGAATTGTCCTCACCGCACATCCCACTCAATTCTATCCTGGTAGTGTTTTGGGAATCATCAATGAACTCTCATCAGCAATTCAAGAAGATGATTTGAGTCGGATAAAAATTCTATTATCGCAGCTTGGAAAAACACGATTCTATAATAAACAAAAGCCCTCTCCATTAGACGAAGCGGTGAGTCTAATTTGGTATTTAGAGAATGTATTTTATCATTCAGCAAGCACAATATACAATTATCTTGATAAGAATATTTTTGAAAGTCAGCCCATTGAAAATTCTATTTTTGATTTTGGCTTTTGGCCGGGAGGTGACCGTGATGGTAATCCCTACGTAACTCCTGATATTACTCGAAAAACAGCTCATGCCTTACGATTTTCCATATTGCGAAATTACTATCGTGATCTCCGTAAACTCAAAAGAAAAATAACTTTCGACGGAGTGGATGAAACCTTAAGTCGTTTAACAGATTCACTTTTGGAGGAACTGTTCTATCCCAAACAAAATCCAGTGGTCACCTCCGATGGGTTATTATCAGATTTAACCAAGGTACATAATATTCTCATTCAGGACCACAATGGCATCTACGAAGCTGAGGTAGCTGATATGATCAACAAAATAAAATTGTTTGGTTTTCACTTTGCCAGCTTGGACATCCGACAAGACTCACGAGTGCACAACGAAGTATTCAATACATTATTAACGCATAAAGCAGCAGCAAAACACATCGCCAATTATCCTGCAGACTATGCTAGCCTTCAGGCCGATAAACGACATGAGGCCTTATTGAAAATACAAGGTGATTATCCTATTCATATACTTGACTCAAACAGCATTGCCTACCAGACTCTTGAAAGTATTCATGCTATGAAATTTATCCAAGCTAAAAATGGGGAAAGGGGATGCAATCGCTATATCATAAGTAATTGTCAATCGGTAGAAAATGTTCTTCAGCTTTTTGCTTTTTTTCGACTTTGTAAATGGGAGCAACCATCAGTGGACATTATACCTCTTTTTGAAACGATCCCTGATCTGGAAGCCGCTGAAACCGTAATGCGTACCCTTTATAAAAATCCGGAATATCGCTCCCACTTAAAACGAAGAGGAAACAAGCAAACCATTATGTTGGGCTTTTCAGACGGAACCAAAGATGGCGGTTATTTTATGGCCAATTGGAGCATCTACAAAGCCAAAGAAATACTCAGTGAACTCTCAAAAGAATTTGATTTAAAGGTTGCATTTTTTGATGGCCGTGGTGGTCCTCCAGCGCGCGGAGGTGGTAACACCCATCAATTTTATGCTTCGATGGGGAGTCGTATTCAATCCGATGATATTCAATTGACAGTTCAGGGTCAGACGATTAGTTCAAATTTTGGAACATTAGATTCCTGTCAATTTAATTTAGAACAGCTCTTAAGTTCTGGAATTGAAAATCAAGTGTTTTCTCCCGAGCAAAACAGCCTTACTGATGCCGACCGTTCCACCCTTCAACAATTGGCCGAAACGGGCTACACAGCCTACCAGGAGTTTAAAGCACACCCTGAATTTGTTTCCTATTTGGAACAAATGACGACCTTACCTTATTATGCTAAAACAAATATTGGATCACGACCTGCCAAGCGAGGTAAAAGTGATGCTTTGGTCTTTGAAGATCTCCGAGCCATCCCATTTGTTGGGGGCTGGAGTCAATCCAAACAAAATGTACCTGGCTTTTATGGGGTAGGTACAGCTTTGAAAGAATTAAAATCTTCCAACCAATTTGATCGTGCTGTACGGCTTTATCAAAACTCATTGTTTTTCCGGACATTGATTGCCAATAGTATGATGAGCATGACCAAATCGTTTTTCCAATTGACTGCATATATGGCAGAAGACAAACAGTTTGGCGCGTTTTGGACATTGATACACGACGAATTTTTATTAACGAAGAAGTTGGTGTTGGAACTCACTGGTATGGATTCCTTGATGGAAAATGAAAAAGCAGGGAAAGCCTCAATTAAATTACGTGAAGAAATTGTACAACCCCTTTTAACAATCCAACAATTTGCTCTTCAACAAATTCAAGAAAACAAGGCTAATGGACTTAAAAACAAGGATATGCCCTTGTTTGAAAAAATGGTCACCCGATCTTTATTTGGGAACATCAATGCGAGTAGAAATTCTGCCTAAACGCTAATCGTGGTAAAATTTAAAGGCACTTTCAAACAGTTCTTTTGGAACTTGAATATCCAATACTGGCTTCCCTATGGCTTTTAAAAGCATGAAGTTAATCTTACCATGGCTGTTCTTTTTGTCGAAGATTAATAATTCCAGAATTTTAGCTTGGGCTTCCAAAGTGAAATTTTCTTTGCTGAATATGGAAAGAAAAACAGTTTTTATTTCTTCAGCTTCTTGAAGTGGCATTCCACATAAAATAGTAGAAAGATAAGCTTCCAAGATCATTCCAACCGCGATGGCTTCTCCGTGAAGTAGGCTTTTTTGGTCAGGGCTTTCCAATGCATAGGACTCAACAGCATGTCCCAGTGTGTGGCCAAAATTCAAAACCTTTCGCCAACCCTGCTCATTAGGATCTTTTTTAACGACCTCGTTTTTTATACCAACCGAATGATAAATACTCTCCAATAGTGAATCATAGTGGGCCTGATCAAAAAAAGATAGTTTTTTCCAGTAGGAAGGATCTGCAATGAGACCGTGCTTTAACATTTCAGCATACCCACTTCTAAATTGCTCTTCTGAAAGGGTAGCCAAAAACCGATTGTTAATCCACACCATCTGGGGTTGTTGAATTACTCCAATCTGATTTTTTAAGACTCCAAGGTCTACTCCTGTTTTTCCTCCTACGGAAGCATCCACCATGGCAAGCAATGACGTTGGAATGTTGATAAAGTCGATACCTCGTTTGAAAGTAGAAGCAACAAAACCACCCAAATCAGTAACAACACCCCCGCCAAGATTGATTAGTATACTTCTTCGATCTGCTCCATTTTCTGAGAGCGTTTGCCAAACCCGTAAACAGGTTTTAATATTCTTGTGTTCTTCCCCAGCTTCTATTTCAATAATCGTTACAGACAAGTCAGTTACAAGTTCATTCAATAAGTAAGGCAAACAGTGCTTGTGGGTATTGGTGTCTACTAAAAGGAAGATAGAGGAATAGTCATTTTGTTGAAGCAATGATTTTAGGTATTCTATTCCACCGTCTCCAAAGACGACATCGTGATAAAGAGAAGGGATGGGAGTGAATATTGTCATGAATTACAAAAGTAGCAGTTTCCGTAATATCTACGGTCATTTTTTGCCAAAGGGTCTGAAAGAGAAAAATTCACAGAATAGAGAAGTGTTTTTTATTTCAATACAGGAAAATATGATTAGGTTTTTTACCTTGCTTATGAAAGTAACGATGTTTTGAATGGATTCATGAAAGTAGATTTTTTTGAAAATACTCAGATCGCATTTCGCCTCAAGTCAACCCTTGAACTGAAGAAAGCCTATTGGTTATTTAAGCTAATACAATACAGGTTTTTAGTAGGCCTTGGGAAGGTAGCTATTCAAGCAGCACTTAATTTGCGTTTGCCCGTTGAAGGGCTTATTAAAGCTACCGTATTTAATCAATTTTGTTCTGGAACTTCTGCAATGGGCTCACAAAAAGTCGTTGCTCGTTTGGGTAATTTGAATATTGCTTCAGTATTGGCTTATTCGGTAGAGGGATTGACCTCTGAAGCGGGTTTTGATGAATCTTTAAAGAAAACTTTGGAAACGTTAGAAGTCCAAGCGAACAATCCAAACCACCCATATGGGGTATTCAAACCAACGGCAATTGGTGCTTTTTTACTTTTTCAAAAAGTATCGGAGGGTGCAAAGCTCACCGTTCAAGAAACGTCTGCTTGGCACCGCGTGAGGGATCGCTTTTCTTCACTATGTGAGCACGCTATCGAATGGAAAATACGTCTTTTTATCGATGCCGAGGAGAGTTGGATCCAACCGGCAATTGACAAACTTGCCGAAACGGCGATGTTACAATACAATAAAAATGAGCTTTGGATCGTCACAACCGTTCAAATGTATCGTCATGATCGTTTGGCCTATTTAAACTCTTTAGTCAAGAAAGGAAAAAAAGAAGGATTTCACGTTGGGGTCAAATTAGTGCGGGGTGCTTACATTGAAAAAGAGACTCTGCGTTCTCAAAAAATGAAGTATCCCAACCCTCTTTGTATCTCCAAAACAGCCACTGATAAAAACTTCGATGCTGGTGTTGCCTTTTTAATTGATCACCTAGAACACTGTACCTTATTTATGGGTAGTCATAACGAAAAAAGTATTACCACATTGATAGAATTGTTACAGCGCAAGAAAATTTCCAGCAACCATCCAAATGTTTGGTTTGGCCAATTGTATGGGATGAGTGACCATTTGTCTTTTAATTTAGCCGAAGCAGGTTATAATGTAGCCAAGTATATACCTTTCGGCCCCGTTAGAGAAGTGATGCCTTATTTGATACGAAGGGCAGAAGAAAACACCTCAGTAGCTGGACAGTCTTCTCGCGAATTGGAATTGATTTCAAAAGAGTTAAAGCGTCGTCAATCTAAGGTTGTTTGAGCTCCAATATCGTGACGTATTTCTCGCAATTTTCGACCTCCAGTATAAAGATTTTATCGAGATAGTTACTTTGCAATCGATAGGTTTTGCAGTTGTCACGCTGAGTATCACTATTGGCAAAATCTACCTTTGCACGTTCTAGCATTGTATTGAAAAGGACTGAATCAAAGGGCTGAATCTCAAACTCAACCGAAGATGCTATTCGTACTTGTTTTTTCTGTAAGTCACCAATCACTCTAGCATTGGGACCGTAATTGCAAGTTGTTTTTTTTCCGCTAAAAACAAAACTGACGATCACCAATCCCAAAGAAAGTCCTACCAAATAATAACCGATGCGATAGAGAAGTTTCATTTGTCTAAGGTTAATTTACGAGATTCTTGTCCTAGGATTTCAATCCTAATTTCATGAACCGAAGCAGGCAGTAATGTTCGAATCATATCGGGCCATTCGATGAGGCAACGATGCCCAGAGTCTAAATATTCCTCTATTCCGATGTCAAAGGCTTCATCGATAGAATTGAGTCGGTAAAAATCGAAGTGGAACAGTAGTTGGTCCTGAAGGGTCTTATACGTGTTCACCAAAGAGAAGGTAGGACTGGATACAGAATCCCTAACCCCGATCGTCTCACACAGCGCTTTAATCAGGGTAGTCTTTCCAGCACCCATAGGAGCATTGAATAGTAACACAGGCACTTCGCAATGATCCAAAATAATCTTTGAAACCTGATCTAACTCCGTAAGTGAATATTCTATTTCCATGAGTCAAATTTACTGGCTTTTGGGGCTCATCACAACAAATGGAATAATCATCTCTTCCATTGAGATTCCACCATGTTGGAAACTGTTTTGAAAAAGTTTGGCGAAATGATTGTAATTCTTTGGATAGACAAAATAGTTGTCCTCCTTGGCAAAAACAAATTGACTGTTAAGTGCTAAGCGTGGGAGTTGCATTTCTTCTGGTGCCTGACAGGCCATCACATCTTTTGATTCATACGTAAGATCTCGTCCTGTTTTATATCGTAGGTTTTGGCTGGTTTCACGATCTCCAATCAAACTAGAAGGGCTACCAACATTAACTGTTCCGTGGTCAGTGGTCAACAACAAATTGAATTTATGAGACGCTGCTTTTTGAATGATCTCCAATAAGGGAGAGTTGGCAAACCACGACTTAGTTAGAGATCGATAGGCTTTGTTGTCCGCGGCCAATTCTTTAATAATTTCCATTTCTGTTTTAGCATGCGAGATCATGTCAACAAAGTTGTAGACGATGACAGTGAGTTGCTCTTGGGTGTGATTTTGAAATGTTTTTACAAGTTGCTTCCCTTCTGAGAGATTGCGTATTTTATGATAACTCCACGCGAGGGCTATGTTCTTTCTTTGAAGTTGCGCTTTTAAAAACTCTTTTTCGTATAAGTTCTTACCTCCCTCATCCGTGTCATTTCGCCACCATTCTGGGTGGGTTTTGGACATTTCCAAAGGGGTAAGCCCCGAAAAAATTGCATTGCGGGCATATTGAGTAGCTGTTGGGATAATACTGAAGTACTTTTTCTCTTCGGTTAGTGCGTAATAATCCCCAATATGTTGAGCAATACCTTTCCACTGATCCCAGCGTAGATTATCGATAACAATTAAAAGGGTAGGTTGTTTTGATTTCAACCTTGGAAATACTTCCCGATCTAAGAGGTTATGAGAAAGCGTAGGGGCCGGAAGTGTTTTTTTCAACCAGTCTTCATAATTGTGTTCTATGAATTTGGCAAACAACTGATTGGCTTCTTTCATCTGCATTTCGAAAATTTCAAACATGCTTGGATCTTCAAGTTGCTCGAGTTCCTGCTCCCAAAAAACCATTTTTTCATAAAAATCAGCCCATTCGTTGTGGGTATGCAGTTCATTAAGGGTTAAGGCTATTTTCCGAAATTCTTGTTGGTAATTCTGAATGGTTTTCTCAGCAACAAGATTTTTGTGCTGCAATAGTTTTTTTAAGCACAAAAGAATTTGATTGGGATTGACAGGTTTGATGAGATAGTCAGATATTTTTGAGCCAATAGCTTCTTCCATGATATGTTCCTCTTCATTCTTGGTAATCATCACCACTGGAACATGAGGTATGATTTGCTTGAGTTGACCTAGGGTTTCTAGGCCGTTGAGACCAGGCATGTTTTCATCCAATAAAACCACTTCAAACGATTGTTCTTGAACTCGAATTAATGCCTCTTGACCATTGTTACAGGGATGGACTTTATACCCTTTGTTTTCAAGAAAAATGATATGCGGTTTAAGCAAATCAATCTCGTCATCCACCCAGAGGATATCAATTGTAGACATAACTTTTCTTTATATTTGCCTCAGAAAGCGATGGGCACTAGGCTATGAAACCACTAATTATCAACGATCCAATTTACGGTTTTATTGCCATCAAATCGGCCTTAATTGTTCAACTTATCAACCATTCCTTTTTTCAACGCCTGCGCCGTATTTCACAAATGGGCTTATCGGTTTATGTTTTTCCAGGAGCCCATCACAATCGGCTGGAGCACGCCTTGGGGTGTCTTCATTTGGGGCAAAAAGCGGTAGATGCTTTGCGTGAAAAAGGAGAATTGATATCGAATAAAGAGTCTGAAGCCTTGCAAATCGCATTACTTTTTCATGATATAGGTCATGGACCTTTTTCTCATGCTATAGAAAAAGTATTGCTTCCTGAAATTACCCATGAACAAATTTCTGCCCATCTTATGGCAGCTATCAATAAGGAATATGAAGGTGCTTTAGATTTGGCATTATCAATTTTCAATAACACCTATGAACGTCCCTTTTTCCATCAGCTTTTGATTGGTCAAGTAGATTTGGATCGTTTGGACTATTTAAAAAGAGATAGTTTTTATACTGGGGCCCTCGAAGGCAATATCAATTCTTATCGATTGATTTCAATGATGTGTGTAGTAGAAGGAAAATTGGTTTTTGAAGAAAAAGCTAGTTATTCATTAGAAAAATTTTTGTTGGCACGACGTTTGATGTATTGGCAAGTCTATCTTCACAAAACAAGTCTTGTTGCGGAATTATTATTGGTCAAAATCTTACAACGTGCAAGGAAACTACTTCAATCGGGAGAAACTTTGCGCGGAGCCGAAGCGTTGATAGCGTTGTTGTCTCAGGGCAAGAATTCCATTCAGATTGACCGTATTGATTGGACATTTTTTTTAGCCTTAGACGATTCTGATATTTGGTATTCACTTAAAAGCTGGCAAAACCACGAGGACTTCATTTTACAAGATCTTTCCAAGCGAATTTTGGAAAGAAAATTATTTCAAATACACGTTCAAGACAGGCCCATTAATCCAACAAAATTGGATGATATACAATCCTTTTGGTCCAAGGAGTTACCCTCCAAAGAAATAGCGACCGACTACGTCTTTACAGGCCACGTTTCAAACCAAACTTATTCCTCTAAAAAGCATCCTCTTTTGTTGCTGAGTGTAAACGATGAAGTCCTCCCCATACATCAGTACCCAAGCTTCAAAGCTTTAATGAAATACACGGATTCTCAAACCTTGTATTATTTGTGTAATCCAAAAAAATAGTTTCCTTGGAAATCCCTATTTTTGCTTTATGAAATTTACGGCCCAACAAATCGCCTCACAACTTAAAGGGACGATCGATGGTGACCCTGAGACTGAGGTTTCGGAATTGTCAAAAATAGAAGAAGCCCAAGAAGGGTCTCTTTCTTTTTTGGCCAATCCCAAATACACTCAATTCTTATACAAAACAAATGCTTCAATTGTTATTGTTAATGAAGATTTCATTTCTGAGCAAAAGATCAGGCCCACCCTTATTCGAGTGGAAGATGCCTACCAAGCTTTTTCTGAGCTTTTAGAATATTACACTACTGTTAAAAACAAGCGAGATGGAGTTCACCCCTCAGCTTTGATTGCGGAGGATATCGAGTTACCCAAAGGTTCATACATTGGACCCAATGTCATTGTTGAAGAAAATAGCGTGTTGGGTAAAAACATCAAACTGTTTCCCAATGTCTACATTGCCAGCAATGTTATTATTGGGGATCACTGTACCATATACTCTGGTGCACAAATTCTATCCGATACAGTTATTGGAGACCATTGCACAATTCACAGCGGAGTGGTTTTAGGTTCTGATGGTTTTGGTTTCTCACCCCAAGAAGATGGTTCTTATAAAAAGGTGCCGCAGACAGGAAATGTTGTTCTGGAAGACCATGTCGATGTGGGGGCCTCAAGCACCATTGACAAAGCTACTTTGGGGTCTACGATTATTCGGAAAGGAGTGAAACTCGACAATCAAATTCAGATTGCTCATAATGTGGAAGTAGGAGAGAATACCGTAATTGCTGCTCAAACTGGTATTGCAGGATCAACTAGAATAGGTCGAAACTGTGTGATTGGAGGTCAAGTGGGTATCATAGGGCATATTACTATAGGAGATCATGTTCAAATTCAAGGACAAACAGGAGTTAATAGTAATATAAAGAGTAATACTAAACTACAAGGATCCCCTGCATTGGATTATTTTAGTTTTAACAAATCCTACGTTCATTTTAAAAACCTACCCGCCCTAGTGAATCGAGTAAACCAAATCGAGAAGAAAAATAAATCATGATCCAAAAAACGGATTCTCAACAAACCATTTCAAAATCTGTTACTCTGGAAGGAGTCGGATTGCATACTGGTAAGACAGTATCCCTTTCATTCAAACCTGCCGTTGAGAATACAGGCTATGTTTTTGTTCGAGAAGATTTGCAAGGAGCCCCGGAAATCGCTGCAGATATACAGTATGTCACAAACACCGAGCGTGGTACTAATCTTGAGAAGGATTCTATAAAAATACAAACCTCAGAGCATGTACTGGCTGCTCTAGTAGGGTTAGAAATAGACAACTGCTACATACACCTAAACGCACCAGAACCCCCAATTATGGATGGGTCTTCAAAATTTTTTGTAGATGCACTCCTGAAAGCAGGTATTGAAAAGCAAAAGGAAGCACGTGAAGAATTTATTGTTGATGAAGTAATTTCATTTAAAGATGAAACCAGCGGAAGCGAACTCACAATCATCCCTTCCGAAAGCTATCAAATCACTACTATGGTTGATTTTGGCACGAAAATATTGGGAACTCAGAATGCTACTTTAGACTCTCTGATTGATTTTAAAGATGCCATTGCTCCTGCACGAACCTTTAGTTTTCTTCATGAATTAGAAACACTTTTAGATAATGGATTGATCAAAGGTGGCGATCTCAATAATGCAATCGTTTATGTGGATAAGCCTCTTTCTGAAAGTACAACGACTAAGTTAAAAAAAGCCTTTGATAAAGATCATATCAGTATCAAACCCAATGGAATTTTAGACAATCTTGACTTACATTTTTCGAATGAAGCCGCCCGGCACAAACTCTTAGATGTAATCGGTGATCTTGCTCTCATCGGAACTCGTATTCGAGGACATGTTATTGCCAAAAAACCAGGACATCGTGTTAATACAGCTTTTGCAGAAAGAGTTGCCAAACGAATTAAACAAGACAAACGTTTAAACGCGCCTAAGATTGATTTTAACAAACCGCCCCTAATGGACACGGTAGCCATCATGAATATGCTTCCACATCGGCCGCCTTTTTTGTTGGTTGATAAGATTTATGAATTGTCCGATACACATGTGCTTGCGTTAAAAAATGTAACTATGAATGAACCCTTCTTTGAAGGACATTTTCCTGGAGCCCCTGTTATGCCTGGTGTTTTGCAGATTGAAGCAATGGCACAGGCGGGTGGTATATTGGTTCTTAATACCGTTCCGGATCCAGAAAATTATTTGACTTTTTTCATGAAAATTGACAATGTTAAATTCAAGCGTCCGGTGTATCCTGGGGATACTTTAATTTTTAAACTCAATCTTATTTCACCCATCCGGCGTGGAATTTGCCATATGAGAGCTACAGCCTACGTTAATGGCAATCTTACCTCGGAAGGGGATATGATGGCTCAAATTATTAAACGAAAAGACGCAGAATGAATCAACCGCTTGCCTATGTGCACCCAGGGGCTAAAATCGCTCAAAATGTAGTGATAGAACCCTTTACCACCATATCGAATAATGTTGAAATAGGCGAGGGTACTTGGATTGGTCCTAATGTTACAATAATGGAGGGAGCACGCATTGGAAAAAATTGCTCTATTTTTTCAGGTGCTGTTATATCTGCCATTCCTCAAGATTTAAAATTTAAAGGGGAAGTGACAACTGTTGAGATTGGTGACAACACCACCATACGCGAATGTGTAACTATAAATAGAGGGACATTGAGCCGAATGAAAACAGAGATTGGAAGTGGCTGTTTGATTATGGCCTATTCCCACATAGCACACGATTGTGTTGTTGGGGACTATTGTATATTTTCCAATAATTCTACATTGGCTGGACATATTAATGTTGGGAATCATGTTATCCTGGCTGGTATGACTGCCATACACCAATTTGTTACTGTTGGGGACCACGCTTTTATCGCTGGGGGATCCTTAGTCCGAAAAGATGTGCCACCCTATGTAAAAGCGGCTCGCGAGCCATTATCCTACGTTGGTATCAATTCGGTCGGACTACGACGGAGGGGATTCTCATCAGAGAAAATCACTGAAATTCAAAACATTTATCGTCTTCTGTACCAAAAAAAATACAACAACGCACAAGCCGCTGAAATTATTGAGGCAGAAATGCTAGCCTCGCCCGAACGTGACGAAATACTTCAGTTTATCCGTAATTCACAACGGGGTATTATGAAAGGCTACTTTCAAAGGAACTAAATTTATTCTATGGCCAACACCTCAGACATTCGAAAAGGACTTTGTATTAAATACAGTAACGACATTTATAAGATTATTGAGTTTCTTCATGTGAAACCCGGTAAGGGACCTGCATTTGTAAGGACAAAATTGAAAAGTGTGACCACAGGAAAAGTAGTTGACAATACCTTCTCTGCGGGACATAAAATTGACGATATTCGTGTCGAAACAAATAAGTTTCAGTTTCTTTATCAAGAAGGAGAACAATATCATTTTATGAACTCTGACGATTATGAACAAATCAGTATTAATGTCAGCATCCTTGAACAAGCCGAATTGATGAAAGAAGGTGAAATAGTAACCATAGCCATCAATACGGAGGATGGAATGCCTCTCTCGGTAGATCTTCCTGCGAGTGTAATCCTAGAGGTGACCCACACTGAGCCGGGCGTTAAAGGAAATACCGCTACAAATGCAACCAAACCCGCAACCGTGGAAACGGGAGCCAAAATTAATGTTCCATTATTTATTAATGAAGGAGACAAGATTAAGGTAGATACCGAGAAAGGGAGTTATTTGGAAAGAGTTAAAGAATAAATAGATCAAATACGAATTTAAGCGAAACCAAAATTATGAGTGTACTAGTCAATAAAGACTCAAAAATCATTGTTCAAGGATTTACAGGTGGTGAAGGTACGTTTCACGCCACTCAAATGATTGAATACGGAACCAATGTTGTTGGAGGGGTTACTCCAGGAAAAGGAGGTCAAATCCATTTAGAGCGACCTGTATTTAATACTGTTGCTGAGGCGGTTAGTGAAGTAGGAGCCAATACTACAATCATTTTTGTGCCTCCGGCCTTTGCGGCTGACGCCATTATGGAAGCCGCTGAGGCTGGTATAAAAGTCATTATAACTATTACCGAGGGAATCCCTGTTTCCGATATGGTTAAAGTCTCTCATTACATTCAATCCAAGGATTGCCGAATGGTAGGGCCCAACTGCCCAGGCGTAATTACTCCAGAAGAAGCCAAGGTAGGAATCATGCCAGGATTTGTCTTTAAAAAAGGAAGTATTGGGATCGTATCCAAATCGGGTACGCTAACTTATGAAGCAGCAGATCAAGTAGTTCGAGAGGGCTTGGGAATAACTACAGCCATTGGAATTGGCGGAGATCCCATCATTGGAACCACTACTAAAGAAGCGGTAGCTTTGTTGATGGAAGATCCAGAAACAGAAGCTATTGTTATGATTGGTGAGATAGGCGGTCAACTTGAAGCCGATGCTGCACAATGGGTTAAAGAGAATGGCAATAAAAAACCAGTGGTAGGCTTTATTGCTGGAGAAACCGCACCCAAAGGCAGAACTATGGGGCATGCGGGAGCTATTGTTGGTGGTGCCGAAGATACAGCAGAAGCCAAGAAAGCAATAATGAAAGCATGCGGAATTCATGTGGTTGATTCTCCAGCAGAAATAGGAAAAAAAATTGTTGAAGTGCTTGCCTCATGAAGTTGTTAGCAGACAAAACCGCAATAATCACAGGGGCTAGTCGTGGTATTGGACGTGGCATTGCCTTGGCTTTTGCTAAGCAAGGTTGCAATATCGCTTTCACCTACAGCAGCTCTGTTGATGCGGCTCAATCCCTAGAAAATGAGCTTATAGCCACAGGAGTTCATGCCAAAGGCTATCAAAGTGACGCAGCAGATTTTGATGCAGCTCAGCAACTGGTTGACGATGTGCTTTCTCATTTTGAAACAGTAGATATTCTCATCAATAATGCAGGGATTACCAAGGATAATTTATTAATGCGTATGGGAGAAGCTGACTTTGATCACGTTATGAATATCAATCTTAAATCGGTTTTCAACGTGACCAAAGCAATACAGCGTACTTTTCTTAAACAAAGACACGGAAGTTTAATTCATATGAGTTCTGTAGTTGGTGTTAAAGGGAATGCGGGTCAAGCCAACTATGCTGCTTCCAAAGCAGGAATTATAGGATTTTCAAAGTCAGTAGCCTTAGAATTGGGTTCTCGAAATATTCGTTCCAATGTGGTTGCTCCTGGTTTTATCGAGACTGAAATGACTGACCAGCTGTCCGAGGATGTAGTCCAAGGATGGCGTGACGGGATTCCCCTCAAGCGGGGTGGGACCCCCGAAGATGTGGCCAACGCTTGTGTGTTTTTGGCCTCGGATTTATCAAATTATATTACCGGGCAAGTCCTCCATGTTGATGGAGGCATGCTCACTTAAACCTAAATTATCATGCAAAAATTACCAAAAATCGGACTACCTGTAATTCTTATCGGTTTAGCCGTGCTCATTTTTGCTTCCAAATCTTCGATCAACATCGGATATGGAGAAGCAGGCGTACTTTTTAAAACTTTTGGTGGGGGAGTGGTCACTGATGAACCTCCTCTGGGAGAAGGATTTCACATTATCGCCCCTTGGAATAAAGTTTATGTATACAACGTCAAACAACAAGAATTTTTTGAAGGAAACATGCAAGTATTGTCTTCCAATGGATTGGAGATTTCTCTAGACGTATCTGTTTTGTATGAGCCTACCTATGAAAAATTGGGGCTGCTTCACAAAACCAAGGGCGAAAATTACGTAAACATTGTACTCATTCCTCAGATTCGAGCTGTAGCAAGATCTGTGGTCGGTCGCTACACACCAGAACAGTTGTATTCTACGAAAAGAGATGCAATTCAAAACGAAATATTTGAAGAGACTGTAAAGAATGTAGAAAGTCAACACATTCAATTAAATGCAGTCTTGGTTCGGGATGTCACTCTTCCTATGGCAATTAAAGAAGCTATTGAACGAAAACTACGACAGGAGCAAGAGGCCTTGGAATATGAATTTCGTCTTGCAAAAGCCAAGCAAGAAGCAGAAAGGCAACGAATTGATGCAGAAGGGAAAGCACGAGCAAATAAGATTTTGAGTGCTTCTTTAACTTCCAAAATTCTTCAAGAAAAAGGGATTGAGGCGACTCTCAAACTCTCTGAGTCTCCAAATTCCAAAGTGATTGTTATCGGAAGTGGGGAGACAGGAATGCCTATTATTTTGGGAAATAATTAATAATATTTTTGATTATTCAAGCAAAGTGCGATATTTGCATCAATGATAACTAAAACACATCATACACATTATACCTAAACGCTCAAACGTTCAGGATGCTGTTGTATGCTACTCCATAGACCCGTTTGAGAAATCAAACGGGTTTTTTTATTTGATATAAAAATGCTAAAAATTGCCATTCAAAAATCAGGACGTCTCAATGAAGACTCCTTAAAATTGCTCAAGAACTGCGGTATTTCCATTGACAACAGGAAAGATCAATTGAAAGCAACCGCTCGAGATTTTCCGCTGGAAGTTTACTTTTTGAGAAACGGAGATATACCTCAATATTTACGAGATGGGGTTGTTGACCTTGCTATCTTGGGTGAAAATATATTAGAAGAAAAAGGTGAAGACCTAAAATCCCTACTCCCTCTAGGATTCTCGAAATGCCGTGTGTCACTTGCTGTACCAAAAAACTCTTCTTTTTCCAATCTTGCCGATCTTAGTGGGAAGCAAATTGCGACGTCTTATCCAAATACAGTTCGTAAATTTCTGGAAAAGAATAGCATTGAAGCCAACCTCCATATCATTAATGGTTCTGTTGAGATTGCTCCCAATATCGGTCTAGCTGATGCTATTTGCGACATTGTATCCAGTGGAAGTACTTTATTTAAGAATAACCTGAAAGAAGTGGTAACCTTAATGGAATCGGAAGCTACTCTCGTTACAGGACCAAAGTTATCAACTGAAGTTTCCGAGATAGTCGATAAACTAGTCTTTCGAATTACAGCCGTATTGCGCGCCAAAAAATCACGATATATCCTGTTGAATGCACCCAATGATAAAATAGAAGCGATCAGCTCGATTCTGCCTGTTTTAAAGAGTCCAACAGTGCTGCCCTTAGCTCAGGAGGGATGGAGCTCGCTACACTCTGTGATTGATGCCCATCGGTTTTGGGAAGTTATTTATGAATTGAAAGGGGCAGGAGCTGAGGATATTTTAGTGTGTCCTATTGAAAAAATGGTTTTATAATGAAACGACACAATAATCCAAGTCGATCCGAATGGGGTCAAGTATGTCTTCGTCCTACTGCCACCCTTGAAGCAATGATGCCCACTGTTAAAACCATTTTTGATGCAGTTAAAAAAACAGGCGATCAGGCATTAATAGAATACACGCTAAAGTTCGATCAAGTTGATTGCACGTCTTTTCAAATACCCGCTGAGACCATATCAGAAGCAAAGGCAAAGATTCCAGAGCCGCTTCGGAAGGCTATTGGACAAGCTCATCGCAACATAACTGCTTTTCACAGTGCCCAACGAACCAATCCAATACGTATAGAAACACAACCAGGAGTACAATGCTGGCAAGAAAAACTTCCTATAGAGAGGGTAGGGCTTTATATTCCTGGAGGCTCAGCACCCTTGTTTTCAACTGTATTGATGTTAGCCATCCCCGCTAAAATTGCAGGATGTAAAGAGATTGTTTTGTGTTCACCCCCACAAATAAACGGTACAATTGCTCCTGAAATACGCTACGCAGCTCATCTTTGTGGAGTAACACAAATGTTCACATTAGGAGGGGCACAAGCCATAGCTGCCTTGGCCTTGGGTACAGAATCAGTCCCCAAAGTCGACAAGATTTTTGGTCCGGGCAATCAATTTGTGACAGCAGCAAAACAGTATGCGAGTCAAGGGTCGGTTGCAATTGATATGCCAGCGGGTCCTTCTGAAGTTCTTGTCGCGATTGACGCTTCAGCAAATCCTGCTTTTGTAGCAGCAGATTTACTTTCTCAAGCCGAACATGGTCCCGACAGCCAAGTTGTTCTTGTCACCACTGCACCTGAAAAGATTAATGAAATACAAAAAGAAATTGAAATTCAGCTAAAGGCACTTCCTAGAAAGGATATTGCAGCAAAAGCTTTGGAAAACTCCAAAATTGTCAGTTTCAACAAGACTTCTATGGCTATTGAATTTATCAATCACTATGCACCAGAACACTATATTATCAATGTTGTTGACACCAATCCCTATGTGAAAAATGTACGTCATGCGGGATCTGTATTTATTGGAGCATTGACACCTGAAAGCTTCGGAGATTATGCCTCCGGAACAAACCACACTTTGCCAACCAATGGATATGCTCGTCAATATAGCGGAGTAAATCTCGATAGTTTTCAAAAAGCGATCACCTTTCAAGAAATTAATTCCGAAGGCATTCAGTCCCTTGGACCTGCCGTTGAGATAATGGCTGCAGCAGAGGGTCTGGAGGGTCATAAAAATGCGGTTAGCCTTCGCCTAAAAAGTTTACAATGAAAACCTACTTACGCAAGCACCTTCAGAAGCACGCCATTTATCAATCGGCACGCCAAGAATTTTCTGAAAATGGGAATGACTTAATTTTATTAGATGCCAATGAAAATCCATTTGACTGGCCCTACAATCGTTACCCTGATCCCTTACAACTAAAATTACGAAAGGCCATAAGCGCTTGGCGTAATGTGCCACCAAGTCAAATTTACCTAGGGAATGGAAGCGATGAAATAATCAATCAACTGGTTTTGGGTTTTTGTGAACCCAAAGAAGAAAAAATATTAATTTGTCCTCCCACGTTTGGTATGTATAAAGTAGCTGCTGAACTCTTCCAAGTACCGCTTTATCAAGTTCCTCTTACCCCGCAATTTCAACTCGATGTACCAACCATCCTTCAGTCAATTAAATCTGATATGAAATTGTTTTTTCTTCCCACACCGAATAACCCTACAGGAAATCGATTCAAAACGGAAGATATTCAGAAAATAGCAGCTGCTTTCCCTGGAATTGTTGTTGTTGACGAAGCCTATGCAGAATTTAGTCCAGAAGCTTCTGCTTTAAGCTGGCAGTCAGAATACCCAAACATAGTGGTTCTCCAAACTTTCTCTAAAGCGCAGGGAATGGCAGGAGCCCGATTGGGAATGGCTTTTGGATCTGAAAATATTATCGACGGTTTATTAAAAGTGAAAGCTCCCTATAATTTAAATAGCCTAACCCTCGAGGCTGCCTTAGACCAAGTCGAGAACCAACAAGGACGTGTGAGAGAAATGGTTGCTCTATTAACTAAAGAACGCAAACGAGTGATAAATGCTCTGGAATCTTTGCCGTATGTAGAATCTATTTTCCCGTCAGACGCTAATTTTTTTATGCTCCGAGTGGATGACAGTCGACTTCGCTACAATCAATTAATAGAGAATAATATCGTAGTTCGTCAAGCATCACATTATTTGGGTTGTGAGAACTGCCTTCGTATTAGTGTAGGTGCGCCCAGTGAAAACGATAAACTCCTTCAAGTGATGAATAATTTAAAATAAATTATGAAGAAAATTTTATTTATAGATCGTGATGGAACACTAGTGAAAGAACCTCCAAATGATTATCAGTTGGATGCTTTTGAAAAATTACAATTTTATCCAGGAGCCTTAGAGTATCTATCTAAAATTGCACGTGAATTGGATTATGAATTGGTAATGGTAACGAATCAAGATGGATTGGGTACTGCAAGCTTCCCAGAAGATACCTTTTGGCCAGTACACCAATTGATAGTAGATACTTTTGATGGAGTAGGGGTGCATTTTAAGGAAGTGCATATAGACAAGAGTTTTGCAAAAGAAAATACCCCCACTCGCAAGCCAAACACTGGCATGTTGTCTGCATATATGAATTCGAAAAACTATGACCTAGACCAATCATTTGTCATTGGTGATCGACCAACAGACATGCAGTTGGCATCCAACCTTTCGTGTTCGGGAATTTACATGGGTACAGAGGCTAGCCTCGGTCATGAAGAAGTAGTAAAACAAGAATGGAAATCCTCCATCGCAATGACCACAACAGATTGGCAAAAAATTTATGAGTTTTTAAAACTGGAAAGTCGTCAGGTCGTCTGGGAACGAAATACCAAAGAAACTCAGATTTCACTACGTCTCAATTTAGATGGTAGTGGAACCAGTCAGATTGATACGGGTATTGCTTTTTTCGATCATATGCTCGATCAATTGGCACGTCACGGCCAATTGGACTTAGAAATGAAAGTACAAGGTGACTTAGAGATTGATGAGCATCATACTATTGAGGACGCAGCACTAGCCCTCGGTGAAGCTTTTCATTCAGCATTAGGTAATAAAATGGGAATAGAGCGCTACGGATTTTGTCTTCCAATGGACGATTGCTTGGCTCAGGTATCCATAGATTTCGGGGGTCGCCCTTGGCTGGTGTGGGAGGCTTCTTTTCATCGGGAATATGTTGGAAAAATGCCCACGGAAATGTTTATGCATTTTTTTAAATCATTTTCTGATACAGCTAAAGTGAACCTTAATATCCAAGCCTCAGGTCAGAACGAGCATCACAAAATTGAAGCCATTTTCAAAGCCTTTGCCAAAGCAATTAAAATGGCCTTAAAACGAGATACAAATAGTAGTATTTTACCCACAACCAAAGGAATTATATAATGGAAGTAGTGGTGTTGGATTACGGTGCTGGAAATGTCAGAAGTGTTGTATTTGCCTTAGAAAGATTGGGAATTAGTGCCCGATTGAGTAATGACCCTCAGGTGATATCCAATGCAGATTATATCATATTCCCAGGCCAAGGAGCGGCGGCCATGGCTATGAATAAACTCAATCTTTATGGACTCACCGCTGTATTGCCCAATCTGAAACAGCCTATTCTTGGTATTTGTCTTGGGATGCAACTTTTGTTTGAAAACACAGAGGAAGGAAACACTCGGGGGTTGGGCATCCTCAAAGGCTCCGTTAAAAAGTTTGAATCGGGTAAAATTCCTCAAATGGGTTGGAATTCACTCCAAAACCTTAGAGGATCCCTCTTTGATTCTATAAATGAAAACACACATATGTACTTGGTGCACAGCTACTATGCTCCTGTAGTACCGGAAACATTGGCCACAACAACTTATGGCACTACCTACAGTGTAGCCGTCCAAAAAGATAATTTTTACGGAGTCCAGTTTCATCCAGAAAAAAGCAGTCAAGCGGGACAACAACTCCTTCAAAACTTTCTACAAATTAAGCAATGAGAATTATCCCAGCCATAGACATTATCGAAGGAAAATGCGTGCGGCTCTCGCAAGGGAATTATGCTAAGAAAACTGTCTACAGTGACAATCCTCTGGAAATAGCCCAGCGATTTGAAGACCACGGGATTCGTCATTTACATGTAGTGGACCTAGAAGGAGCAAAGGCAGATAAAATTATAAATTATAAAGCGCTTGAACAGTTGGCAAAACGAACGCGCTTAAAAATAGATTTTGGAGGGGGACTCAAATCCTCAGAGGACTTGCGTATTGCTTTTGAATGCGGCGCCAGTCAGATAACTGGGGGAAGTATTGCTGTTCAACAACCCAAACTATTTTTGGAATGGGTGCAAACGTATGGATCAGAAAAAATAATTTTAGGAGCGGATGTCCGCGATGAAAAGATTGCTACTAGCGGTTGGCTAGAGACTTCTGATCAACAATTATTACCTTTTCTAAACAACTATTTTGATCAAGGAATTAGGAACGTTATTTGCACAGATATTAGCAAAGACGGGATGTTGCAGGGTCCTTCTATAGACCTTTATTGCAAAATACTCGATCAGCTTCCAGAAATTAACTTATTTGCTTCGGGTGGGGTACAACAACTAGGTGATTTAGAGGTATTGAATGAAATTGGATGCAAAGGGGTTATTATTGGTAAGGCTTTGTATGAAAACCGAATCACCTTAAAAGAACTAACTACTTTTATCTAATGGAAAATCAAAATCTGTGTCAAGCCTTTAAGGATAGCTGTTGTTTTCGATTGAATGAAGCTGTGAGAATGATTGAAATCGCTCTTTCAAAAGTCAAACCCTCTCAAGGATGGGAGCGACCCAATAATCACACTTTGAGCTTGGCCAATCAACTTCTGCATTTGAATGGAAACATGACCCAATACATTCTTGCAACCTTGGGTGATCAATTCGATGAACGCCTTCGAGACGAAGAATTCACACTTCAAGAAGGAGAAAGTGTTATGAATCTTTGGACCTCTTTAAAAACTACTGTAGAAGAAGCCAAACAATGCATTGAAACTTGTACAGAAGGGGATTTTACGCGAGTGTATGAAGTTCAGGGGTTCGAATTAGCGGGAGCTGATGTTGCCCTTCATGCCGTCGAACACTTTTCCTACCATACCGGGCAAATTGCTTTTTGGGTAAAGCAACTCACGAATGCACCGCTTGGGTTTTATGAGGGTTTTGATTTAAATTCAAAAATCTAATGCTCTGTAAACGAATCATTCCTTGCTTGGACATCAAAGACGGTAGAACTGTCAAGGGCGTTAATTTTGTTAATTTAAAGGATGCTGGAGATCCAGTCACATTAGCTCGGCAATATGCGCAAGAAGGGGCAGACGAATTGGTCTTTCTTGATATTTCTGCAACGGAACAAAAGCGTAAAACCTTGGTAGAGTTAGTCGAAAATGTTGCTAGAGCAATAGACATCCCTTTCACTGTGGGGGGAGGGATAAATAGTGTAGACGATGTGCATGCATTATTGCAACATGGCGCCGATAAAGTGTCTGTAAACTCAGCAGCCGTCCGACGTCCTGAATTGATAAGAGAAATTGCTCGTGAATTTGGAAGTCAGTGTTTGGTTGTGGCGGTAGATGCCAAACAGATAAACAGCCATTGGAAAGTTCACCTAGTGGGGGGGAAGGTAGCAACCGACATTGATCTGTTTGAATGGGCAGCGATCGTTGAACAACAAGGTGCAGGTGAGCTCTTGTTTACCTCCATGGATCACGATGGTACAAAAAACGGATTTGCCAACGAAGCGTTAGTACAACTCTCAAGGTCACGTCGCATTCCAATAATTGCCTCTGGGGGTGCGGGAAGTATTGCACATTTCACAGATACTTTCATTCAAGGTGAGGCGGACGCCGCTTTGGCGGCAAGCGTTTTCCACTATGGAGCGATCCCCATTCCAGAACTCAAGGCTCAACTAGCAAACCATCAAATACCTGTCCGATTATGAAAACACCTAATTTTGAGAAAGGATTCAACAACCTCTTACCTGCAATCGTTCAAGATGTCTATACCAAAAGTGTATTAATGTTGGGATATATGAATGAAGAGGCATGGACACAAACCCTGGCCTCTGGTCAAGTGACCTTCTTCAGTCGAAGCAAACAACGTCTTTGGACCAAAGGGGAGCAAAGTGGTAATTATTTAACTTTTGTAAGTGGTTCTTTAGATTGCGACTCTGACACGTTTCTTATTCAAGCCAAGCCCACAGGCCCTGTTTGTCATAGGGGAACAGATACTTGTTGGGAAGAGGAGAACAAAGCTCCCTGGTTTTTTATTTCTGAATTAGAAGCTATAATTGCGTCACGAAAAGAAACTCTCCAACCCAATAGTTATGTGAGTCAACTTTTTGCCAAAGGGATCAATAAAATAGCACAGAAAGTAGGAGAAGAAGCAGTGGAAATGGTTATTGAAGCCAAGGATAATAATTCAGAACTTTTTCTTAATGAAAGTGCTGACTTACTTTTTCACTATTTAATTTTACTTCAAGCAAAAGGTTATCAATTAAACGATGTCCTTAAGATTCTAGAGTCTCGCAATAAATAAATAGTTTAACTTTAGCAAATGGCTATAGTACCTAAGCACACTTTTACGTTTTTAAACACCTTAAAAGCAAATAACAATCGGGAGTGGTTTGAAGCAAATAAACCTGATTTTAAAGAGGTAGAGGGGCAAGTAAAAAAGGTGGCGGAACAGATTACTACTAAGCTCAATGAAGCGGATAGCATCGATAAAACCAAATTATTTCGCATTTACCGTGATGTTCGTTTTTCAAAAGACAAAACTCCGTATAAAACACACTTCGCTATTGCTTTTCATAGAGAAAAACCCCATCTACGTGGTGGTTATTATTTGCGTATTCGCCCAGGGGAAAGCTTTATAGCTGCTGGTTTTTGGGGTCCTGAAAAAGACGATTTATTTCGAATTCGTAAAGAATTGGAAGCTGATGTAGAAGAATATCGTAAACACACGGAAAACCCTGAATTCAAAGCCATATGGGGAGACAATAAGGGAGAATGCGTAAAAACAGCCCCTAAAGGGTTTTCTAAAGATCATGCCAATATCGAATGGATTCGATACAAACAACACTTATTCACCCATTCATTTACCGATAACGAAGTATTGCAAGAAGGTTTTACCGATACTGTAAATGAATGTTTTCAGGTCATGCGTCCTTTTTTTGATTATATGAGTAATATATTGACAACGGATCTCAATGGTGAAAGCCTTATATAATATCCTCTTCCATATGTTTAAAAAGTTTTCAGTTAGGCTCTGTATTATTGCTTTTGTTTTAGCTTCTTTACACTCCTGCGGTATCCTTCAGCCCAAGAACATTTCAACCCCGAAGGTTGCTGTGAGTATGGATCTAACTGCAGTTGAAAACGATCAGGTCTCCGTACGGATTGATCCGTTAAAAAATTTCAGTGGGGAAGTCATTTTTCACCTACCAAAATTGATTCCTGGAACCTATGAAAACTCAGATTTTGGACGTTTTGTTTCTCAGCTTAAAGTCTATGATTACAATAACAAGCAACTGTATGCAGAACGTATAGATGCAAATACATGGCGCATCCCACAGGGACAAAAACTAGACTATATTAGTTACCAAGTAGATGATACATTCGACAGTAATGAAGGGAAAGAGATTTATCCTATGGGAGGGACCAAAATTGAAAAGGACAAGGTATTCCTTCTGAACCTTCATGGATTTATAGGGTATTTTGAAGGGGGGGAAGAATGGGCCCATCATCTAACAATAACCTCCCCAGATAAACTACGCCCTTACACCTCAATGACAAGCGAATCCCAGTCCAAAGATAAAGATGTATTTCTAGCCAACCGATATTTTAATATTATCGACGACCCCATAATGTATGCTCCAGTAAATAATATTTCTTTTGAATTGGATGATATAACTGTGAATCTAGCAGTTTATTCTCCCTCGGAGAAATACCAAGCAGCTGACTTTAAGGAAACACTCTTTGAAATGATGAAAGCGCAAAAACGCTTTTTGGGAGAAGCCAATACTACAGAACGCTATGAAGTACTTCTCCTTTTAATGGACGAGGAAGAATTGAATTTTTTTGGAGGAATGCAAGGGGCTCTAGAACACCATCGCTCCACAACGGTTGTATTTTACGAAAACCTAGAAGCGTCGGCTTTAAAAAAGTATATCACTGATATTGTGTCTCATGAATTCTTTCACACACTAACCCCCTTAAACATCCATTCCGAACAAATTCACAATTTCAACTACAATGAAGCAGTGATGTCACAACACCTTTGGTTGTATGAAGGCACTACTGAATATTTTTCACACCTATTTCAGGTTCAGCAAGGACTAATAGATACCAATGAATTTTATGATCGATTGCTCGAAATGATTACTAAATCCAAGCGGTATGACGATGCGATGTCATTCACCGAGATGAGCACAAATATTGTAGAAGAGCCCTATCAGAGTAATTATCCCAATGTATATGAGAAAGGTCCCCTGATCAATCTTTGCTTGGATTTAATTATTCGAGAAATCACATATGGACAAAAAGGGATATTGAATATTCTTCAAGACTTATCCAAAAAGTATGGTGTAGACCAGCCCTTTGAGGATGCGAGCCTTTTTAGAGAAATTACCGCAATGTCATCAGCCCTTGTAGGAGCCTTCTTCAAAAAACACGTGATCGGTAATACTCCAATTGATTATGAAATTTTTTTCAATAAAGTAGGCCTACGCATTACAGAAGAAACCGTTATAGACTCAAATATAGTCCTAATTGGAAAACAGTTTCCGTTCATAACGGTAGCTTATAGCGAAGTGGGCGAGGAGACCTTGTTAGTTCAAGATTTGAATACACCTTTAAAAAGGCTTGGGTTTGAAATAGGAGATCGTGTCACAAATTTTAATGGCAAACAGATCCCTTCAAACATTATGGAAAACATCGAACTTGTCAATGATATTTTTGAAGAAGCATTTGAATGGGAAGCAGACGACCGTGTGTTTTTCGAAATAGAACGCAATGGAAACTCTCTACGCTTAGAAGGACAAGTGAATGGAATTCAAGAGACGCGAGAGGTACTCCGTTCCGAAGAAAATCCCAACCAACGCCAATTGGAACTCAGAAATGCATGGTTGCAACAGTCGCCAGCAGAATAGACGTTTTTAATTCTATGGACTGACTAAGGTCAAACAGATTGTGTCAAAGGCCCTTCGAACAGTTGAATTTGATCTTGCAGTCGTGTCATTACCATTTGCATCATACGCTTGTTGAGAGCCGAAGAGTGTTGAGTATACTTTTCGTATTCTGACACTGTAAATTGACCAATAACCATACCTTTTAGGGCATTACGTAACTTCTGGTCTTTGAAAATGGCGTTTTCTATGTAAGCAAGCCGCTTTTCTGTACTTAGATCATAAAAAACACCTTTGTGCTTTTCAATATAGTTACGAAAAACAACAATGAATAATGGGTTTTGTAATTTCAATATAGGCCGCAACGTCTGATTTTGAAAACGTTCTTGTTCACCCATTTGATCGAAATGCTGTATTTTTTTAATTTCTGGACGGATTCGGAGCAGGTCATTGGGTCGATCATTCATGTTTATGGTTTTTATCAAATTTATAAGAGTTTAATAAAGTAACCCTTAATATGGGTAGGATATTATAAACAGATTAAGTTTATATTTTATAGCGTGAACTGAAGTATCCATTTTATAGGTATCCCATGATTTTTGTGATAAAATTTGATGAGATATGAGGGCCGATTAAAAAAATTATTTTTTTAATTTTATCAATAAAGTATTGTTATACAACAAATTAAAAAATATAATGACACTATAAGGTCGTTTTTTATCATTAAGAGACACTTTAAAAAGCTTTCCTAAATTTGCTATATTTGTATTGTGAGAAAGAAGTTTGTGTCCATATCACTCTGTTTGCTGCTCATGTTGAGTCCAATGAGCTATAGTTTTAATCTTCACTATTGTGGTGGACATCTAATAGCGATAGAAAGTGTCTTTAAAACCCACAAAGGCTGTGGCATGGAAGACATCACTACAATATTTTCATCGCAGGAAACCCTTCTGCAAACCGATTGTTGTGAAGATGTTCTGCTAAAACCAAATGGGATCGAAGATTTTTCGGTGGATATCGATTCAAAAATTACGGATTCTTGGGTGAAAGTTATGATCCCTACCAATCAAATCAGTAAGATTCCTTCCTCCAAATCGTTGGCAGTTGTATTGCTACCGAGGCCTCCCAGTCTCATCTATCATCGATATATGCGGTTTCAGCAATTACTCACCTATGGCTGAAAGAAATAATTGATCTATTCATCAATTATTCATCTTCAAGCCTTATTAATGAAATTATTATTTTTCGTATTTACCGTATTCTTTTTGAGTACCCTTAGCGCTCAAAACCTGCTCAAGGGTAGAGTTGTAGCTAAAAATGAAAAGGAAACTATTGCTATTTCAGGCGCTAATATTTTCTGGCTCAATACAGCCATTGGAACCATATCCAATGAGGAAGGAGCTTTTGAATTAGACTACCTGGGCACAAACGATCGTCTTGTTATAAGTTATCTAGGATATAAAACAGATACCCTAACACTTGCCAATAACAAAACACTCATTCATTTTCTAAAGGAAGATGAAGGGGCTCAATTGGAAGGAGTGACAGTTAGTCAAGGTCGAAAAACCATACAGAAATCCTATTTTGAAGCTCAAAACGTTATTCGTGTAAATAGTGAAGAACTCCTCAAAGCCGCCTGCTGTAATTTATCTGAAAGCTTTGATACCAACCCCTCAATAGATGTTAGTTTTTCCGATGCTCTTACAGGAACCAAGCAAATACAGATGCTTGGGCTTACGAGCCCCTACATCCTTTTTGCTGAGGAAAACATACCCAGTGTTAGGGGTGCGGCGCAAGCCTACGGTCTTACCTTTACACCCGGACCTTGGATAGAAAGTATACAAATTACCAAAGGAGCGGGGAGTGTGGTTAATGGGTTTGAAAGTATTACAGGACAAATTAACACAGAACTACTAAAACCTTACACGGCACAGCCTATCTATGTCAATGCGTTTCGGTCGGGGAATGGAAGGGTAGAAGGGAATGCGCAATGGGCTCAGCAATTGGACGATCGGTGGCACACAGGACTTTTTATACATGCCAATCAACGTACCCAAAGAACCGACCGAAACGAAGATGGTTTTTTAGACATGCCTTTGTCTGAACAATTGAACCTATTAAACCGTTGGCAATACACTGATTTACAGAAAGGTTGGGTAGGTTTTTTAAACTTTAGATTTATGACTGATGAAAAGCAGTTGGGACAGCTAGATTTTTCTCCTGCCCAAGCAAATTCATCCAATTGGGGTAGTGTGATAGAAACGCAGCGATGGGATACAGCACTCAAAATCGGAAAAGTGAATCCCAAATTGACTTATCGCAGTTGGGGGCTACAGACTGCCTTTAGCCACCACGATCAAAACGCATTCTTTGGCAACCGTATCTATGATATCCAACACGAGAGCGCCTACCTCAATTTAATTTACAACAGCATTATTGGCAATACTAACACCACCTTTAAAACAGGAATCAATGCGACCTACGACAGCTATGATGAACAAGTGGATTCCACCCCGTGGACCCGAACTGATCGAAATATTGGTGCCTACATAGAAGTAAGTAGTAATTCCGAAATTCTGAATTGGGTAGCAGGAGTGCGAGTTGACACCCACAATAACCTAGGGACCTTTGTTACACCCCGCTTTCATCTACGCTATACTCCCTTTGAAACTGCTATTATAAGAGCTGCTGTTGGACAAGGAAGGAAAGCTGCCAATATATTTGCCGAACAACAAAAACAATTTGGAAGCAATCGCCAGATTAAAATAAGAAATAATGGAGGTGCATTCTATGGACTACAACCAGAAAAGGCTTGGAACTACGGAGTTAGCTATCGACAATTGTTATTGCGAGGCAACCAGCAAGCCGATATTACTTTTGACTATTATATTACTCGCTTTGAAAACCAGGTGGTGATCGATTGGGAAACGCCGGGAGCAATTCAATTTTATAATGTAAAAGGGGAAAGCTTTGCCAATAGTTTTCAAGTTGCCATAGATTATGCTCCTAGTCTTCAATGGAACTTTCGTTTAGCCTATAAAAATTACAGGGTTGAAACGCGATATGATAGCGGTCAAAAACAATTGCCTTTGCAACCCAAAAACCGATATTTTTTCAATGTAGGATGGGAAAGTAAACCTGGAACGAATAATCAATTTTGGCGCTGGGACTTAACTTGGCATGGGCTAGGACAACAACGCTTAGTGGTTAACCCAAGGGATGGAACTGGACGCTGGGCGCCTGCTTACAGCTTACTCAATAGCCAATTAACTCGCGTATTTAGTTCTCGATTTGAAACCTATTTAGGGGCAGAAAATATTGGTGATTACCGCCAAGTCAACGCTATCGTTGCAGCAGATCAGCCTTTTGGCCTGCTTTTTGACAGCACCCAAATTTATGCTCCCGTTTTTGGCCAAATGGCGTATCTTGGAGTGCGTTGGAAAATAAAATAAAAATGATGCAGATGAAATATACAATCAGTTTGACCGTCAGCCTTTTGACCTGTATGGTTGCACTAGGCCAAGAAGTTCCTTCGAAAAATGAAATGACAGAGTTTACTGTCAATGGAAATTGTGAAATGTGTAAAAAGCGGATTGAAGCAGCAGCCTTGAATATTAAGGGTGTTAAAATGGTTCGTTGGGACATTCCAACGCGCGTTCTCAATGTAGTCTACAATGCAAAAAAACTCAACATAGAAAGCATCCATCAAGCTGTAGCAGCTGCAGGGCACGATACCCCCATAGCAACGGCCCCAGACTCTGTATATGCTGCACTTCCATTGTGTTGTTTATATGAACGTAACGACTATAATTAATATTATGATAAATAGAGTGAATTGTTCACTGCCCTCTTTGTAGATAGTTTAAATTTAATTTACATTGGTGGTAAATAATATACATCTTATGAAGCCCTTGATTAAAAAAATCCTACTGGTTCTTTTAGCTTTCGTCGTGATTAGCGCCTCCTATTCAATCTATGTCACATTTATCAACCCGAAAAGTCCAAAAGGAACGTCTGTATTCAAAAATGATAAATTGGATTTGAGTGTGACCTATTATCGCCCGTATAAGAAAGAACGTCTTATTTTTGGTAAAGATAGTGAAGGTGCGTTGGTGCCCTTTGAAACTTATTGGCGATTAGGGGCAAACTTTGCTACTGTTTTAGAGACAAAAACAGCCATTGCCTTTGCGGGTACGTCCCTTCCTGCTGGAGCCTATCGAGTATACGCCATTCCTTATGCCGATCATTGGGTATTGGCATTGAATTCAGAAGCTGGTGCTTTTGGATACAGCCCTCCCGATTACGACAATGATGTTCTACGAATTAGGGTGCCTGTGCAAAGACTAGAGTCCTCTTTGGAACAATTTACGATTGATTTTTTGGAACGCGATTCAAGAGTCATACTTCGTCTGCGCTGGGACACAACAGCAGTTGAAATTCAAATTGAATAGCAATGTTGCAGTGGATCCATTGGAAAAACTTTTTCCGAGCGGTATTTATTCTCCTTTTATTTACGGGTCTTGCATACTGGGCTCTCGATTTGATTCAAACCAAAAATAATCGAATGGATATTGAGGATTATGAACCTCGATCAACCTTAGTGGTTCCAGAGACACTCCTCAATCGTGCCAAATTCCCTTTTATAGATGTCCACAACCATCAGTTTGACATGCCTGTGAAAGACCTCACTGCTTTGGTCACGGAGATGGATCGACTTAATATGGCTTACATGGTTAATCTCAGTGGTTTTAGAGGATTCTATCTTGAACAGTCGCTCAAAAATATCCGTGAAAACGCACCCACTCGCTTCGGTTTATTTGTAAATATTGATTTTGAAGCCATCGATGATCCCGATTTTGCTGCTAAAAATGTCAAGTTGATTCAAGAAGCCGTAGCCGCAGGTGTGATTGGGCTGAAAGTCTATAAATCGCTTGGCTTGACAGACAAAGACACACAAGGCAATCGTATCGCCGTAGATGATTCGCGCTTGGATCCTATTTGGAAAGCCTGTGGTGACAATGGCATTCCTGTTTTGATACATTCAGGGGAACCTGCCTCTTTTTGGGCACCCAAAGATCGCTTTAATGAACGTTGGTTGGAATTACGACAAAAACCCAATCGCTATCGCGACCCAGCCACCAATCCTTCTTTTGAAGAAGTCCTAGCAGAACAGCATCGCGTATTTAAAAAGCATATAAACACTACCTTTATTAATGCCCACTTAGGATGGATGGGTGGTGATTTGAAACGTTTGAGCGCCCATTTAGACCAACATCCTAATGTGATGACAGAGATCGGGGCGGTTTTGGCCGAATTGGGTCGACAACCCCACACTGCTCGTCAGTTTTTGATTGACTACGGCAATCGGGTGTTGTTTGGTAAGGATAGTTATAATGAGACTGAATACCACACTTATTTTAGAGTTTTGGAAACCGCCGATGAATACATCCCATACTATCGCAAGCGACATGCTCACTGGCACCTTTATGGTCTGAACCTTCCAGACTCTATTCTTCGGAAACTGTACTATAAAAATGCCTTAACCCTCTTTCCTACTATTCCGAAAACACCTTTCCCTTCTGAATAATAATGCGTCTGAAAAGAACTGACAAAGACGATCCTGATTTTATCACTTTGGTGCATGAATTAAATACCTATTTGGAAATTGCAGACGGTGCGGATCACGAGTTTTACCATCAGTTTAACGGGATTGATAATTTGGAAGCAGTCATCGTAGGCTACGACCAAACAATAGCTGTGGCCTGCGGTGCTTTCCGTATTAAAAAGATGGGCCAAGTAGAAATCAAGCGAATGTATACCCTTCCCTCCCGCCGTCAACAAGGCTGGGCTGGAAAAATTCTTTATGCCCTTGAAGACTGGGCCCGAGAATTAAAAAACCATAAAAGTGTCTTAGAAACGGGGGTCAATCAATCAGAAGCCATTCGTCTTTACCCCAAACTGGGTTATAAGCGAATCCCAAATTTTGAACCCTATGTAGGAGTCATAACTAGCTATTGCTTCGGAAAAAAACTGTAATTTCACTTAAAATCTTAGTTATGCTTCTGGTATCCACTCCCACCGTTCCAAACAAAACTATTGAAAGTGTACATGGCATCGCCCGAGGAAGCACAGTGCGTGCCCGTAATGTGGGACAAGATATCTTTGCTGGATTAAAGAACATTATTGGCGGTGAGATATCGGAATATACCCAATTACAAGCTCAATCTCGTGAACAGGCACTCCAGCGAATGGAAGATGACGCAAGGGAAATGGGGGCCAATGCTGTAGTCAATGTCCGCTTGACTACTTCCATGGTGATGCAAGGTTGTTCTGAGATTTTAGCCTATGGAACTGCAATTACTCTCAAAGATTAAGTATGATTATAGGCAGTGTCCTCTTTGTTTTAATATTGATTGTGGGTTACAGACAATGGCAACAAACTCAGAGCGAAGACTTTGATAAACGGAATAATTGAAGCATACTCAATACTTCAATACCGCTTTCATTTTACCCACCAAGCGTTGCTGTGGTAAATAAATCTCCTCTAAGCCAGCGGCAAAAGGTACTGGAGTGTCTAAAGCCCCCAAACGTGCAACAGGTGCATCCAAATACTCGAAACAGTGTTCAGCGATCTGTGCAGCAATTTCTCCCATATAGCCTCCAAATTGACTGTCTTCTTGCAATAAGAGTACTCGATTGGTCTTTCGAACGGAAGCAAAAACGGTTTCCTGATCCCACGGAACAAGACTATTGAGATCGATGACTTCAATTAGATTGGAGTTAAATTCTTCAGACGCTTCTAAGGCCCAATGGACTCCCAGTCCGTATGTGATAAGCGACAAAGCCTCCCCTTTTTGTCGACACAGTGCTTTGCCAAGTGGTTGCAAAATAGGTGCATCTGAGACAGGCCCTCTTGTCGTACGGTATAATTTTTTATGTTCAAAAAATAGTACAGGATTGGGGTCGGCAATAGCCGCTAACAATAAGGCTTTGGCATCCTCAGGAAACGCAGGATAAACTACTTTGAGTCCTGGCACTGTAGTAAACCAAGCCTCATTGGATTGAGAATGGAAAGGACCAGCATTGACTCCTCCACCACAAGGCATACGTATGACTACATCGGCCGTTTGACCCCATCGATAGTAGGATTTGGCTAATAAATTGACTACAGCTGTAAAACCAGTAGAGACAAAATCGGCAAATTGCATTTCCACAAGAGCTTTTTTTCCCGTCAGGGCATAACCATAGGCGCACGAAATCACAACTGATTCACAAAGAGGGGTGTTTCGCACCCGTTTTTGACCGTATTTAGCAAACAAGCCGTCAGAGACCTTAAAGACACCCCCGTAGGCTCCTATATCCTGCCCCATAAATATCAAATCTGGGTTTTGAGCAAAAGCTTGATCCAAACCTAATTGCAGTGCATCAACAAAGCGTTTTTCAGTTTTATTGGAAATATTATTAAGTTGTTTATCAACACTTTGGTAGACACTACCTAATTCACTACTTTCATTTGACTCAATCTCACTTTCAGCCTTGGCTTGATTCCATTCTTGTTGAATTTCCAGGTCGATGATCGACGTGATTTCTTCTTTTTTTGTTTCGGAAAGAATCGCTGATTTTAATAAATAATTTTCGTAATTCTTTACTGGGTCCTTGCTTTTCCATTTTTTTTGTAGGGATTTGGGTACATATGCAGTACCACTAGCTTCTTCGTGGCCGCGCTGTCGAAAGGTTTTAAACTCAATTAAAACCGGACGTGGGTTTTGTCGCATTTCGTTTGCGAGCTTATTTACGGTATGATACACCTCCAAGATGTTGTTACCATTCACCACATAGGATTCCATAGCATATCCCGCACCTCGTTCGGCCAAGTCTTTGACCGCATATTGTTCCTGAGAAGGTGTTGAGAGTCCATATCCGTTATTTTCAATACAAAATAGAACGGGTAGCTGCCACACGGAAGCCAGATTCAAGGCTTCGTGGAAATCGCCCTCGCTTGTCCCTCCTTCGCCAGAAAATACAGCACATAGTTTTGGTTCACCCATCTGTTTGTGAGAGAGCGCAAGACCACAGGCAACACCCAATTGAGGGCCTAAATGCGAAATCATACCAACTATATGATGTTCTTGGGTACCAAAATGAAAACTACGATCTCGGCCTTGAGTAAAACCACTCCTCTTCCCTTGCCATTGCCCAAAAAGGCGGTGCAGTGGAATGTCACGAGAGGTGAAGACACCTAAATTGCGATGCAGTGGTAAAATGTATTCGTCTTTCTCTAACGCTTCTGTGACCCCAACAGCAATGGCTTCTTGTCCAATGCCTGAAAACCATTTACTGATTTGCCCCTGTCGGAGTAAGAGTAGCATTTTTTCTTCTATCCTTCTAGGGAGAAGCAAAGCGCGGTATAGGGCTAAGAGTTTTTTTTCAGTTATTTTTTTTTTGGCGAAGCGCATAAATCTAATATAGTAAAATGACGGCTGGAGTTTTGTATTTTTATAAGGTAAAAGAGTATGGAAAATAAAAAACTAAATAGTTTTGAAGCCTTGCGCAAAATCCAATTTGACAATTTGGCTCCAGATCCTGTAAACTATCAGGAACCGGAAAAAAAACCAGAAAAGCAGTACTTAGAAGCCCATTTCAGCAATAAAGCACGTGCTGGTAAAACGGTCACTCTTATTAAAGGCTTTAAAGGAGATGGTGCTTTACTAAAGGCCTTAGCCAAAGAATTGAAAAAACATGTGGGAACGGGAGGTACGGTCAAAAACGGGGAAATAATCATTCAGGGAAATTATCGCGATGCACTAATGGAAAAGCTAAGAGCGATGGGTCACGAGGTCAAGCGTGTGGGTGGCTGATTACCATTCGATGGGAACATGACCTCTAGATAATAAGTAAGCATTACATTGGCTAAAGTGACGATTTCCAAACCAAAAGCCTCGATTGGCACTCAAAGGAGAAGGATGACCACTACTTAAAATTAAGTGTTTCTGGGCGTCGATCAATGGTATTTTTTTCTTGGCATAGCCGCCCCATAGTAAAAATACAAGTCCCTTTTTTTCCTCAGAAAGCTTTTGAATTACAGAGTCTGTAAACCTCTCCCAGCCTTTTCCCTGATGACTCCCTGCTTGATGAGCACGAACGGTGAGAGTGGCATTTAACAAGAGGACTCCCTGTTGCGCCCAAGCTGTCAAATCTCCATTTTGAGGATAATTCTTTCCAATATCTGTTTCTAATTCTTTAAAAATATTAATCAAAGAAGGTGGATGGGGTATCCCATCAGGAACAGAAAAGCAGAGTCCATGGGCTTGTCCTGCTCCGTGATAGGGGTCTTGTCCCAACACAACTACCTGTACCTTTTCCCAAGGGCAAAGATCAAAAGCAGCAAAAATTTGTTTTCCAGGGGGATAACAAGCGTTGGAATTATAATCCTGCCGAACAAATTGAATGAGTGCATGAAATTCAGATGATTTAAAGATGTCATGAAATACTTTTTCCCAACTGGGATGAATCCGTACAGGCATATTTCGTTATTTTTGCGAGGCTAAGGTATGAAATGAGCAATGAGATTGGAGTGACCTCCTAATGAAATAATGACAAAGCAAAAGGCATACATCCCGAAAAAGACGCTGGAGGATCTAGAGTATCATGAGGTTCTTTCTCAAGTAGCGGTGTTTGCCATTACAGAATTGGGTGCCCAGGCTTGTCTGGCGACTCAACCCCTACCCGACAGTCCCGAATTGCATCAGCAATTACAGGCCGTATTTGAATTTCACGCTTCTTTCGAGAACGATAACCGTATCCCCAATCACGGTTTTGAAGACTTAAGCACCTCCATTAAGATGCTCCAAATTGAAAACAGTGTTTTGGAAATACAAGCTTTTAGAGCTATTGGAGCAAGCTCCGAGACGGTGAATACCCTATTAAATTTTTTTAAAAAATTCAAGGCCTATTATCCTACTCTTTTCGATTGGGGAAAAGAGATGGCTGTGAATAAGGAAATCAAAAAAGAAGTCGATCATGTAATTGATCGTTTTGGAGAGGTGCGCAACAATGCATCAGAAGACCTATCGCGAATTCGAAAGCAAATTCATCAACTAAAAGGTCGCATTGGGCAGAGCTTCAACAAAGCGCTCAGTCATTACACACAGCAAGATTATTTGGACGATATCCGAGAATCTGTATTGGATAACAAACGCGTTCTTGCCGTTAAGGCAATGTACCGGCGTAAGGTTAAAGGAACCATCATGGGTAGCTCCAAGACAGGAAGTATCGTCTTTATGGAACCTGAAACAACAGCGCAATTAACAAGGGAATTACAAAACCTCTTATATGAAGAGACAGAGGAAATTAAAAAAATACTCAGTCAACTTACCAATTACCTCCGCCCTCATACTGACTTGATACGTCAATATCAAAACTATTTGCTTCAATTGGATGTAGTGTATGCCAAGGCCTGTTATGCACAAGACATTAACGGCATATTGCCCAAAATCACTGATACACAAGAAATCGAATACGGGCAGGCCTATCATCCCTTGCTGTGGAAAACTCATCAAACAGAAAAAAAGAAAACCTATCCTCAAGACATCCAGTTGCATCCTGGCAAGCGAATCGTTGTGATATCCGGGCCCAATGCTGGGGGGAAGAGTATCACATTAAAAACAGTAGGACTCTTGCAGTTAATGCTGCAAAGTGGATTATTAATTCCAGTCCATGAACGTAGCAGAGCTACTCTATTCAACACAATCCTCACAGATATTGGCGACAACCAGTCTATTGAAAACCACTTAAGTACTTACTCTTATCGATTGAAGAACATGAAGGTTTTTCTTAAGAAATGTAATAACAAAACATTGTTTTTAATTGATGAATTTGGAACGGGTTCCGATCCCGAATTAGGGGGAGCACTCGCAGAAGTAATTTTAGAAGATTTTTATGAACGTCATGCCTTAGGATTAATCACCACCCACTATTCCAACTTAAAATTATTGGCCAATGAGCTTCCAGCCATGCAAAATGCCAATATGCAATTTGATAATAAAACCCTAGAGCCTATATTTAAACTAATCACTGGAGAAGCAGGGAGTTCGTTTACTTTTGAAGTGGCCCAAAAAAACGGTTTGCCCTACAGCCTAATCAATCGGGCTAAAAAGAAAATTGAACGAGGTAAGGTTCGTTTTGATGCTACGATTGCTAAACTGCAAAAAGAACGCAGTCAAATGGCTAAAACAGGGCAGTCTTTAAAGGAAAAGGAAAGCAAGGCACAAGTAGAATCAGAAAAGCTAGCGGCCCTGAATGAAAAAGTAAAATCCAAATTGACCAGCTATCAAGAGCTTTACGACCACAACCAACGCATGATTGTTCTTGGCAATCGTTTAAATAATTTAGCAGAACGTTATTTCACCAATAATAAAAAGCGCCCGCTAATTGCAGAGCTGCTTCGATTGGTAGAAACAGAAAATTCCAAGCGAAAAAAGAAGTCCTCGGCCTTGGCAAAAAAAGAGAAATCAGAAAAAAAGAAAGTCGACCTGGAAGTGCAACAAAAAATGGTTGCAATACGAAAAGAGAAGAAAAAAAAGAAGTTGAGCCCTCCCCCTCAACCTAAAGTCAAAGTAGTTTTTAAAGTGGGTGATAAAGTTCGTATTATAGACAGCAAGTCTATTGGCACTTTGGACGTGATTGAAAAGAAAAAGGGTATCGTAAATTACGGTCTTTTCACAACACAAGTCAATTTAGAGCAATTAGAACTCGCTCCATGAGTCCTGAAAATTCCTATCTGATTTTTTTCGATGGACACTGTGTTCTGTGTCACTTTTGGGTTCGTCAAGTGCTGAAATACGACCGAAAGAAAATCTTCTACTTTGCCGATTTGGAAGGCCCCACGGCAAAACGCTTTTTAGAGGATCGGAACCTGTCATCTACCGATTCCATTGTGCTCTGGAAAAAAGGAGAGGCCTATTGGTTGCGCTCCGAAGCAGTTTTTCGAATTGCCAAAGAATTGAATGGTGTTTTTTATTGGCTAGCCCTTTTTCGATTTTTACCAACCTTCCTTACCGATGTGGTTTACCTTCTTATTGCTAGGCAAAGAAAACGCTGGTTTGGCTCTTTTGCAGCATGTCCTCCCCCTCCTATTGGTTTTATGGAAAGGTTTTTATCCTAACTCCAGTTCGTTATATTACTAGTGATATAGAGCCTATTCACTTTTGTATACTGTGTGTTTTTCCAAAAAAGACAGAATAATAGCCAAAAAATACGCATCTATTGCCAATTGAAACTTTGCACTTGAGTAAAATTGGGTAAGCGACTACTTTAGTCCTACCCAAAATTACTATTATGCGACTATTACTTATTTTTTTGATTGCCCTTCCTAGTATTCAATGCAGCAAAGAACCCCTTTATGAGCCAGTCGAAAAACAATATTTTGATTTCGAGCTACAAACAAGCCATTACTATCAAATTCGAAGAGGAACTTTTCAAGTTCGCTTGATAGAGATTATTAGCGATGGAGTAAGCAAATCCAGTGTCATACAAATAGCTAACGATTCCTTTTTTGCAAACAAGCTTCCATTTAAGGGTTCCTTCTCGTTTACCCAAGCGGTTTGGGATTCACTAACAAAAAATAACAAAAGTTATTTTATTGATATTAAATGGGATTCCGATGGTAATGGAAGTTACTGCAATGGCGATTTAATCGTGGATTCACAATTGGAATTTCCTCAACTTAAATTAAGTGAAAAAAAGAAACGGTTCTATCTAAAAGAGAGAACACACGGGGTGCTATGCCATCCTGGTTTATAGAATAACTGTCGTTTTATTTTTTTTCTAGTGGAGCGTCTTTAACCTTTCCAAGGGAGGTTCCAACCAAAAGAGACACAGCAGCATCACCTGTAACATTGACAATAGTTCTACACATGTCAAGTGGACGATCAATGGCAAAAATAAGGGCTAACCCTGCTTCTGGAATACCTGCTTGTGCCAATACAATGACTAACATCACAATCCCAGCACTGGGAACCGCCGCAGTTCCTATTGAGGCTAAGGTGGCAGTGAATATGATACCGAGTTGTGCAGATAAACTTAAATCCAGGCCAAAAGCTTGCGCAATAAATACTGCCGCTACTCCTTGATACACACTCGTCCCATCCATATTGATTGTAGCCCCTATAGGCAAAACAAAACTAGCTACTTCCTCATCTACCCCAAGGTGCTCTTCCACTCGTTCCATCGTAACAGGTAGGGTTGCGGCGCTGGAGGAAGTAGAAAATGCTAAAAGTTGCGCTGGGGCAATCCCCTTAAAGAAAAAACTGGGACTCCGCTTGGCAAACACACGAACCAAAATGGCATACACAGCTATCATCAGTGCCAAACCCAACAGGAGTGTAATTGCATATAATGCTAGGGCTTGAAACAATTCCAAACTTGGTGCTTCTACAACTAGGGCAGACAATAGAGCAAAAACGCCATAAGGAGCCACAAGCATGATTAGATCAATCATTTTAAGAATAACTTCATTAAAAGCATCAAAAAAACCTTTGACACTTCTTGCCTTTTCTTCTGGAATCAGAATCATTCCAATTCCAAAAAAAAGAGCAAAAAAGATAACCTGAAGCATGTTGCGATTACTTGTGGTTGCGTTAAATATATTATCAGGAACAATATCTACTAGGGCTTGAAGCGGCCCTGCTTCCTGTTGTTTAGCCGCAGCTTGTCTTTTTTCGTCAGCATCATTAGCATAGGCTTCAACAAGTTCTTGTCGGGTGTCGGTACTTATTGACTTACCGGGTTGAATACTATTGACGAGAACCAGACCAATGCAAACGGCAATCAGTGTGGTGATTAAGTAAATTCCTATCGTTCTCCCTCCCATAGCAGAGAGCTTGGAAATGTCTTTAAGATCAGAAACACCTTTGATAAGAGAAGCCAATATTAAGGGAATGGCAATAAGTTTAAGAAGATTGATGAAAATGGTGCCAAATGGCTTGACATAATCTCGAACAATAAGATCTCCCGATTCCACGAAGGACATAAGTAGACCGAATAGGACGCCGAGGAACATACCAATCAATATTTTCCAATGGAGCGCTAATTTTTTCATACGGAGGTAATTCAATTTGGTGATAAGTAAAATACGGATAAATAAATTAAAGCCGAGTACTTCGATTAAGAAGTGTAAAGTCAGCCAAAACTAAAGCTGCCATGGCTTCAACAATTGGAACAGCTCTCGGTACTACACAGGGATCGTGTCTACCCTTTCCTTGCATTTCCACCATTTCTCCTTTTTTATTGAGTGTGGTTTGCGTTTGCATTATGGTAGCTACCGGCTTAAAAGCTACTTTAAAGTTGATGTCCATACCGTTAGAAATTCCTCCTTGTATCCCTCCAGAATGGTTGGTTTGAGTACTTCCATCTGGGTTAAAAAGATCGTTGTGTTCGCTGCCTTTTAGCTTTGCACCACCAAAACCACTGCCGTATTCAAATCCTTTTACCGCATTGATGGAAAGCATGGCTTTACCCAACTGAGCATGTAACTTATCAAAAACAGGCTCACCTAATCCTATGGGCACATTTGTGATCACACAACTGACAACACCGCCCACCGTATTACCTTCTTTTCTAATCTCACGAATATAGGCTTCCATTTCTTCTGCTTTTTGCGAGTCGGGGCAGCGCACAGGATTCTTTTCTATGAGGGTGAAATCAACTTCCTTATTGTCGTCCGACATCGCAATAGGGCCCACAGCAGAAACATAGGCTTGAATACGAATCGGTTGGAGCATCTGTTTGGCAATAGCCCCTGCAACCACTCGACTGGCCGTTTCACGAGCTGAACTTCTTCCTCCACCTCGATAGTCCCTTATACCGTATTTTTCATCATATACCCGATCGGCATGAGAAGGGCGATAACTATCCTTAATATGTGAGTAATCTTTAGATTTTTGGTTCGTATTGTGAATTGCAAAACCGATAGGTGTTCCCGTTGTTTTACCCTCAAAAATTCCAGAAAAGAAAACAACCTCGTCTGGTTCCTTACGTTGAGTAACCAATGAGGATTGCCCCGGTTTTCTTCGATTCAAGTCATTCTGAATGGCATCCATATCGAATTCAATACCTGATGGGCATCCATCGATTACACCACCAATTGCAGGGCCATGTGACTCTCCAAACGAGGTAATACGAAACAACTGTCCAAATGAATTTCCCGCCATAATCGAATGCAAATATACAGTAAACCACATTCAAAAATTAACATTTTAATAGGCATTCTTGTGGGTGTTGACGAGACGGTTTCGAAATGAAATTGCGTATTTTTACCAAAAGTATTCTATGAAAAAGCTTTTTGGGATTTGGTTTGTAGTAGTATTAGGATGTTCACAAAACCCTGATTTGGTTATCAACGGATCTATAGATACGCTGGAGCCTACTAAAATCATCCGTTATATTCCGGACACCAACAATCAACCAAGACCATATGATACGGTCGTCTCGAAGGAAGGAGAATTTTCCTTCAAAATAACCGTAGACGTTCCAACACTCAACTTTATTATGGTTGAAGGGCAAGCAGGTAATTTCCCTTTTATCTCCGAGAAAGGGGAATTACAAATGAGTATTGAAACTCAAAACCTAACCAATTCTAAAGTCGTGGGAACTCTTTCCAACGATGACTTGATCGCTTTTAAAGAAAAAAGTAATGAATTTGGAGTGGGTTTGAATTCACTAACCACTCAAATCAATGAAGCCCGTCAATTCAGTGATAACTTATTGGTAGAAGAATTACAGAAACAATACCTCCAATTACAAGAGGAAATAAAAGCCTATGAAGTCTCGTTGGTCAAGGAAAAGACAAATTCTTACCTAGCCGCCTTGATGCTTGACCGGATGTTGAATACCAAAACGATGGTACCCCTTCAAGCTAAGCCCATTTTTTCTAATTACACGTCACGCATAAAAAATACGGCTTTGGGGAGGGCAATTGAAGACAAACTCAACGCTCCCGTATCACCAACATCGATTGGCAATCAGGCTCCCAATTTTACGGCCCCCTCACCAGACGGAACACTTATTGAACTGAGTCAACAGCTCGGAAAAATCACCATTCTTGATTTTTGGGCTTCTTGGTGTCGCCCCTGTCGAGTCGAAAATCCAAATTTGGTTCGAACCTATAATAAATTAAAGAATAAAGGGCTGCATGTAGTGAGCGTTTCTTTGGATCGAGACAAAAAAAGATGGATTCAGGCGATTCAAGACGACGGATTGAATTGGGATCATGTATCTAACTTACAGTACTGGCGCGATCCCGTTGCTCAATTGTACAAGGTGTCTTCCATTCCTGCTACATTTATTTTGGATGAAAATGGAGTGATAATTGCTAAAAATCTTAGGGGGCCTCAACTCGAAGCAACTCTTTCACGTTTGCTTCAATAGAACCTATTATATAGGAACTTGGCCAAACCATTGACTAAGCAGTCCAGGAGAGATAATTAAGCTGGTCAATACACCGCCTATTGCACCACCCAAATGCGCGGAATGGCCTATTTGATCTCGTTGACTTTTCATTCCGTATACTGTGTAGGCTAAATATAGAATCACGAATAAATAACCTGGAATGGGTATGGGGAAAAACAAAAACCCAAGCTTCATTTCAGGAAAAGCCAAAAGAGCAGAAAACAAAACACCCACCACTCCCCCACTAGCACCAGCAGCAGTATAGTGAGATTTATCTCTATTGTAATACACCCCATAGAGGCTCCCGCTGAGAACACTGGCCAAATAAATGAACCAAAAAAGCAATCCTCCAAAATAGGAAACCACATAGTCTCCAAAGAAAAATAGAGTTAACATATTGAAAAGAAGGTGATTGGTGTCAACATGTAAAAAACTCGAGCTGATCAAACGGTAATATTCTCCTTGTTGAATGGCCTCTATCTTGAGGACATATTTTTGAAAAAAGGAGATTTCCCGAAACCCTTTTCTCGAAACATATACGTTAGCGATAAGAATAATTATGACGAAAAAACTCATGAGTATTGCCCTGTTTTAGCAATCGCAATGTAGTATATTTGCTTCAAAGACTTAACGATTGAACCGAATCTTATTTTATTTAATAGTCCCGTTTTTATACGGCTTTTCGTTACTCCCCTTTTGGTTTCTTTATAGATTTTCCAATGGTCTTTCTTTTTTCCTCTATCGTGTTGTTGGCTATAGAAAAAAAATGATCAATAACTACTTAGAAAGAATTTTCCCAGAAAAAAATTCCAAAGAACGAGCACAAATCATTGTCAAATTTTACACGAATCTCAGTGATATCATAGTGGAAACACTTAAGAGTATCACCCTGTCACCTTCCAACATCCAAAAACGTTTTAAAGTGGTCAACGTAGAAGCACTAACGCAATATGAAAAAAAAAATCGCTCTGTTTTTATTTTGTGTGGTCATTTCTCCAATTGGGAATGGATGGCTTCTTTAGGACTTCAATTTGAAAAGCTACACCCTTATCTAATTTATTCCCCTCTTAAAAACACCCATTTCAACCGATTCCTTAGTCGAATTCGAAAAAAATATCGAATTCTTCTATTGCCGAGAAAAGAAACCGCCAGCACGATACACCAAAACCAAACTATTGGGCAAGCAGGCGTATACGGCTTTGCGATGGATCAAACTCCAAAACTGAAATCAAAATCCTATTGGAAAGAATTCCTAGGCATAAGAGTACCTGTTTTTACAGGGGCAGAACGTTTGGCAAAAAAGTACAATATACCACTTGTATATGCATCCATAAATCGCTTAAAAAGAGGTTATTATGAAGTAAAATTTGAAGTTTTAGAAGAAAACTCAAAAAGCACCTTAGATAACGATATTACGGATCGTTTTTACACAAAATTAGAAACACAAATTTACAAAGATCCTTCTCAATATCTTTGGTCTCATCGTCGATTTAAGCATGAAGGAAGAGAACCTAAATGAAATCAGTCAGTATGCCAATAAATTTTTCTGCTAAAGTATTGGCTTCCGCTTGACTAGGTGCTTCAGTGTATATTCGAATTATAGGCTCCGTATTAGACTTTCTCAGGTGCACCCAACTCTCGTCAAATTCAATTTTGACGCCATCAATGGTTAAAGGTTGATGTTCTGCAAATCGATGGCTGACCTTATCTAGAAGAACATCCACGTTCATCCCACTTTTTAATTGCAATTTCTTCTTGCTCATGAAGAATTCAGGATAGGTGGCTTTTAAACTCGAAACCGATTGCTTTTTTTCGGCCAATAGAGATAAAAATAACGCGATACCAATCAAAGCGTCTCGCCCATAGTGGAGTTCAGGATAAATGATTCCTCCATTTCCTTCACCACCAATAACCGCATGGGTTTTTTTCATGGCTCGAACCACGTTTACCTCTCCCACAGCTGCTGCGGTGTATGTTCCTCCATATTTTTGAGTTATTGATTTCAGGGCACGTGTGGAGGACAGATTGGAAGCGGTATTTCCTGGTGTTTTCGATAAGACATAGTCGGCACAAGCAACTAGTGTGTATTCCTCTCCAAACATCTGACCTTTTTCATCGACGAAGGCCAATCGGTCCACATCAGGGTCGACAACAAGGCCAAAATCTGCTTTTTCCCTAACAACCGTTTCGCAAAGATCACCCAAATGCTCTTTAAGTGGCTCAGGGTTGTGGGGGAAGATGCCTGTGGGCTCGCAATACAATGGGTGCATTCTAACCCCTAAAGCTTTTAAAAGGGGTGGAATGGCTAAACCACCCGTTGAATTAACCGCATCCACTACAACACTCAGGCTACTAGCTTGGATAGCCTCTTGGTTTACTAACGGGAGGGCGAGAATAGCAGCGATGTGTTCCTGAATGTAATTTGACTTAATGGAAAGTGTTCCGAGATCATCTACTCCCACAAATTCAAAAGCGTTTTTGGAGACCAATTCTAAAATAGTAGCCCCGTCGTTTGCCGAAACAAATTCTCCTTTATCGTTAAGTAGTTTTAGTGCATTCCATTGTTTGGGATTATGACTAGCCGTTAATATAATCCCCCCTTGGGCTTGCTCAAAAACTACAGCCATCTCAACTGTCGGGGTGGTAGATAGTCCCGCATCAAGTACATTAATTCCTTGTGCTAGAAGAGTATTTTGGACCAAGCCTTGAATCATTGCTCCCGACAATCGAGCATCACGACCCAGAACTACTGATATTGGTTTATTGGAATGAAGTTGACGCAACCAAGTTCCATAAGCCGCAGCAAAACGAACAGCATCTAGGGGGGTCAGGTTCTCTTCGGGAGCACCACCGATGGTGCCACGGATTCCTGATATAGATTTTATTAATGTCATATTTCAAAAGTACGGATTCCCCTTTTGAGAGTGGACTGGGCCTTGATTAGTTTTCCACAATACTTGCTTATAATTATCAAGATCGCTAACTATAAATTGTCCGCTACCGTTGTACCTTTGATGAGTGAATTATCTGGCACACATCTACCTCTCTGGCTCCAGCGTGCTGCACTCTGTAGGTAATTTTATTGCTGATGATGTGAAGGGCTCCGATTGGAAAAATTATCCCAAAGCAATTCAAGACGGGATAACCCTTCATCGTGCCATTGATTCATTTACCGACAATCATATTTTATTTAAAAAGCACGTTCGATTGCTCTTTCCCAAATACCGACATTACAGTAGAGTGATTGTTGATATGTATTACGATCATCTTCTTGCCCATCATTGGTCGCGCTATCATCCTTTGTCACTAAATAGATTTGCTCAAAAATTTTACAATGATTTGGAGAAATATTTGAACCTACTCCCAAAAGGATATAACCAACGAATACTCATAATAAAAAGAGAAAATTGGTTGCTGAAGTACAAATCCAAGGAAAGTTTAAAAGACGTTTTAAAACAAATGGAGAGCCGTACTCAGTTTCCTTCGAACTTAAGTGAATCAACAGAGGAACTAACACTTCATTGGGATCTTTTAAGTCAAGATTTTAAGATTTTTTTTAAAGACCTGTGTGTTTTTTGCAAAAGCCACCCAAAGAGTGGCGTTTATCAAGAATTACCGTATTTTAAGGATCTAAATTCAGTATTATGACCCGAAATCTATTAATCCTATTTGGAATAATCCTACTCATACAATGTCAGAATCCTTCAAACCATCCCAAAGCTGCAGTTGTTTCAGCTAGAGAGGAAGCCTCTTCAATTGGCCTTGCCATTTTAAAACAAGGGGGGAATGCTTTTGATGCAATGGTAGCAACCCATTTGGCCCTAGCGGTCTGCTACCCCAATGCTGGAAACATCGGCGGAGGAGGCTTTTTAGTGTATCGGAATGCCGATGGAACCGTTGGAAGTTTAGATTTTAGAGAAAAAGCTCCTGCTGCTGCCACAGAAGATATGTATCTTGATGCTGCAGGTGAAGTGATCCCAGACAAGAGCACACTGGGAGGTCTAGCAGTAGGTGTTCCAGGCTCAATTGATGGGATTCTTCGTATTCATGAAAAACTCGGTTCACTCCCCTTTGTCGATTTGGTTCAGCCGGCTATCGATTTAGCAGAAAAAGGGTTTGTTGTAACAGAAAAGCAAGCCGAAAGCTTAGCATCTAAGAGAGAAGAGTTTATTTTGATTAACGGGATAAATAGCCGATTTTCGAAAACGTATCAGGTGGGTGACACTATAAAAAATCCTGAAATGGCGGCATCGCTTCGACGCATTCAGTTGACGGGCAGAGTGGGATTTTATGAAGGAAAAACAGCCCAGTTGATTATTGATCGTTTAGCAGAAACTGAAGGAATTATTTCTTTAGAAGATTTAAAAAATTACGAAGCCGTGTGGAGAGATCCACATCAATTCAATTACAAAGATTTAGCGATGATATCAATGGCACCCCCTTCTAGTGGAGGGCTCTGTCTAAATCAATTGTTCGGAATGATTGAACCTTATAATATTGGTCAATACGATCATAATTCAATAGAAGCCATGCAGCTAATGATAGAAGCAGAGAGACGCTCGTATGCCGATCGGTCAGAATATATGGGTGATCCAGATTTCGTCACTATCCCCATAGACAGCCTAGCAGATCCCGCCTATCTCAATCGCAGAATGACCAGTTTTAATTGGAATAAACCTACGCTTTCTTCGGAAATAAAAGCAGGGGAAATTCAATGGGAAGAAAGTGATGAAACAACCCACTATTCTATTTTAGACCAAAATGGAAATGCTGTGGCTGTCACTACTACCCTCAATGGAAGCTATGGGTCTAAAGTATATGTGGAAGCGGGTGGTTTTTTCCTAAACAATGAAATGGATGACTTTAGCAGTAAGCCAGGAACACCTAATATGTTTGGAATGATTGGTAACAAGGCCAATGCTATTGCTCCTGGTAAACGAATGCTCAGTTCAATGACCCCAACAATTGTTGAAAAAGACGGAACACTATGGATGATCCTAGGGACACCAGGAGGCTCTACGATTATCACTTCAGTTTTTCAGACCATTCTCAACGTCTATGAGTTTGGAATGGATATGCAAGCCGCAGTGGAAGCGCCCCGATTCCATCATCAATGGCTTCCCGATTTGGTGGAATTGGAACCGGGTAGGTTCACCAAGGAACAAATCCAATCATTGAAAGAAAAAAACTATCCTATTGAAGAAAAAGAACCACGAATCATTGGTCGTGTAGATGCAATTTTAGTTTCAAAAGAGGGCATTATTTCAACAGGATCCGACCCAAGAGGGGATGATGCGGCCGCGATTTGGTAACAATAAAACAACGACCCCATACTAGTGTTTTTCGAGTGGAAAATGCTATTTTTGGAGGCTTATGAAGGAGGAAAAAGGTGTGATCGAAGTCCAAGGAGCTCGTGTTCACAATTTAAAAAATATTGATGTTTCAATCCCTCGTGAAAAACTAGTTGTGATCACAGGCCTGTCAGGTAGTGGTAAGTCATCACTAGCTTTTGAAACCATCTATGCGGAAGGTCAACGTCGTTACATGGAAACTTTTTCCGCCTATGTCCGCCAATTTCTAGGCAACTTGGAACGTCCAGATGTGGATAAAATAGATGGCCTTTCCCCTGTCATTGCCATTGAACAAAAAACAACTTCTAGAAGTCCACGATCCACAGTGGGTACCATTACAGAACTATACGATTATTTACGACTTCTCTTCGCACGGATTGGAACCGCCTACAGCTATATCAGCCACAAGAAAATGGTAAGCTATAGCGATGCTCAAATTTTGGCCTTAATACAAAAAGAGTTTCAGGAAAAAAAAATAGCCCTCCTCGCTCCTATTATCAAATCCAGAAAAGGCCATTATCGCGAGCTTTTTGAAAATCTTCTCAAGCAAGGCTTCATACGAGTCCGTGTAGACGGCCTTATTGAAGATCTAAAGCCAGGTATGAAGCTAGATCGCTACAAAACCCATGATATTGAATTGGTTGTGGATCGTGTCAAAATGGACAAAACAGCCAATCTTGATAAGCGATTGGAAGATTCCGTAGCCACAGCTATGGAATTTGGTGACAACAGCTTATTGATTATAGATTTGGATTCAGAGAAACAACGTTATTTTAGTCGTAATCTGATGTGTCCTGATAGCGGACTTTCCTACCCCAAGCCAGAACCCAACAGCTTTTCTTTCAATTCCCCCAAAGGCATGTGTCCTAATTGTAAAGGATTGGGGGTGCAACAGGTTTTGAACCAAGACAAAATTATTCCAGACAGATCAATACCTATCAACAAAGGCGGTATTATCCCACTAGGGGAACGAAAAAACAATTGGGCATTTAAACAAATAGAAGTCATTGCCAAATGCTATGGCTTTTCGTTAAATGATCCCATTGAAAAAATTCCTAATGAAGCCTTACAAGTCATCCTCAAAGGGGGGAAAGAAAAATTTTCAATTCCGTCCAAGTCACTAGGGATTACACGCGACTATAAAATTGATTACGAAGGGATAGAAAATTTCATTCAATATCAATATCTGAATAGTGAATCTTCTGGAATCAAACGATGGGCAAAAGCTTTTATGGATGAAAAAAAGTGTTCCAGTTGCAATGGGCAACGACTCAAGAAAGAAGCGCAATACTTTAAAATCAATGATGCCACTATTGGGGAGTTGACGAGTATGGATTTGATCGACCTCTATAGATGGTTCGAGCAATTACCGGAAATGCTAACCTCCAATGAAAATAAAATTGCTTTAGAGCTACTTAAAGAGCTGAAAATGCGAACGCGTTTCCTTCTCGATGTTGGTTTGAACTATTTGACCCTTAATCGCTCGTCTCGATCGCTCTCAGGAGGAGAAGCTCAACGAATACGGCTTGCAACCCAAATAGGTTCACAACTTGTTGGGGTGCTCTATATTCTTGATGAACCCAGTATTGGTCTCCATCAAAGAGATAATCAACGCTTGATTGCGTCTTTGGAGTCACTTCGGGACATGGGTAATTCAATCATCGTTGTGGAGCACGATAAGGACATGATATTACGGTCCGATCATGTCATTGACATGGGACCGTTTGCAGGGAAAAATGGGGGTGAGATAATCTCAGAAGGTCCTCCAAATGAGCTTAGCAACCTAAAGACGCTAACGGCGGCTTACCTCACGCAACAAAAAATAATTCCCATACCCCAAAAACGACGTACCGGAAATGGGAATGCCATCGACCTAAAAGGATGCAAAGGAAACAATCTTAAAAACATTAACCTTAGCTTGCCTTTGGGGATAATGATTGGTATTACTGGGGTGTCTGGAAGTGGTAAGTCCACACTAATCAACGAAACCCTTTACCCAATTCTCAATGCTTATTATTTTAATGGAGTGAAGGAACCCCTTCCCTACAAGTCAATTTCTGGTTTAGAATATTTAGATAAGGTAGTAGATATCAACCAAAGTCCTATTGGACGAACGCCTCGAAGTAATCCAGCGACTTACACAGGTGTTTTCAGTGAAATTAGAACTCTTTTCACCAAAACGCCAGAAGCACAAATCCGAGGATATAAGCCAGGTAGATTCAGTTTTAATGTGAAAGGAGGGCGTTGCGAGACCTGCCAGGGAGGGGGAATGCGTGTCATTGAAATGAATTTCTTACCCGATGTCTACATTGAATGTGAAGACTGTCAAGGAAAACGCTTCAACAGAGAAACTCTTGAGATAAGGTATCGTGGAAAGTCTATTGCCGATGTCCTATCCATGACCATAAACGAGGCAGTCACTTTTTTTGAGTCGATCCCCAAAATATACAAGAAATTAAAAACCATCCAAGAAGTTGGGTTAGGCTATGTTGCTTTAGGTCAGTCCTCCACAACGCTATCGGGTGGGGAAGCTCAACGAATAAAATTAGCTGCGGAACTTTCCAAGAGAGATACAGGAAAAACAATTTATATTTTAGATGAACCAACAACTGGATTGCACTTTGAAGATATTCGGGTACTTATGGAAATGCTCAATCGATTGGTAGACAAAGGAAATACTGTATTGATTATAGAACACAACTTGGATGTAATCAAATTAGTTGACTACGTTATTGATATTGGCCCAGAAGGAGGAAAAGGTGGCGGACAATTGGTTGGAGAAGGCACACCCGAATCTCTTGCAATCCAAAAAAACAGTCATACCGCCACCTATTTAGCTATCGAATTAACCCCAAAAACATAATCCATGTCAACTAACAAACATCCACAAAAAAATTGGAGTGCAATCAAAGCAAATGACTCTTGGGCTCTATTCAAGATCATGAGTGAGTTTGTGGAAGGTTATGAGCGATTAGGTGCTATAGGGCCTTGTATTTCAATTTTTGGATCGGCCCGAACAGAAGCAACGGATCCCACTTACCAACTGACCAAAAAAATATCATATGCCATAGTAAAGCACGGTTATGGGGTAATTACAGGAGGTGGTCCAGGCATCATGGAAGCTGCCAATCGGGGTGCACAAGAAGCAAAGGGATTATCTGTAGGATTGAATATAAATCTTCCTTTTGAACAACAGAGCAATCCCTATATTGATACCGATAAGAGCATCAATTTTGAGTATTTTTTTGTTCGAAAAGTAATGTTTGTTAAGTACGCACAAGGCTTTGTAGTAATGCCTGGTGGATTGGGTACCCTAGATGAATTATTTGAAGCTCTCACTCTAATTCAGACTGAAAAAATCAAATCGTTTCCTATTTTACTTGTTGGTAAGAATTATTGGTCTGGTTTGATGGAATGGATCAAATCGCAGTTACTTACTAAGAAAAATATAAGTCCAGAAGATTTGAACCTGATTGAAGTCGTAGACACTCCAGAAGAAGTCCTTCAAGCTTTAGATAAGTTTCACACTAAGGACAGCTTCCGTCCGAATTTTTAAATATGCAACGAGTTCTATTTTTATTTCTCTCTCTATTAGTGAACCTGTTGCAGGCACAACAAGCGGTAACCTATGAGGTAGATGCTGAGGTTATCGCAGAAGAAAGAAAAATAAAAATAAGACAGCAGGTGCATCTTGAAGCTGGAGCTATTGTCAATGATACCTTGTATTTTAACGATTGGAATCATGCCTATAGCAGTTCAAAAACTCCATTGGCTCTTTGGTTTGCAGAAGAATTTGACCGCAGTTTTTATTTAGCTCCAAAAAATCGTCTTGGACAGACTGTTATACAATCGATCAAAGAAAAACAAAGCCTCCTTTCTTGGTTTCGACCCGTCAATCACCCGGATCAAATTGGGATTTTAATTCCCCCAGTAGCCCAGCAAAATGGGATTACGCTTTATTTTGAATACGATTTAATTCTTCCTGATGCCAAATTTTCTAAATATGGTTATAATGAAAATAAAAAATCGATCCGATTAACCGAATGGTTATTGACCTACACCGGACCCAGTTCATCATTGGAGCGTTTGGTGAGTAATTTGGATATAGACGATCAAAACAGCTACAAAGCCCACTACAAGGTTCGCTTTGAAACACCAGACTCCTATGAAATTATTGCAGACCTTCCCAGAATAGAAAAATTAGTATGGGAGGGTAGTTCCCTTTATTGCCCCACCTTTGTAATGAGTGAAGAAACTGAATTTGTCACTTATTCCATGCCAGATGGGGCCCAGATTTTTTCAGACATAGGGTATCCTAAGCAACTTCAAAGCGAGTCACAAAATCAATTTGAGCGTATTTACGCGTTCCTTAGAAAAGAGATTCCAGACTTTACCCAGTCAAATTTCATTGTTTCTAAGATCGATTACAATAAACGTCCGTTTTATGGGCTGAATCAGCTACCCAGTTTCATTAGCCCCTTTTCAAAATCATTACTCAATGAATTAAAAGTGATTAAAGCCTTTTCACGAACCTATGTCCAAACTCAAATGATGCTTCCAAAAAGAAAGAATCAATGGATTTTAGAGGGTCTTCCTATCTATCTTGTTATTAAATATATCGAGACTTACCACCCCAACCTTCGCTTTCTAGGGGATCTTTCAAAGTTATTCTACTTAAGGACCTATGGGATTGCTAAAATGTCATTTAACGACAGTTTTATGACCTATACGGAGTTTATGCTTCGTAACAATCTACATCAAGAAGCAGCCACAGAGAAAGGAAGTCTAACTCGCTTCAATGAACGCATAACCGTTCCCTATCATGTGGGAATTGGCCTTCGATATCTAGAATCCTACATGAATAATGAACGGTTTGAAAAACTGATAAAGCAACTTATTTCAAGTGAAAATGCTGGGATGATACAATCGTATTTTAAGTCAAAAGATCAGCAAGACATTCAATGGTTCTATGACACCTATATCAACCAACGCTGGGGGGTTGATTTTCAAATTAAAGAACAATCAAAAGACAAAGATTCCATAGAGTTGATCGTTACAGAGAATAATAAATTACAAATTCCTGTCAAATTGAGTAGATTAAAAAATAAAGAAATAGTCTCACAAATGTGGGTTTATCCTAATCCGGAACGAGCGTATAAGTTTGACAGAAAAGGGAGCGATCAAATCGCCATAAACCCATTCTTAGGCTTACCCGAATTAAATAAAGAAAACAACTGGAAATCTACCCAACAAAAAATTTTCAAGAAGCCCTTGTCGTTTCGTTTAGTGAAAGATACAGAAGTCCCAGATAGAAATCAGCTTTTTGCCAATCCAATATCGAATTACAATGCCTACGATGGAATTTCGTTTGGTGGAAGATTTCACAATAAAAAGCTCACCAGACAAAATTTTCAAATGGATTTTCGCCCTCAATATTCTTTTCTCGAGGAAAATCTTGTGGGTAGTTATCGATTGGCCTTGAGAATAAACTCTTTAGAGCGAAAAAACTTCCTTACTACATTATCCCTAAACGGGACTAGTTTTCATTACGATACAGGACTTCGCTACCACGTCGTCGCTCCACAACTGGCTTTTTTCTTTAGAACACCCGATTTCAGATCAAACTTACGCCAAGCTTTGAGTGCGTCATGGTATAATATTTCCAAGGATATTGATGAAGGAATAGAAACAACTCCAGAGTATGGCGTATTGAAATTAACGCATTTATATTCCGATAAAGCCACATTAAAATACCTTACTATGGCTTCGAGCTTGGAATTATCCAATTCTTTCAGCAAAGCGAGTTTCAATTTCGATTACCGCAAACTTTTCCCCAGTGGTCGTCAATTCCAAGTCCGTTTTTTTGCTGGTAAGTTTATCAGAAATGCAGCAAAGAATAATAATTTTTTTGACTTCAGTCTAACTCGTCCCAATGACTATTTGTATCAGTATCAATACCTGGGACGTTCTGAAACCTCTGGTTTTTTTAGTCAACAATTTATTTTGGCTGAGGGAGGTCTGAAAGCCAATTTAACGGAATCCAATGTGAGTGATTATTTGTTTAGTACAAACTTAATGATGAGTCTTTGGAAATGGATTGAAGTGTATGGTGACGTTGCGTTGGCAAAAAATCTCAATCAACCCATAAAAAAGTATTGGGGAACAGGAATTCGTTTAAATCTAGTCCCAGATTATTTGGAAATGTATTTTCCCATCTACAACCAAGACGGACTCCAACTCAATGATTCGTCTTACATCCAAAACATCCGATTCGTTTTAACTGTTGAAACCAAACAATTGGCAGCATTATTTACGCGTAAGTGGTTCTAATATTTAAAACCGCATTTTTTTGTAATTTTGTGCTTCATGACTTCCAACCCAACCTCAACTGCCAAAATTAATTTTGATAGTTTCCAAAAACGTGTCCTTTCAGACTATCGTATTGTCTATTTAAGCCGCTCCTGTAGTTTATTGGGCCGTAGAGAAGTGTTAACCGGCAAAGGGAATTTCGGAATCTTCGGTGATGGCAAAGAGCTTCCTCAAATTGCAATCAACCACTTTTTCAGAAAAGGAGACTTTAGAGCGGGTTATTATAGAGATCAAACACTACTAATAGCGCAAGGGCAATTGAGTATTTCTCAATTCTTTGCAGCGATCTATGCCCACCCAGATTTGGAAAAAGAACCAATGTCTGGAGGGCGACAGATGGGGGGACATTTTACAACACGAAGTATCGACGAAAAAGGAGAATGGATCAATCTAATGGATCAGTTCAATCACAGTTCAGATATTTCGCCTACGGGAGGACAAATGCCCCGTCTAGTTGGGTTGGCACAAGCATCCAAGCTCTATCGTGAAAATAAAATCAAAAACAATGAAAAATTCAGTAACAACGGCAATGAAATTGTTTGGGGGACCATAGGGAACGCCAGTGCGGCTGAGGGTTTGTTCTTTGAAGCCGTCAATGCCGCCGCTATAATACAAGTTCCCATGGTATTGTCCATCTATGATGATGGTTATGGTATTTCTGTGGGTAATGACAAACAAATGACTAAAGGAAGTGTTTCTGAGGCACTGGCAGGATTTCAAAAAATAGACGACTCCACGGGATTGGAAATACTAACCGTCAAAGGTTGGGATTTTACAGCCTTGATGAAAACATATAGCCATGCAGAGAAACTGGCCAGGGAGAAACATTTACCCGTTCTAGTTCATGTTCAAGAACTCACCCAACCTCTTGGCCATTCCACATCAGGCTCACACGAACGCTACAAAAGCAAGAAAAGATTGGAATGGGAGGAGGAATATGATTGTATTCTAAAATTCAAAGAATGGATTCTGGCTCAGGGGATAGCAACTGAAGAGGGGTTATCTGAATTGGAAAAATTAATTGACAAAGAAATCCGAGAAAATAAGAGAAAGGCGTGGAAGGAATACCGCCAACTCATGGACCAATCCAAAGAAGAATTACTCAAGGTTTTTGAAACCGTCCGCCCGATGACTCAAAATGATGTAAACTTTGGGCTATTGCACAACAACACCGAATCCTTGGATGATTTTAGTTTGCGAGAATTGATGCAGAACGCAAGACGGGGCATCTTGGGGTTGGGACGCTTCCCTGTCTCTGTTCGCCAACCTTTGATAGATTGGATTGCAAAAACCAAAGAAGTCCTTAAAGAGCGTTACAACACTCACTTATACAATGAAAACCTAGCTTCAAATAACGATATTCCTGTACAATATAAAGAAAAGCAAACTGCTGTAGATGGGCGTATTGTGCTAAGAGATAATTTTGATGCTCTTTTTGCTAAATACGACCGATTGCTTCTTTTTGGAGAAGATGTTGGCAAAATTGGGGATGTTAATCAAGGGGCCGAAGGACTTCAAAAGAAATATGGTGAATCCCGAATTTTTGATACTGGTATTCGTGAAGCAACTATCGTCGGTCAAGGAATTGGACTTGCACTACGGGGGTTTCGCCCTATCGCCGAAATACAATATTTGGATTATATGCTCTATGCACTTCATACGTTAAGTGATGATTTAGCATCTATGAATTATAGAACTAAAGGTCAACAAATTGCACCATTAATTATTCGGACAAGAGGGCATCGTTTGGAAGGCATTTGGCATTCGGGATCACCGATGGGGACCCTAGTGCATGCCCTAAGAGGCATTTACATTCTTGTTCCAAGAAACATGACACAAGCTGCAGGCATGTACAATGCATTATTACGAATCAATCAGCCCGCAATGGTTATTGAAACATTAAACGGATATCGATTGAAGGAAAAAATGCCCTCCAATCTCGGAGACTTCACCACTCCCCTTGGTGCGGTGGAAATATTAAGGAAGGGCTCTGATATTACTGCTCTGAGTTATGGAGCAACCCTAGCGATCCTACAAGAAGCTGCTGAAACAATTGCTAAAATGGGTGTTTCCGTTGAAGTGATTGATGTGCAATCTCTATTGCCTTTTGATATAGAAGGTGCTGTGGGAACTAGTATTGCAAAAACCAATCGTTTGCTGATTGTTGATGAAGATGTTCCAGGGGGAGCCACAGCCTATTTGCTTCAACAGCTTCTCGATAAGCAAAACATTTTTCAATCCCTTGACAGCAGTCCGCAATTATTGAGCGCTAAAGCTCACCGTCCGCCCTACGGCAATGATGGAGATTATATTACTAAACCCTCCAAGGAAGACATCATAGAAGCCTTGTATACGCTCATGAGTGAAAGTGATCCCACTGGTTTTCCTTCTCTAGGCTAAATCCATACATCAATAACTAACTGTTTTAGGATAGCTTCTGGAGATGTACTTCCACCTCCAATGATCCCTTTACTTTTTAAATCGGCTTGATAAATCACTTGCAAGGCTTTGCTGCACTTTTTCAGGGAATAATGCGAAGCGGCCAGCTGGTACTCTTTGACGAAATAAGGTGAAACTCCTAAAACAGTTGCGGCCTGTTGTTTGTTCTCCAAAGCGTGATATTGCATGACGCGCTGAAAGTAACCAAACAGACTGCTAATGGTAAGTACAAGTGGGTATTGTTTTTGGTTTTGCGATAAATAATGTGTGATACGAAGTGACTGGCTAAAGTTCCGTTGACCAATGGCCTTCTGTAATTCGAAATTATTGAATTCCTTGCTAATTCCAATATGATATTCAATGGATGAAGGGTCAATGATATCCCCCTCTGGAATAACAAACTTCAACTTTTCCAGGGCTTTTTGAATTCGATGTAAATCAGCACCCAAATAATCTTGCAATACCCTAACCGCTTCAGGTGAAAGGGACACATCCAGAGCTTTTGCACGAGATTGAAGCCAGTTCCCAATTTGATTTTCATAAAGGGGTTTACTATCAAATACGACACCTACTTTTTGAGCAATTTTGTATAATTTTTTCCTTTTATCAAAGGCTTTATTCTTCCAACAAATCACTAAAACTGTTTGCCTTGAAGCTTGAGAGAGATACGCAGCCAATTCATCCAACTGTTTATCCATGTATTGCGCTTCTTTAACAACAATCAATTGTTTTTCCGATACCATTGGGAATCGCTTTGCTGATTCAATTATCTGTGAAACCGAACTGTCTTTGCCGTACAAAATAGTATGATCAAAAGCTGCAGCAGCTTCATCAACAAGGGCTTTGGTGAGAGAATCTACTATAGAATCAATAAAAAAGGCTTCGGTCCCAGACAACAAATAGAAGGGAGCGATTTTTTTTGCACTGATTTGTTTTAAAAGGCCTTGGTAATCCTGCATCTGAAAAAATATTGCACTTTTGTGGTATGATTCAACTGAATTTTCCCACGTATAAATTCAAACTTAAAAATAGGGAAAATAAACCCTTGGTATGGGATCCTGTTCGAAAAAAATGGGTGGTATTACAGCCCGAAGAATGGGTTAGACAACATTGTATTGCTTTTTTACTAGAAGATAAAAAATATCCTCTGGAACTTATCAATGTTGAAAAAAAAATTCAGCTTAATGGGCGTTCAAAACGGTATGACATCATCGTATTCCGACCCACTGGGAAACCTCACATCTTAATTGAATGTAAAGCTCCCACTGTATCCATAACCCAAAAAAGTTTTGACCAAATCGCACAATATAATATGGCTTTGAATAGTACGTATTTAATGGTTACCAATGGGATGGATCATTATTTTTGTCAAATAGATGCTGCGCAGACAAAATATCAGTTTTTAAAAAGCCTGCCCGTATTTAAACCATCTGAATGATGACTTTAGCGGTTGTTTTATTGAATTGGAATGGAGAAAAATGGTTGCGTAAATTTCTTCCCAATACTCTTGCCTGTTCTGTGGAAGCCGAAGTTTGTGTTATAGACAATGGCTCCACTGATAATTCAATAGATTATATTCGTCAGTTTCCAGAAGTCACCCTCATAACGCTAGAGAAAAATAAAGGCTATGCCGGTGGGTACAATGAAGGACTCAGTCATATCAAGGCAGACTTGTATTGTCTCTTAAATACAGATGTAGAAGTCACCCCAAACTGGATACCCCCACTTATGACCCTATTTCAATCCAATTCAAACATTGCTATTGCCCAACCCCATTTGCTTGATTATAACCGTAGAACGCATTTTGAATATGCGGGAGCAGCAGGAGGGTATCTAGATGCCCTTGGATACCCATACTGCCGGGGGCGGATATTCAATCATTTGGAAGCAGATAAGGGGCAATATGATAAACCAGTTGGGGTAGCTTGGGCGAGTGGTGCATGTTTCTTTATTCGCAGAGAAATTTTCGAATCACTCGGGGGCTTTGACGATTCCTTTTTTGCTCATCAAGAGGAGATTGATTTGTGCTGGCGTGCGCGAAATGATAGCCATCTCATTTTTGCTACTGGTGCTTCTAAAGTATACCATGTTGGAGCGGGAACGCTTTCCCACAGCCCTTACAAGCAATATTTAAATTATAGAAACTCCCTTTTCCTACTCATCAAAAATCTTCCGTCATACTTGTTATTTCCAAGACTTCTCTTGCGTATGCTATTGGATGGAGTCGCTGGGCTTGTTCATCTTTCCAAAGGAGAATTTCAATTAACAGGATCAATTCTTACCGCCCATTTTCATTTTTATAAACGGTTTTATTATTATTTCAAACAACGTAGAAATAATAATATAAAAAATTATAATCACACCTATTCAATTGTGATACAGTATTTTATTAAAAAAAACAAAAAGTTTAATCAACTGTAAATATATCGCTGATAAAACAGTAATTTTGATTTCTCAAAATTTAATTACAACCACAATGAAAAAACAATTACCTCTTTTGCTAGTAGTTGCTGTACTCATGGCCTCCTGTGTTTCGCAAAAAAAATTCACCGAGCTAGAACAACTACAACAAGAAACAAAAAACATGCTCGACAGTGCCACAGTGAAGCTCAACACTTGTAATGACGAAAAAGCGGCTGCTGAGGCTACATTAGCTTCTCTTCAAGAGCGGGTAGCTTTCCTCAAAGCCAACAATCAAGATTTGATAAATAACATTGGAAACCTAACCACGCTTTCCCAAAAAGGAGCAGAAAACTTAGAGAAATCTTTAGAAAGCATGAAAGAAAAGGACGTTCGAATCCAAACCATGCAAGAAGCTGTTACTCGAAAAGACTCTGTCACACTCGCATTAGTCACCTCTTTGAAAGGTGTTTTGGGTAATCTGAATGATGATGATATAGAAGTTAATGTTGAAAAAGGAGTCGTTTATGTCTCGATTTCTGATAAACTTTTATTTAGAAGCGGTAGCTATACAGTGACAAAACGTGCCAAAGAAGTCCTTGGGAAAGTTGCTCAAGTAGTGAATGATAAGCCAGAGATTGAATTCATGGTTGAAGGACATACTGATAATGTTCCAATCAAGAAAGAAGGTATCGAGGACAATTGGGATTTAAGTGTAAAACGAGCCACAGCGGTTGTACGGATCCTTCAAAACGATTTCAATGTATCTCCTGAACGCATGACTGCATCCGGACGTAGCTCATACATTCCCTTGTACGATAACAATACCGCTCAAAACAGAGCAAAAAATAGAAGAACACGCATTGTTGTTCTTCCAAAATTGGATCAGTTTTATGATTTGATTAATCAAGGCATGCAAGCGGCAAACTAAAGAATTGTTTCTTATTTTTAAAAGCGCCCTTCCTTGAGGGGCGTTTTTTTATACTACATCCGAAGACCCTTTCCCTTTCCTAAGAACTTTGAAAGGAACTATACTCAAATCGATAACCGTTGAAGGTTGATTACCGCCATATCCCATTTCAACCATATAATCGATAGAATCACACCACATTTCGTAGATAGCATTTGGATTGGTTTCATAAGCCACCACAGCATCCTCATGGTGAATAGAAGTAGTAATCAATGGGGCTGATAGTTTTTCCAATAAATGATTAATAAATGAAAACGCAACGATTCGTATGCCAATACGTTTACGTTTATCAAAGGGTTTTGGAAGTTTTTTTACGGCAGGCAGCAAGAAAGTATAGGGTCCTGGCAAGCATTTGTTTAAAAGTTTGAAAGTCGGAGTATCAATAGGCTTTACATAGGCAGACAAATCAGATATATCTTTAAACAAAAAACTAAATCTTGACTTCACCATTTTAATCCCTTTCAGCTTGGCCAAACGAGCAATTGCCTTGGGCTGGTTGGAAAGACAACCCATGGCATAGACCGTATCGGTTGGATATATTATCACACCCCCATTTTCTAAAACTTCGACGACTTCATCAACATGTTTAGGGTTTATGTTCCCCTGTTGAATGGAACGAAGTGGAACCATCAGGAAAGAATTTGAAGTTTGGCAAAGCGCAAGAGCAGATTTTTTTCACCATGAGGTTTAGGAAAAAGGATCATCGCTTTTTTGTCGCTCCCCTGCCCTTCAAGGGACTGTACCGTTCCATTACCAAAACGGCTATGGGCTACACGCATGCCAACCGTTAATGACAATATTTCTTGCGATGAAGCTGCTGAAATCGATTTTTGAGCAGTAATTCTTCTTAGTTTTCCCAATTGTCCTGCGGAGGGCTGGGTGTTAAGTTTCACTCCTCTGGGCGCCGATTTAGCAGGTGTTTTGGTAGTATTTGAGTCTCCGAAAATAGACGGGTCCAATAATGGTTTAAAAGCATAAGTATCTTTGGGAAGGTCTATTTCTACGTATCGATCTTCAATCTCTTCTATAAACCGACTGGGTTCTGCATCGATTAATTTCCCCCATCGATATCGACTAAGTGTATAGGTTAGAAAGGCCCGTTCTTTGGCACGGGTGAGAGCCACATAAAATAATCGGCGCTCTTCTTCCAATTCAGCTCGGGTATTCATACTCATGGCTGAGGGAAATAAATCTTCTTCCATGCCAACGATATAGACAAAGGGAAATTCCAACCCTTTGGCAAGGTGAATGGTCATTAAAGCGACTCGATCAATATCAGATTCATTCTCCTTATCAAAATCTGTAGCAAGGGCTACATCCTCCAAAAATTCTATTAGGTCACCCTTGGAATCTACCAATTCTTTTTGTCCTTCCGTAAAATCCCGAATCCCATTCAGTAATTCTTCAATATTTTCTATTCGCGCCACACCCTCAGGGGTGCCATCTTTTTTCAATTCTGTAACCAAACCCGCTTTTTTGGTGACCAAATCTGCAATTTCAAAGGCATTTAACTTTTCATTTTCAATCTGTAATGCCTCAATAAGTCGGACAAAATTACTCAGTTTTGTCAAAGTTCCCCCGTTGACTGGTAATTGAAATTCGTTGGCCTTTTGTAACAATTCAAAAATAGATACTCCGTGCTGTTTAGCGCCTACAAGCAGCTTGTCCAGAGTCGTTTGTCCAATACCCCTGGACGGGTAATTAATGATTCGCTTGAGGCTTTCTTCATCTTTAGGATTGACAATCACTCGTAAATAGGCCAAAACATCTTTAATCTCTTTTCTTTGATAAAAGGATAACCCCCCGAAAATTCGATAGGGAATATCACGTTTTCTCAAAGCATCTTCCATCGCTCGTGACTGAGCATTGGTGCGGTAGAGAATGGCAAAATCACTGTTTTTACGATGCTCTTGTATTTTTGTATCAAAGATGGACGCGGCTACAGCTCTTCCTTCTTCAGCATCTGTGGGAAGTCGTTGTACTTTAATCTTAGCCCCATCATCATTAGAAGTCCATACCTCTTTGTCTATTTTATTTTTATTGTGTGCAATAATTGAATTTGCAGCTTCAACTATGGTTTTAGTAGATCGGTAATTTTGCTCCAGTCGATAAAGAGCTACATCGTCATAATCCTTTTGAAAGTTTAATATATTATTGATATTCGCCCCTCGAAAAGCATAAATACTTTGTGCATCATCCCCTACCACACAGATGTTCTGAAACTTATCTGATAAAGCACGAACAATTAAATACTGAGAATGATTAGTGTCTTGATACTCATCAACCATTAAATAACGAAATCGGTCTTGGTATTTGGCCAAAACATCTGGAAAACGATTGAGGAGCTCGTTAGTTCGCAGAAGCAAATCATCAAAGTCCATCGCGCCCGCCTTAAAGCATCTATCCACATACTCCTTATATATTTCACCCATTTTTGGACGCTTGGCAAGGACATCTGATTCTTGTAAATCTGGGTTTTTATAGTAGGCATTAACGGTAATCAAACTATTTTTGAAAGAGGATATGCGGTTGCGAACTTGCTTGTATTTGTAGATATCTTTATCAAGCCCAGTTTCCTTAATGATGGAGGCAATTAGTCGATCTGAATCTTGGGTGTCATATATGGTGAAATTACTTGGAAAGCCCAATTTATCAGCTTCTGCACGAAGCAAACGGGCAAAAACTGAGTGGAAAGTACCCATCCAAAGATTTTTTGCTTCGCTCTCCCCTACCAAATCAGCAATCCGCCCTTTCATTTCACGAGCAGCTTTATTTGTAAATGTGAGTGCCAAAATTGAAAAGGCATCTACCCCTTGCTGCATCAAATAAGCAATTCGATAGGTCAAAACACGTGTTTTTCCCGAACCAGCTCCAGCAATTACAATCAATGGGCCTTCTCTATGTAAGACAGGCTTAAGCTGTGCTTCATTGAGCTCATTGAGATAGTTTGCTTCCTCTTTCATGGTTTAAAAATAAAGGAATAAACCGTCCTCCCTATCCCTGTACAACTATAATTATAAACATCTTATATTAGTGATCTCAAAAAAAATTATGAATCGTTTTATTCCATTATTTCTCCTCATAACAGTGAGTAATCTTACTGCTCAAAATTCTAAAAAGGATTACCAGAGACTGGAGTCCAAAGTCATTGAATGGCGCCATGATTTACATCAACATCCTGAACTTTCGAACCGTGAATTTCGAACAGCAGAGAAAGTAGCCAAGCATCTAAAATCTCTTGGAATGGAAGTACAGACGGGTGTCGCCAATACAGGAGTCGTTGGCTTGTTAAAAGGAAAAAAACCGGGGAAAACTCTTGCCCTTCGCGCCGATATGGATGGGCTTCCAGTGAAAGAAAGAAATGATCTTCCCTATCGATCCAAAGCTATTGGGAAATTTATGGGAAATGAAGTCCCTGTTATGCACGCATGCGGGCACGATACGCATGTTGCTATACTTATGGGAGCAGCGGAATACTTAGCCAAAAACAATAATTTTTCAGGTAATATTAAATTTATTTTTCAACCGGCGGAGGAAGGCCCCCCTCCCGGAGAGAAAGGAGGCGCGTCTTTGATGATTGAAGAGGGGGTTTTGGACAATCCGAAGGTCGATGCTATTGTAGGCCTACATATCAAATCTGAATATCGCGTCGGTGAAATTGTTTATAAACCCCGTGGATTTATGGCCGCATCCCAACGTTTTGTTATCGATATCAAAGGAAAACAATCCCATGGATCAACTCCTTGGCAAGGAGTTGATCCTATAATGATTGGAACAAAAATTATCGATGGAATACAAACCATTGTTAGCAGAAATCTTGAATTAACTAAAGAAGGTGCTGTCATTTCGGTAGGGTCATTTCATTCAGGAGTACGATTTAATATTATTCCAGAAAGTGCCCAAATAATTGGAACCATCAGAACATTGGACCGTGATATGAAGGAACAAATCCGGGATAGAATGACTCAGCTGGTCCCTACCATAGCCAAAGCGTATGGTGGAGAAGCGGTTATCTCTATAATAGATGGTGCCGATATCACTTTCAATGATCCCGAGTTAACAAAGCAATTGGTGCCCAGTTTAAAAAGAGTCCTCTCAGAAGACAAAGTCTACCAAATCAAAGCAATTACAGGAGCAGAAGACTTTTCCTATTTTCAGAATGAAATTCCCGGTTTCTTCTTTTTCTTAGGAGGTACCAGTCTTGCCACACCAGCAAATGAAATTCCATCGCATCATACTCCTGATTTTATTGCAGAAGATGATGCTTTGATTATTGGGGTTAAAGCCATAAGTCAAATTGCTATCGATTTTCTTCGCAACTAATTTTAGGGGGCAAAATTAACCTATTGATTTCTTTGTTTCTAAATGTTTTTTATACAAAATATAACTTGAATATAAAATTCAATTTCCTTAATTAATAAATTGTAATACAGTTATTTGTATTATTATAATAATCTGTTAATTCAAGTTTTGTTTCACACTACCAACAAACGAGTAAAAGAATTTTCAAACGAATTCTCGATTGTATAAAGTATCTTGTAACTGTGAATCGGTTGGATACAAGTCTTGATTACCTAAAGGGAATTGGTCCCAATCGCGCCCAACTGCTACGGGAGGAATTGGGCCTTCATACTTTTTATGATTTATTGAATTTTTTTCCCAATCGCTATGTAGATAGAACCCAGTTTCATGCACTTGACAGACTACCAAAGAATAATGCTGAAATACAGCTCAAGGGAAAGCTGACCGCAATTAGAAACATTTCCCAAAAAAGAGGAAGTAGATTGGTGGCGCATTTGGAAGATGATTCGGGATCTATTGAGTTGGTTTGGTTTCGAGGGCAAAAATGGATTCAGGAGCAACTTATTATAGATAAAGAATATGTAGTTTTTGGACGACTCAATTGGTACGGAAACAAGGTCAGTATGCCCCATCCGGAATTAACCCCCAAAGAAGCTTTTGAACCCCGTGCTCATCTGGGCTTGCATCCCATCTATCCCACAACTGAAAAATTGATTCAAAGAGGTGTTAGTCAGAAAGTTATCAAACAAGCCCAGCGCCAATTACACGAAACCATATCAGGTCGTTTTACAGAGCCCCTTCCCAAAGATTTGATACAATCTATTCGCCTAATTGATAAAGATGAAGCATATCAATCTATTCATTTCCCAAAAGATCATTACCAATTGACTTCAGCTCAATTGCGGCTCAAGTTCGAAGAGCTTTTCTTTATTCAATTGCAGTTACTTAAGAAAAAACAATTACGTCAACAACAAATTAAAGGTTTCTCATTTGAAAAAGTAGGTCGTGTTTTCAATACGTTTTACAAACAGGCGCTTCCCTTCGAACTAACCAATGCTCAAAAAAAGGTATTAAAAGAAATTCGACACGACCTGGGAACGGGAATTCAAATGAATCGGCTGCTGCAGGGAGATGTCGGATCTGGAAAAACAATCATCGCTTTAATGAGTATGCTCATTGGAATAGACAATGGATATCAGGCCTGTTTAATGGCGCCTACAGAAATACTAGCACAGCAACACTTTCAATCACTCTCTAGTCTTTTGGAAGAATTTGACGTTTCCATCGCTCTTCTAACAGGCACAACAAAAAAAGGAGAACGAGCTCAAATACATGAAACCCTTCAATCGGGGGATCTGCAAATATTAGTAGGAACACATGCTGTTTTAGAGGAAAAAGTTCAATTTGCCAATTTAGGTTTGGCCATTATAGATGAACAGCATCGCTTTGGTGTAGCACAACGAGCCAGACTTTGGAAAAAAAACAAACTCCCCCCTCATGTATTGGTGATGACGGCGACTCCCATTCCTCGTACCCTAGCCATGAGTTTGTACGGAGACTTAGATATTTCTACGCTAGACGAACTCCCTCCAGGGCGAAAGACAATCAAAACAGTTTGGAGACGTGATACCAATCGGCTCAAAGTATTCCAATTTCTCAAAGAAGAAATCAATAAAGGACGACAAGTTTATGTGGTTTACCCCCTTATCGAAGAATCAGAAAAATTAGACTATAAAGATTTAATGGACGGGTATGAAAGCATGCAACGGTCCTTTCCAGCTCCTGAATATCAGATCAGCATCGTTCATGGACGAATGAAACCAGAAGCCAAAGAGTTTGAAATGCAACGCTTTCAAAAGAAGGAAACACAACTCCTTATCGCCACAACAGTTATTGAAGTTGGTGTCAATATCCCCAACGCTTCTGTAATGTTAATTGAAAGTGCCGAACGCTTTGGTTTATCACAATTGCACCAACTGCGAGGACGAGTAGGTCGGGGCAATGCCCAAAGTTATTGTGTACTGATGAGTGGAAATAAGCTCTCCGCAGAAAGCCGAACTCGATTGGATACAATGGTACGCACCCATGATGGATTTGAAATTGCAGAGGTAGATCTTCGCCTTCGAGGCCCAGGTGATTTGATGGGAACGCAACAAAGCGGAGCTCTTCAACTAAAAATTGCCAATCTAGTCAAAGATCAAGAAGTGCTTTTCCTTGCACGAAATTGGGCAGAATCGATTGTCAACAAAGATCCCGATTTGCAATGGCCAGAGCATCAAAGCCTCAAAACAACCTATGTTGAAATGACAAAAAACAAAGCACTTTGGAAATACATCAGTTAGGCTAAAAAAACAGACTTGTCTTTGATTGAGTTCCGTTATATTTGCAAGCATACTAATCGACTATTGAGTCTTTGATACCAAAGCAGTGAAAATCTCATACAACTGGCTAAAGCAATTCATCAACATAGACCTCCCTCCCCATGAAGTCGCCGATATGCTGACCGATTTGGGACTCGAAGTTGAAGGCACTTCCGAAATCACTTCGATTCCTGGTGGTCTCGATGGGGTTGTGGTGGGAGAAGTCCTCAGCTGTAAACCCCATCCCAATGCAGATCGCCTTCAGGTGACTAGCATTCGTATTAACCAAGAAGACCCCCTGCCAATTGTATGTGGGGCCTCCAACGTAGCTACTGGACTCAAAGTAGCTGTAGCCACTGTTGGTACTACTCTTTACGATGGAGATGGCAACCCTTTTCAGATCAAAAAAAGCAAAATAAGAGGCGAGCTAAGTCAAGGAATGATTTGTGCTGAAGACGAATTGGGATTGGGAACAGATCATGACGGCATATTGGTTTTAGATTCTTCATTGGAACCTGGAACTCCCTGCGCTTCTGTATTTCAAATTGAAAAAGACTTTGTTTTTGAAATTGGTCTAACACCCAACAGAGCCGACGCTATGAGTCACATGGGTGTCGCTAGAGATCTACGAGCCGCCTGTTTGTTAAAAAAAATTCCTGTCACTTGGACTCCTCCACTACTCGATGACTTTGAAGGGCATCCCAGCTCGCATTCGATTGATATTCAAGTCAAAGAACCAGAAAGGGCCCCTCGTTATTTGGGTCTTTTAATTCGTGATGTTGTAATTAAAGATTCCCCCAATTGGTTACAAAACCGTTTGAAAGCTATTGGTATCAGTCCAAAAAATAATGTAGTAGACATTACAAATTATGTTCTTCACGATTTAGGTCAACCCCTACACGCTTTTGATGCTGAAAAGATCAAGGGTGAGGTTGTGGTTCAGACCCTTCCCCAAGACACACTTTTTGTTACGCTGGATGGTCAAGAACGAAAATTGCACTCTGAAGACTTGATGATCTGTGACGGAGATACCCCGCTCTGTATTGCAGGAGTATTTGGTGGGATTCACTCAGGAGTGAGTGAGCAAACTCAGCATATTTTTTTAGAAAGTGCCTATTTTGATTCTGTCAGTATTCGTAAAACGGCGAAAAGACATGGACTCAATACAGACGCTTCTTTTCGTTACGAGCGCGGGATAGATCCGTGGATGACTGAAAAGGCACTGAAACGAGCTGCCCTTTTAATTCGTGAACTCGCTGGAGGAACGATTTCAAGTTCTATTAATGAAAAAACACAAGGTGAGAATAGTTCAAAAAAGGTGGTGTTAAAATACCAATATTTGAATGAGACAATAGGTCAGGTGATTCCAAAAGAAACCCTCGTCGAAATTCTCCAATCTTTGGATATTTCTATAGAATCAGAGACAGAGAAGGAATTGCAACTTAACATACCTCCCTATCGAGTTGATGTGACTCGCCCAGCAGACGTAGTAGAAGAGGTTCTTCGAGTGTATGGTTACAACAATATTACGGTCAGTCCTAACCTTAGAGTCCCTTTTCCTAATTTTGATTCCCGCAGTCCTCATCGTGTAGAAGAAGAGCTAGCCCAACTACTTATTGGTTTTGGATTTTCCGAAATTTTGAATAATTCACTGACCTCCCCCAACTTTCAATCTATGGATTCCAGCTTAAATGATACCGAAGGAGTTCATTTATTAAACCCATTAGGCAAAGAGCTCGGACAACTTCGAAGCAGCTTATTGTTTTCCGTTCTTGAAACGATAGGGTTTAACCTAAATCGTCAAGCCAAACAACTCAAACTCTTTGAATTGGGCAAGTCTTATTCAAGAAATAAGGATTCTTTTCACGAAAAAAAACAAGTTTCCCTTGCTTTGGTTGGCGATATTTATCCAGAGAACTGGGACGTTTTGGATTCTCCTTCTCCGTTTTCATATTTTAAAGGTATTATCGAGAACATTTGGAAACGGATGGATATCCCCTTGACAGACTGTCAATACGCTGGACATCCAACAATATCAGAAGGAATAGAATGGAAAATAGGTGATAATACCCTCGGGCGAATGGGTATTGTACTTTCGGGTATCACTAAAAAGTTTGATATAACTAAGACCGTTTTTTTTGCCGAACTGGATTGGGACATCTTACTTAAGCATGCTTTTAAAAAAAATTCGACATTCACTCCAATCCCCAAATTCCCAGGGAGCCGAAGAGATTTTGCGCTTCTTGTATCAAAGGAAATTAGTTTTCAAGCCATAAAGGACTTAGCATATCAAACCGAGAAAAAAGTGTTGAAAAAGGTGGGATTATTTGATGTATATGAAGGCAAAAAGTTGCCCAAAAATCAAAAATCATATGGTGTGAGCTTTGAGTTTCAAGATTCCAACAAAACTTTAACCGATAAACAGATTGATAAAATCATGAAAAAGCTACAAGATCGATTTGAACAAGATTTAGAGGCAAAGCTTCGTTAACAATTAATTAATTTTTTTAGTTTGTGTTTCAATCAATTATGTCTAATTTTACTAAGAAATGTTATTGATCATGAAGCTGAATCCTCTTTCACCCACCAACCTAGAATTAGTTTTAAGAACGTCTGTTGAAAAGAAACGTTCCTCAATTTCAATACTCCAGCAAGCAAAAAACTTAACTTCTCAAGATCGTTTTATAACTAAAAACAATTTTGACTTTGATCAGCTGGAGACAAAAAATATCTTCTCATTAGAGGAAATCAAACAAGTTTGTATCGATTACCGTTTGAGGTTTCTAGATATTACATATTTTAAAGGAACTATACCTCAAACAGCAAAAAATAAAATTGCGGCGATGGAGGACACTCACCAAACGGAACTTGGTGGATTCAAAATAATGGCTCCTTCAATAATGTTTCGTCTCGCTAAAACAGATGACCCCTTATTATTTGTACCTCTAGGAAACGATTATTTTTATCTTATTCATAAATGGGGAAAAGATTTACACCCCTTGCGTAAACTTCGAATGCTTCCATTCCAAAACATTTGGAACTTATTGATCTTCCTTCTTGGGATTAGCTATTTATTAACACTGGCAACTCCCCTGGGTATGTTCACGAAAAATACAGATGCAACCGCTTTCTGGATGCTTTATTTTTTCATGTTCAAAGCCGTTGTCTCTGTAGTACTCTTTTGTGGTATTGCACTGGGAAAGAATTTTAATCCGGCCATTTGGAATAGCAAATACAACAAAACCTAAATGCGTCCATGGAACAGTCTTTTGTGCATATTTACTCTGGCTCAAGCGTGACTGTTCTTGCATTAAAAAATGCTTTACAAGCAGATAATATCATTCCTGTAATTAAAGACGAATCTGAATCGGCTCGCATGGCAGGTTTTGGAATAGTTCATGATCAGAAACAGGTTTTTGTGCATACGGATGAGCTTAAAAAAGCAAAAAAAATCATGAGCGCTTTGGAAATCGCCAAATAGTGCTTCTACAATTTTTTGCTTTCTTACGGATTTTCTACTTTGTGAGGCGAAACCAACTTGAAGGATTTTTGGATTCTTCCCAATATTTAAATCATTATGAATACCAGTTTTGCCACATTAGATTATGTGATCTTTGCCGCCTACGCTATAGTTATCCTAGGGGTCGGTCTTTGGGTGTCAAGAAGTAAGGAAGGGGAAACCAAGAATGCTGAAGATTATTTTTTAGCCAGTAAATCATTGCCTTGGTGGGCTATTGGAGCTTCTTTGATCGCCGCCAATATTTCTGCTGAGCAATTCATAGGCATGTCGGGTTCGGGATTTGCAGGGGGATTGGCCATTGCAACCTACGAATGGATGGCAGCACTTACCCTAATCGTTGTCGGGAAATTTTTTCTGCCCATTTTTATAGAAAAAGGTTTGTATACCATCCCGGAATTTGTTGAAAAACGATATTCCAGTCAGCTCAAAACCATCCTTGCTGTCTTTTGGATTGGGTTGTATGTTTTTGTTAATCTCGCCTCTGTACTTTACCTCGGTGGATTGGCCCTACAAACCATATTAGGTATAGAGTTGATGACTGGAGTATTGGGCTTGGCATCATTCGCAGCAGCCTATTCGCTCTATGGTGGATTATCGGCCGTAGCTTGGACAGATATCATTCAGGTGGTTGTACTGGTTCTTGGAGGCCTGGTAACGACTTATTTAGCTTTAGATACTGTCTCAGGAGGAAATGGATTTTTTGAAGGATTAAGCACCGTATTCCATGCCGTACCAGATCGTTTTGATATGATTTTGGAAAAAGGACATCCTGAGTATAACAACCTACCCGGTATTGGTGTGCTGATCGGAGGGATGTGGATTGCCAATCTTTACTATTGGGGCTTCAACCAGTATATTATTCAACGTACACTCGCAGCCAAGTCTTTGGCTGAGTCACAAAAGGGAATTCTTTTTGCTGCAGGATTGAAAATGATTATCCCAATCATTGTGGTAATCCCTGGAATTGCTGCTTATGTAATAGTCAACGATCCTTCCCTTTTGGGAAGCCTAGGAGAAGCTGGCATGCAAAACATGCCTACTGCTGGTACTTCTGACAAGGCTTTTCCATGGTTAATGCAATTTCTACCTACAGGTTTCAAAGGAATCGCAATTGCCGCACTAGCTGCTGCTATCGTTTCTTCTTTAGCGTCTATGTTGAACTCTACAGCAACCATTTTCACTATGGATATTTATAAGGCACTTATCAATACGGAAGCAAGCGAAACCCGTACTGTTAACGTGGGCCGTATATCTGCTTTCGTAGCCTTAATCATTGCAACGATCATGGCACCTCTATTGGGTGGCATTGACCAAGCTTTTCAATTTATCCAAGAATATACAGGAATTGTGAGCCCGGGTATTCTAGCCGTTTTTGTATTGGGGCTTTTCTGGAAAAAAGCATCAAACAAGGGAGCTATTTATGGTGCACTGGCTTCCATACCCATTGCCATGTTCTTTAAAATTGGCTCTAAAGGCTGGATGGCAGGCAGCAGCATAGAAGGACTATTCCCTACCCTTCCTTTCTTGGATCAAATGGGATTCACAGCGATTCTTTCTATGGTTGTTATTGTATTGGTTAGCCTTCGTGAAAACAGAAATAAGCAAGATGCCAAGGGAATTGAATTGAAAAAAGAAATGTTTGACACCCCTGCTATTTATAACATAGGTGCTTTTGCATTGATGCTTGTGCTGGTTGCACTATATGCGTTTTTCTGGTAAGAATCTGGCCCTCACCATCACAAAGACCAATCAATTCTAGTCAATACTATCCATACATCTTGGCTCGAAGCTCCTTGATTTTGGGATCGGACATGTAGTCATCAAAAGTACTATAGCGATCGATAACCCCTTTTGGGGTGAGTTCCAGAATTCGATTTCCTACCGTTTGGGCAAAAGCATGATCGTGAGTCGTACACAAAACGGTTCCTTTAAAGTTTTTTAAAGCATTATTAAACGCGGTGATGGACTCCAAATCCAAATGATTGGTGGGCTCGTCTAGCTGAATGACATTGGCCCGTAACATCATCATTTTTGAAAGCATACAACGCACTTTTTCTCCTCCCGACAGCACAGCAGTTCCCTTTAAAGCTTCCTCGCCACTGAAAAGCATTTTACCCAAAAACCCTCGAATGTATACCTCTTCTCTTTCTTCTTCTGATTGTGCCCATTGGCGCAACCAATCAACTAAAGAAAGCTCAGAATTAAAAAAAGCATCATTGTCTAAAGGTAAATAGGACTGTGTGGTTGTGACCCCCCAATCAAATTTTCCATGATCTGCATTAAGATTACCGTTGATGATTTCGTAAAAAGCAGTAACTGCACGAGAGTCCCTTGAATAAATAATCGTTTTGTCGCCTTTGGTCATGTTGAAGTGAATCTGATTAAAAAGAGTCTCTCCTTCCAAGGTGTAGGATAAACCCTCAATATTTAATATCTGATCCCCAGCTTCTCGATCTTGCTCAAAAATAATAGCTGGATAGCGTCTGCTTGAAGGTCGAATTTCTTCAATATTGAGCTTTTCAATCATCTTTTTACGAGAAGTGGCTTGTTTCGATTTAGCTACATTAGCAGAGAAACGAGAGATGAATTCTTGTAGTTCTTTTTTCTTTTCTTCCGCCTTTTTGTTTTGCTGCGCTCGTTGGCGAGCGGCAAGCTGACTGGACTCATACCAAAAGGTATAATTCCCAGAATAGTGATTGATTTTTCCAAAATCAATATCGGATATATGCGTGCACACGGCATCCAAAAAATGACGGTCGTGAGAGACGACAATAACCGTATTATCATAATTGGCTAGAAATTGCTCCAACCACATGATGGTTTCAAAATCTAAATCGTTAGTGGGTTCGTCCATTATCAAGACATCGGGATTGCCGAAAAGAGACTGAGCCAATAAAACTCGAACCTTCTGCTTCCCATCCAAGTCTTTCATCAAAGAGTCATGCAAATTTTCGGACACACCTAAATTAGATAACAGGGCTGCAGCTTCACTTTCAGCATTCCACCCATTCATTTCTTCAAATACAATTTGTAATTCACCTACTCGATTACCATCGGCATCAGAAAAAGATTCTTTGGCATAGATTTCATCCATTTCACTTTTAACAGCAAACAGTTCATGGTTACCTCGTAAAACGGTTTCCAAAACAGGGTGTACATCGAAGGCATTGTGGTTTTGTTCCAGTACGGACAATCTTTTACCTGTTTCAAGGTGAACAGAGCCAGAATTGGCTTCTTGCTTACCAGAAATAATTTTTAAAAAAGTAGACTTACCAGCCCCATTGGCCCCAATAATCCCATAGCAATTGCCTGGACTAAAAGTCACATTGACTTCATCGAACAAAATGCGTTTACCAAATTGTACGGACAGATTATTCACACTAAGCATGGCCTAAATTTTAGCGCAAAAGTACCAAAAAACTAGTACTTACTAATCTATTTTTTAACAGGGTTTTAATACCATTTTCTAAAACTCAAATACTATTTTTGAATTGTGAATAGATTGATATTGATCATCAGTACTTCCATTTTGTTGTGGAACTGTCAAGCCCCAAAAAGTAATGCGGTTTTTATAGGCGGACAAATTGTTAAGCCCTCGTCCTCCTTTGTCACTGTTTATTTCGGAAATCGTGTCCTTGACACCTTTCTTTTGGATAATTCTACTCGGTTTTCACGGCTATATGACTCCTTGTCTATCGGAATCTATAAAATGGAACACATCCCAGAATTTACTTCAATGCTCCTAGAACCAGGCGATAGCTTATGGGCTCGAATTAATGCAACAGACTTTCAAGAATCCCTTTTCTTCTCCGGTAGAGGTGCCAGTAAAAATAATTTTTTGAATGATATTCGATTGCGTTTGGAGCTAGAAAATGATTTTTTAGCTTCTCAATATGCAAGTCCACCTCAAGTATTTAAACGTATAGTAGACTCTCTTTTACGAGAGAAAAAAGAACAATGGATCCAAATGGATTCGTTAAATACAATGAGCCCTTATGCCCAAAAAATTACACAAGCAGCCTACATATACCCTTACGCAAGTATACAAGAACGCTATGCATTGCTTCGAGGTAACCAATGGGATTCCCTTCAAAACAATCAATTTTTGAGTTATCGAAAATTTTTAAATTTTGGAGAAAACGACCTTGCTTTTTTTGATCCCTATATTACCTATTTGATGAACTTTTTAAATCGGGAAGCCTTACATAAGGGTGAAAATTATATCGAAGCCAGACAAAATACCAATTTCAATTTGAGACGACTTGAAGAAATACAAAATAAAATTGAAGGTGCCTTAGTTCGAAATAACCTAGCCCGAGCGGTTGCCTATGAAGAATTACTCAATTTCAATAATCATGAAAATCACGATGTTTTTCTAGATTTTTATCTCAAGATAAATTCTTCTTCCTCTTATGCTGAGGAAATCAATTCGCTTCATGAGGATATAAACCAAATGAATGAGGGGAAAACACTACCAAAAATAATTCTGCAAAACGCAGAATTGAAATTGTTGACCAGTGATGACTTATGGTCAAAACCTACCGTTGTTTATTTTTGGTCTCAGACTCAAATGAATCATTTTAAAGCAACAATCAATCGAGTAAAGAAATTGAAGGTAAAACACCCAAATTATCGCTTTGTAGGAATATCCATTCAACCTTTGAATCCCATTGCACTTGAAGTTTATAAAATGATGGCGCTGGACTCTGAGAATCAGTTTGGTCTGGTTGATTTTGGGATAGCTAGTAAAAAATGGGTAATCACACTCCTAAACAAAACAATTATTGTCGATTCTCAAGGTAAAATCATCAATGGTTTTGCCAATATAATGGCCCCTGATTTCGAAAAAGCGCTTTAATTACCTTTTTTATGATCGGCTAAGAATTGGGCTAAGCCTTTATCAGTGAGTGGATGGTTCAATAGACCACTAATGGCACTCAATGGTCCGGTCATTACATCCGCTCCCAATTGAGCACAAGCAATCAAATGACGTGTATGACGAACTGAAGCAGCTAGAATTTCCGTTTCAAAAGCGTAATTATCATAAATCAATCGTATTTCTTCAATCAGATCCATACCGTCGAAACCAATATCGTCCAATCGACCGATAAACGGGGAAACATAGCTAGCCCCTGCCTTTGCAGCCAACAGGGCTTGTCCAGAAGAGAACACCAAAGTACAATTCGTTTTAATATTCTTGGATGCAAAATGAGTTATGGCTTTTACCCCTTCTCTGATCATTGGAATTTTAACAACAATTTGTGGATGGAGGGCTGCTAATTCCTCCCCTTCTCTAATCATTCCGTCATAATCTACTGCAATCACTTCGGCAGAGACATCACCCTCCACCGCATCACATATCGCCATATAATGCTTCAAAATATTATCTTTTCCAGTAATGCCTTCTTTGGCCATCAAGGAAGGGTTCGTAGTCACTCCGTCTAGAATTCCCATATCCTGGGCTTCCTTTATTTGATCGAGATTGGCAGTGTCAATAAAAAATTTCATGAATGGTCTTGTTAAATATTGTAATGATTGCGAAGTATTTTTTCATACCACCGGGTTGGTAAGATGCCCTTTAAAAATACTGAAATTTTTTGAAGCCATTGACCTGATAGGTAATGTACTTTAGGGGAACGCTGATGCAGTATTCTTTCTATAGTTTTTGCAATTTTTATCGGGTCATCCCCTTCATCAACATGTTCATTCATCGTTGTTAAAGCATCTGAATAAATCAATTCGTAGGGTGAATTCTTAATCACAGGGGAATGGTGTCTGCGTGACGCTACATCTGTTGCATAATCACCAGGGGCTAGAGTAGCAACCCGAATATTGGCTGATTGCAACTCCATTCGTAAACCTTCAGTAAATATAGATAAAGCGCCTTTAGATGCAGAATAAATAGACCGAAACGGCAAACCCGAGTAACCAGCGATGGAGGTAATATTGATGATGCATCCGTTATCGGATTGTCGTAGCAATGGCAATAGTTTTTGAGTCAAGGAAATGGGGCCAAAAAAATTGGTTTCAAAATGGGTACGTATGGCTGTCATTGCGATTTCTTCGGCTGGGCCAGTGATCCCTACGCCTGCATTATTTATCAATACCTCGGGCAGGATTTTGTGCGAATGAAAGTACGCAACAAATCCACGAATGCTTTCTTCTTGTGTTAAATCCAATGATAGTAGCGAATAATTTTCAGGTTTGGGGTAATTTTCAGGCTGGCGACATGTACCAAAAATAGTATGCCCTTTTTGACTTAAATAATCTGCGGTTGCTTTACCCATTCCCGAAGAAGCACCCGTTATAACAATTATTTTACCCATAGAAACAAAAAATGGGCAAGCGACCCGCATCACACCGCTACAACCGCCTACCCTTGCTGCGTTCCCGCCCTGGGGGGATTCGGCAGGAGCTGGTTGTGCAGAACTTGCCCATCACAAATATAGAATATCTAGTCCTCACCAGTGCATTGTGAAACTTAATTTTATTAAATACCTTGGATCAAAAATTGATCATGTATAAACCCCTATTGTTATTCCTACTCTCCTTGATTGCATTGAAATGTGGCGGTGAAAAAGACTTAAAAGCCAAACTCAAAGTCAAAGCAAGTACTGAAAAGCCCACCAACAAAGACCAACTCTCTTTTGAATTAAAAGTTTCAAAAGGGATTCTATTGGACTCTGTTCATTTTAAAAGTAAAGGCGTTCGTGTAGAATCGCCTCTCGCTTTAGAATCATATTCACTTGGATCACATGAATTGATTGCAACAGCCTTCTACAAAGGGAAAAGTTCTGATTTTAAAGCCACCTTTTGGATCTATTCTAAAGAGAAACCAAGTCTAATGAGCTATCGAGTACTCAATAGTTATCCTCACGATTCTACTGCCTACACCCAAGGGTTGGAGTTTGACGGAGATGACCTTTACGAAAGTACTGGACTCAATGGAAAGTCTACCGTTCGAAAAGTAAATTTTAAAACAGGTGAGATTCTAGGTCAACAAAAATTAGATGCCGTTTATTTTGGGGAGGGCTTAACCCTAGTGGATGATCGTATTATTCAATTAACATGGAAAGCCAATATGGGATTTGTATACCAAAAAGAAACCCTTCAAATGATAGATTCTTTCCTCTATGACAGGAGCAAACAAGGTTGGGGGCTGTGTTATGATGAAAATGAATTGTACAAATCGGATGGAACACACCAGATTTGGATTTTGAATCCAATAGACTTTAGGGAAAAGCGAAAAATTGAGATTATGACCAATTTAAAATCCGTTTCCAAATTGAATGAGCTCGAATGGGCAAAAGGGTTTATATATGCCAATACATATCAATTTGGAAAAGATGTTGTCTTAGTTATCGCACCCGAAAGTGGTGCGGTTAAAGGAGTTGTAGATTTTACGGGGCTTCGAGAAAAATTAAAAAATAATCCCAAAGCAGAAGCCTTTAACGGAATTGCTTACCATTCCCAACGGAATACGTTCTTTGTAACCGGAAAATACTGGAACCGACTGTTTGAAGTTGAGATTTATTCAGAAGACACGAAATGAGTTCCGCTCACTATCAAATGAAAGTCGATGTTGTTTTAGAACATATTGATGGGCTAGGACATGTGAATAATGTGCAATACTTGTTTTGGGTTCAGGAGGTGGCCAAAGCTCATTGGGATGCTTTAACGGCTTCTATCGAGGATGCAGAGGGTATTTGGGTGGTACGCAACCATTTTATCGAATACAAAAGGCCCGCTTTACTAGGTAATAGACTTAGAATTGAAACAGTAGTAAAAACGGTAAGAGGGCCGCTTTCAGAACGCTTTGTGAGTATCAAAAATGATGTGACTGACAAGCTATTAGTTCAATGTACAACCTCTTGGTGCTATCTTGAATTGAAAAATAGAAGGCCGATGGCCGTTCCAGAAACGATTCAAAAGCTATTACTCGCTGACTAGATTTTCAACAACGAACAACGGACGCCCTTCCATTAATTCATGGACTTCATCTGCAATCTCCTTCAATACACTAAGGTTTTCGGGGTTCTTCAATGCACGATCAATCAGATCAACAATGGTATCCATATCATCCTCTTTGAGGCCCCGTGTTGTAATTGCAGGGGTTCCCAGTCGGATTCCTGAGGTGACAAAAGGCGATTTGTCATCAAAGGGAACCATATTTTTATTGGCGGTAATATCTGCTTTAACTAAAGCCTCCTCTGCGGCTTTACCTGTAATATTTTTGTTGCGTAAGTCGATCAGCATTAAATGATTGTCTGTGCCTCCTGAAATCAAATGATAATCACGGCTAACAAAAGCTTTAGCCATTGCTTGTGCATTTTTACGTACCTGTTGTACATATTCTTTAAATTCATCTTCCAAGCACTCACCGAAGGCAATCGCTTTAGCCGCAATTACATGCATTAAAGGTCCTCCTTGGTTTCCTGGAAAAACAGCCATATCCACTAAATGAGACATTTTTCGAACGGTGCCATTTTTAAGCGTCAGTCCAAAGGGATTATCAAAGTCTTGACCCATTAAAATGAGTCCTCCTCGAGGACCCCGTAAGGTTTTGTGTGTGGTTGTAGTAACAACATGGCAGTGGGGAATCGGATCAGAAAGTAGTCCTGTAGCAATCATTCCAGAGGGATGTGATATGTCCGCTAGAAGGAAAGCACCTACTTCATCGGCAATACTTCGAAAGGCTTTAAAGTCAATATCCCTAGAATAGGCCGAAGCCCCAGCAATTAACATTTGAGGTTTCACCTCATGAGCAGTTTTTCGAATATTATCGTAATCCAATCGGCCGGTCTCTTCTTCTACTCCATAAAAATGAGCTTCATAAAGACGTCCAGAGAAATTGACAGGCGAACCGTGGGTTAAATGTCCCCCATGAGATAAATCGAAACCTAATATTTTATCACCTGGTTTCAAAAAAGCGTGGAACACTGCCGTATTGGCTTGAGAGCCAGAGTGCGGTTGCACATTAGCATAAGCGGCACCAAATAATTGTTTAGCCCGTTCAATAGCCAATTGTTCCACTTCATCTACCACCTCACAGCCTCCATAGTATCGCTTTCCTGGGTATCCTTCGGCATATTTATTGGTAAGTACAGAACCTGCCGCTTCCATCACTGCAGGGCTGGTGAAATTTTCTGAGGCTATCAATTCAATTCCGTTGCGTTGACGCTTCTCTTCTTCTTGGATCAATTCAAAAACGGCTGTATCTCGCTGCATGGATTTTTTTTTCAAAAATAAGCATTTCACTTCTAGTTTTTATTTCACTTTACAGCCTTTTATGGGATTTTATCAATAGACCGTTAACAACCCATTTTTTAATCTTTCCATTTCTAGTGTCATTTTATTTTCGGTACGATGGTAGATCTCATTTAAAATTCAATATTATCTATTCCAATATGCCATGAACGGAAGGGATAGAGCCATTCCGACATGCATTATGTAGAAATTAACGTCAATTTGTCATTTTCTGGTTGTGGAATACGTTTTGATGGGTATGAGAAAAAAGATGAACGCAAATCAGTTTACACTTAAAGCCCAAGAAGTTATCCAAGCAGCGCAACAAAAAGCAATGGACTTTGGACATCAACAAGTTGAAAACAGTCATTTATTACACGCTTTATTGGAAATAGACACCAGCGTTATTCCTTATATTTCAAAACAACTCCAATGGAATACTACCCTTATTCTACAACTACTTCGTGCAGCCTTGGATCGTCTGCCCAAGGTAGATAATACTGATTTGGCTTTCTCCCAAAAAGCATCGGCTACATTATTAAAAGCCAACAGTCTGGCCAAGAAAAATAAAGACGACTTCGTCGCTACCGACCATCTTCTCATGGCTATCCAGCAATCCAATGATACGGCTGGTCAGATTCTTAAGGATCAGGGGGTCCAAAAAACCGATTTGGAAAAAGCCGTAGCCCGGTTGCGCCAAGGTGATAAAACAACAACTTCATCTTCTGATACTAGCTATCATGCATTGGAAAAATATGCCCGCAATCTAAATCATCAAGCACAAGTAGGACAATTGGATCCAGTTATTGGTAGAGATGAACAAATACGTCGTTTATTACAAATTCTTTCACGCCGCACTAAAAACAACCCCATATTGGTGGGTGAACCAGGCACTGGAAAGACAGCCATAGCAGAGGGCCTAGCCCATCGAATCATTGGAGGCGATGTCCCCGAAAACCTGAAAGAAAAGACGCTGTATGCACTGGATATGGGTGCGTTAATCGCAGGAGCAAAGTACAAAGGAGAATTTGAGGAACGGCTAAAAAGCGTCATCAAAGAAGTCACACAAAGCGATGGACAAATCCTTCTTTTCATCGATGAGATTCACACTTTGGTGGGTGCAGGAGGAGGAGAAGGAGCAATGGATGCTGCCAATATTCTCAAACCGGCCTTGGCAAGAGGTGAGCTCCGGGCCATTGGGGCTACAACCTTGGATGAATACCAGAAGTATTTCGAAAAAGACAAAGCCTTGGAGCGCCGATTTCAAATAGTTGTTGTTGAAGAACCCTCTGTGGACGATGCAATTTCAATCCTCCGTGGATTGAAAGAAACCTATGAAGCCCATCATAAAGTTCGTATCAGAGACGAGGCTATTGTGGGTGCCGTGCAATTATCAGATCGGTATATCTCCAATCGCTTTTTACCAGACAAAGCGATAGATTTAATGGATGAAGCGGCAGCCAAATTACGGATGGAAATCGATTCCAAACCAGAGGAACTGGATCAGTTTGATCGCAGAATCCGTCAATTGGAAATTGAACTCGTTGCCATTCAACGAGAGAAAGAAAAGTCTAAGATCAATGAGATAAATAGAATGTTGGCCAACCTAAAAGAGGAACGAAAGGCAATTTTTACTCAATGGATTCAAGAAAAAGAAGTAGTAGATAACATTCAAAAAAATAAAGCAGAAATCGATCAACTTCGCTTGGAAGCCGAACGAGCAGAACGAGAAGGTGATTACGGAAAGGTAGCAGAAATTCGATATGGAAAACTACAAACCTTGAATGCCTCCCTTGAAAAACTTCAAAAAGAACTTCTAGAGCAACAATCCACAGATCCTTTAATCAAAGAAGAAGTTATTTTTGACGATATAGCGGAGGTGGTTGCCAAATGGACAGGGATACCGGTACAAAAAATGTTGCAAAAAGAGCGCAATAAATTAATGCAACTTGAAAGCTACTTGCACCAAAGAATGGTGGGCCAAGAGCCAGCAGTTATAGCAGTGAGTGATGCCATTCGCCGAAGCAGAAGTGGCCTACAAGACGTAAGAAAACCGATGGGTAGCTTTTTATTTTTAGGCACCACGGGAGTGGGTAAAACAGAATTGGCAAAAGCATTGGCTGAGGTATTATTTGATAATGAAAATAATCTCACACGTATCGATATGAGTGAATACCAAGAACGTCATTCCGTGAGTCGTTTGATTGGTGCTCCTCCTGGATATGTAGGGTATGACGAGGGAGGGCAATTGACCGAAGCGGTTCGACGCAAACCCTATTCTGTCATTCTTTTAGATGAAATCGAAAAAGCCCATCCCGATACATTTAATATACTATTACAAGTCCTAGATGAGGGACATTTGACTGATAATAAAGGACGCGTTGCCAATTTTAAAAATACACTCATCATAATGACTTCAAACATGGGAAGTCTCGAAATTAAAGAGGCGTTTGAGTCCGAAGAAAAGTTTGATATTGCCGAGAGGAATGCTAAACAAAAAGTTTTAATGCTTCTCAAGCGAAATATTCGCCCTGAGTTCTTAAACCGTATTGATGATATCCTCGTTTTCTCCCCCCTAACCCTCAAAGAAATTCAACAAATTGTCTCATTACAATTTCAATCTATTGCAGCCCAATTGAGCCAACAGGGCATTACATTAACTGCTACGAAAGAGGCACTGAACCTAATTGCAAGAGAAGGATTTAATCCCGAATATGGAGGGCGTCCTATCAAACGAGTATTGCAAAAAAAAGTAGTTAACTCACTCAGTAAAGCTTTATTGAATGAAACCATCCAAAGCAAACAAGATGTGGTGGTGGACGCTTTTGAAGGAAAAATAGTTATTCGAAATACCCCACACTAAGAAATTGGTTGATGCGGGTATGGCCCGAGATTAAGTTGTAATTTTGCACTTATGCAGAAAAAGGTCAACATCCAAAATAAACGGGCCCGTTTTGAATTCGAAATCATCGATCAATATACGGCAGGAATTGTATTGACTGGAACAGAAATCAAATCCATACGTAATAGCCAAGCCTCAATCAGTGAATGTTTTTGTGAATTTAATGAACGTGGTGAGCTATTTGTTGTCAATATGTATGTTGAGATTTATGCCTTTGGGAGTCGCTTTAATCACACCCCTAGAGGAAGTAGAAAGTTATTATTACAAAAACGAGAGCTTAAAAAATTGTCTCGTGAGGTGCAAAATGTAGGGCTAACCATCGTGCCTCTTCGCTTATTTATTAATGATAAAGGCTTTGCCAAGCTGGTCATCGCGCTAGCGAAAGGTAAAAAGCTTTACGACAAACGTGAAACCATCAAAGACAGGGATAATCAGCGTAACTTGGATCGGATCAAAAAAGACTACCGCAAATAAAGTTTCAATCAATAAATTTCCGTTTTTTTTTCTTCTTTATTTGAATCAACTATAGCGTTCTTCGTTAAAATTGAAAAATTAACATGATAGATAAGCTCTTTATAATTATATATTCCTGAGATATACATTTAATTTCCAACATCCACTGGTCACTATTCTGTGAACCAATAACAAAAAAATATTTAGACAATTTTAACTTTTAAAAGTGATCATTTCAAGTCCAATACAAATCGGAACTAATACACGTACATATCTATAGACAATAGGTTTCACTTAAATACCGCATTTATTTTCAATGAATGATAGATAAATTCTAAAAATATATTAAAAAGTTATTTAAGGATCTTATATTCAAATATGACCATGAATAATACTTTCTCATTTATTGTATTTTACATCAAAATTCTGTTAATCCTTATTGGATTGTATTCCAACATAAGTTATTCTCAGGATAATCCCATTGGATTGATAATGAGAGCTGAGGGCAATCAATCTTATTGTGCCAATACTCGCCAACCAATCGTAACCGACTTTTCCATCACAGATCCAGATACAAACGAAGCAATTTCAGTTTATATTCAAATAGTATCGGGTTATAGAGAATCAGAAGATCTTTTAGAATTTATAGGAAATGAAAATATTTTTCGAAGTACTTGGAACAGCAGTGAAGCCAAGCTAACAATCCGTTCAAGAAACTCGACTCCAGTACCCTATTCAGATATAGTTGCTGCTGTAAAAAGTGTTGTTTATTCTAGTAAAAACCCATCCCCCGACACGGACAAAATATTTTCTATAAGCCTCGGTAGTGCTAACTATCTACCAAGCACCAATCACTATTACGAATTTGTCTCGGATCTAAATATTTCGTGGCAACAAGCGAGAGCAGCAGCAAAAGATAGAACTTATTATGGCCTTCAAGGATATTTAGTCACCATTTTAGCTCAGGATGAAGCTCTACTTGTTGGAGAATTAAGCCCAGGAGTTGGCTGGATTGGAGGATCCGACGAAGAAACTGAGGGGGTATGGAAATGGATGGATGGGCCTGAAGCAGGGACTGTTTTTTGGACTGGTTTGGCCAGTGGAGAATCTCCTAATTTCGCATACTGGAATGCTGCAGAGCCTAATAATTTTATGGGTAATGAGGACTATGCTCACATAACCGATCCGACTATAGGATATAGTGGTTCTTGGAATGATCTTCCCAATGTAACTTCAACTTCAGGACCATATCAATCAAAGGGCTATATCGTTGAATACGGAGGAATGCCTGGCGATCCCGTTGTTCAAAATTCAGCAAGTACAAAGCTTTTTATGCCTAGAATTTTAAATGCCAGTGATGCCATGGGATGCGAGGGTCAATCGCTGACAATAGAAGTTGAAGCAAGTTCTGATCAATTGAATTGGTATGACGCCGCTGAGGAAGGAAATCTTGTTCATACTGGAATGCAATACACCAATTATTTTAATGAGGATAAGGCTTTTTGGTTGGATTGGGATGCAGTTGGTTGTCCTCTCGAAGACCGCGTGAAAATACAAGTAAAAATATTCCCCTATCCTGTACTATTCCAAACAGAATTAACGGTGGAACAATGTGATAATGATTCTCAAAATGATGGTATCACGGAGTTTAATCTTGAAGCATTGAGTGAATTAATATCACAAAACCATAAGGAAGAAACATTTGAATTTTACACGGAAGAAGATTATAATCTTACATCTAAAATTGAAACACCAACAAATTTTAGAAATACTGCGTTTGAACAAAGATTGTATGTTATCGTAAATTCTGCTGGAGGGTGCTATTTAGAAGCCCAACTAGTATTGAAAGTTGCCGCAAGCGAAATTGAACTCAACAGCCTCTTTGAATACGTAAAATGTGAAACACAAATAAAAGATTGGGCTCTTGGAATTGAAGGCTGGGATGCTACGGTGTTTGAAACATTAAAACAAAAGGTACTCGAAGCAAACCCTAAATTTGGCAATCAATATGTATCCATCAGCTTTTATTCAAGTGAGGAAGATGCCTTACTTCGCCAAAATAGAATTGAAGTTTCAGAATCAGTGCCCCTTTATTTTATGAAAACTCAATATGAAGAAATCATATATGCGAGGATAGACAATTTGGGATTCAATAAAGTAAGCTGCCTTGGAGTCGGACCTGTGGCATTATTACGCGTAAATCCCTTACCTGATTTTGACCGTATTTCAAATTTAAATATTGTCTGTGAAAATTTGGATCCTATTCCTTTAGGAGTAGAACCTAATAATGATAATTTGTATGAATACCGTTGGTTCTACGAAGGAAACCCGTTTCCTGATCCCAATTCAAACCAAGGAAAATATCAAGAAACGAAACTTGGTGGTAACTATGAAATTGTAGCCACTACAACGGATGGAACCAATTGCAGCAAAACACTTTCTTTTACATTGACTCCCTCTGTAGTAGCAAATGTAAAGCCTGAAGATCTAATTGTTGTTGATTTAATTGGAGAAACAGGGAGCTTAGAAATCCAAACAGATTATTTAGGGATAGGTGATTATGAATTCGCTCTTTATGATTCCGAGGGGACTTATCAAGATCAACCCTATTTTGACTCCATCTCACCAGGTATTCATCAATTGTATATAAGAGACAAAAACGGATGTGGTATTATTGATATTCCATTCTCAATATTGGGACATATGAAATTTTTTAGTCCAAATGGAGACGGCATTAATGATCGTTGGAAGATTCTTGGTTTAAATGAAGACTTCCAACCCCAATCTCAGATTTATATATTTGACCGTTACGGAAGGTTGATTACTGAAATAAGTCCTACTGAAGAAGGATGGGATGGCACGATAAACAACTCCCTTCTCCCTCAAGATGATTATTGGTTTCGTGTATTCTTTCAAGATGGAAGAGAATATAATGGACATTTTAGCTTACTCCGGAGTCTATGAGGTTTTATGTTTACAAATATCAGCTATTCCTTTTTCTAGTGCTAGCCATTCAAATTGTAAAAGCGCAAGGAACAGTATTATATTTTCAAGAATACCTTTCGGAAAACCTTTACCTGATTCATCCTGCAATGGCAGGAGTGAATCTCAATAACACTCGATTTAATTTTGGAAGTCGCTCGCAATGGTTGGGAGTTGACAAAAGTCCAAGTACACAGTTCTCTACCATAGAATATCAAGCAAATTCTCAAAGTACAATTGGAATTAAGTTATATAACGATAGAAATGGCTATCATAATCAGAAAGCCATTTACATCACTTATGTTTTTCGAATATATCTCAACGATGAAATATGGAAAACCCGAAGAGCATATCCTACCAAAAATGATGAATTTCAAGAAATTTCTTTTGGGCTCAGCCTTGGAAATCAGTCAAGAAATCTAGATAGTAGTAGTTGGCAAATTCAGAACAACGACCCATTGATTTCAGCTAATGATACAGCAAATGGATTCATGGGAATCAATGTAGGAGTAGCCTATGTTACTAATAACATCTCTGCCCAATTCTCTATTCACAATATTGCTGTGAAACCTAATCAAAATAATTTATTGTATGATGAGCTAGTCTTTGACACTGTTGGGCATAAACACATACTGGCATCATTACAGTATGAGATTTTTACTGACTCTGGCTGGAATTTTGAGCCTTCCTTATTAATGCAATATTTAGAAAAAACTGAAGAATCATCATGGGATGCAAGCTTTAAAGTATTTCGATTATTTGGAAAAGGAAGAGCCTGGCTTGGGATTTCTTATCGACAAAATAACATTGGTGTTGACTTACGTTATAATGACGTTTCGCAAACTCAGTACAATCGAAATTGTACTCCACTAGTAGGTTTAAATTACAACAAATTTAAGTTTTCATACCAATACAGTTTACCGTTGGGGGCCTTTAATTTTGGAAAAGGTGGGGTTCACTTTGTGAACTTGGGATTCCAGCCCTAAATTTTAGCTTGAGATTCTTAAGTTAAAGTTTGGTGACAGCAATAATTATTGAACTCACTATGTTTTAAAAAAGTATTTATTGACTTTTGGCTTTATTTTTGTGCTTTTGGTCCTGTTTTATCAAAGTAGTAATTGTGAAATCCATTATCAACTTAAACATTAAGGATTCTTTATCTTTATAGAGTGAAAAAGATTAAACTTTGTCTATTTTTTCTGGGGTGTTTCTTTGGTGCGAAAGGACAAGTGTTTCAAGGACAGTTATTGGATAGCCTCAGCAAAGAAATCATTCCTTTTGCAACAGTATTGAGCAATTTTGGAGAGAACACTATCAGCAATGAAGAAGGATATTTCCGTATAATTAGAAGTAGATTTTTTACTCCCACCGATTCGCTATTTATCTCGTGCATTGGGTACAAAGACTTGGCAATAAGTTTTGAGCAACTCCAGGACTCACTACTATACCTCACGCCAAAGGAAATAAAACTCAATGAGATCATCCTCTCACACCAGAAATTGAGTGCTGAAGAGATCGTGAAGAGAGCTCGCGATAATGTTACTCAAAAGTATGATTTAACTCTTATAAAAAAGACATTCTTTCTTCGGGAATCTTACTCTCAAAGTTGGATAAAGCGCGATATGATAATTAAAAAATCAAGTATCAATGAGTTCAAACAAAGCTTTTGGGATTCACTCTTTCGAACAATTCCTGAAAAAGATACCTGGCACTCAGAATCCTTAGGTGAGTTGGCCGGTGATTGGTCAGAAGAACAGCAAAAGCTTCATCTGCTTCGCGCAGTCGAGTTAGCCGACACTTTAAATGCAAAAGGCTATGAACAAATCGAAGAAAAGATCACTTCCATTTTAGATAAAAGTGTAAAAGAAAACTCATATTTCAAATTCAAATCAGGTGTTTTTAGCACAAAAGTAGATCGTGATGAAGTAATTGAAAAGGAATTGGATACCCTCAGTTTACCTGAAAATAAACAGAGGAAAAAAAGAAAAGCAGAGCAAGAGCAAAAAGAAGAATTTTATAAGGGACGTAAAAGCCAATTGACGAAAATTTTCACTTCTCTATTCAAGCGAGATAACTTTGATATTGATGTGCTCGTAAAAAGTCATTTGTACAAATATGAGTTAGTCAATTTCACTTATCGAGAAGATTTACCGGTCTATCATATTCGCTTCACTCCAAATAGCAATAGAGCAAAATACCAAGGTAATATGTTTGTGGATGCCGACCGCTTCAGTTTGATTCAACTCGAATACGATAACGTGAAAAACCTTCGAGATTTTTCATTCATGGGGCTATCATTTTCTGCCTATGGAAGAAGCGTTAAGCTCAAGTTTTCCTCGTTTAATAAGGATCGTTATCAACTTGAGTTTATAAGGGTTGAAACAAAATTTAAAACGGGGATCGATCGCCCTGTGAAAATTGTGGAGAAGAATAAGTTTGTAAAAGGACGTAGAAAACAAAATGAATTAAATGGAGAAGTGCACTTTAAACTCGATCAAAAGAGCATTGTAACTTTAGTGGTCTTTAAAGGTGAATCAATCTCACAAGAAGTTTTTGAAAACTTCAAAGAAACCAAAGTTTTTAAAACCGCTAAACGCAATTCTTACGACCCTAAGTTTTGGGAAGGTTATACCATCATTGAACCAAATAAAGCCATAAAAGCCTTTACAACAAATTAATTACGATGTGTAAAACTGTATCTAATTAATCTTGGAATTAGAGTTCATTCTTAATTGTCTATCCCAGCCCAGAATTATACTTCAACTTGAACGGTTCTTCGCAAGCACACTAAAAAATT
>DQCR01000069.1:0-20194 GCA_003533785.1 Flavobacteriaceae bacterium
ATCGAAAACTTGGAAATTAAAGTCGTGTAAATTGGGGAAAAGACAAGTAAACATATAAAATACCCAATATCAATTAAAGTATCTCAAGCATCTTAATCAATGCTAAGTTCATCTGTTGTTGAAGTGCTTCCAAATAAATGTTTGTAAAACTTAAATACCTATGATTCTCCCTTATCTCATTTGCTGTTTTCTTTAAAATAATGTTTTGGCCGAACGGACAATCTTTATCAATTACAGGCTTAATTATTTAGTGATTTGCATTCAAATCAAATTGTTTAACAATAATCCCATCAAACGCAAAGTCATCCTATCCTCGGTTAACATGTAAGTTAACTTTAACATTAAAGTTCTAATACTAAGAAGATGTTAGAATATTTATTTGTTAAGGTCAGGATAACACGACAGCTTCTATAATTATTGAATTTTGTGGAAACAAACATAAAAAAAATGAAAAAAATATTATTTAGTACGATTTTGATCATGTGCTTCCTAACAACATTCGCACAAGGAACCACATCATCAGCCATTGGTGGACGTGTTGTTGATGATACAGGAACCCCTCTATTGGGATCAAATGTTGTCGTTACAAGCATCAATACTGGAGTTGTATATGGAGTTATAACTGATCAAGAAGGATATTACAGAATCTCTGGACTTAAACCAGGTGGGCCCTACAAAATCGAAATTACTTACACCGGCTTTGAAAACTTTTCACAGGACAATATTTATTTACAATTAGGTCAAACCGAAAGATTCAATCCAACCTTAAGTTCTGTTTTGACTGAGCTGGATGAAGTTGTTATTCTTGCTCAAGATTACAATTCAGACAGGACTGGAAACGAAACTTACATAAACAGAGAGAAAATTGACGCTCTACCACAGGCTTCAAGATCTATAGGAGAGTTTGTCAGAAATTCACCATTTGCGCAAATTGAGGAAGGAAATGATGGTTTTACAATATCAATTGCAGGTCAAAATAACAGATACAACACTATCTACATTGATGGAGCTGTAAACAATGATATTTTTGGATTGGCAGGTTCAGGAACAAATGGAGGGCAAACAGGAGTAAATCCAATTTCTCTTGATGCAGTGGAGTCATTTCAAGTTCAAGTTTCTCCCTTTGACGTCAAAGTTGGAGGTTTTGTTGGGGGTGCAATTAACGCTGTTTCTCGATCAGGCACAAACAATTTTGAAGCGTCTGCATATTACTATTTGAAGAACGAAAACTTAGCAGGGAAAGACTCATGGGATTTAAATGAAAAACTACCTGAATTTTCAAATAATCTCTATGGGATAAGACTTGGTGGAGCCATAACAGAAAATAAACTGTTTTATTTTATCAATTACGAAAGACAAGATGATGAGACCCCTAATCCTTGGAATTCTGCTAATTACGCAGGAGACTTAGGATCTGCAATTAGTGGTTTTGGTCAGCAAATTCAAAATACATATGGCTATAATCCAGGCACATTGTCTCCTAATTCAACCCTATTAGAAAGTGATAAACTCAATGTGAGACTTGATCTTAACGCGAGTGAGAAAGACAATCTTTCTTTAACATTTAGATACACTGAGGCAAATAATATTGAAGCCAGAACTTCCAATGATTTTAATGCTAGATTCCTTCAAGGATCTGAAGCATTTGTAAGTAAGAATACCAACCTTTCTTTAAATTGGACACATCAAACTAGTAAACTAAATAATAGTCTAGTTGTATCATTAAACACAACCAGAGATGATAGAGATCCGTTGAATGATGATAATGTTAGATTCCCTCGAGTACGAATTCAAGATGGTGCTGGACGAATTGAATTTGGTTCTGAACCATTTTCAACCTCAAACTTACTTGATCAGGATGTATTTACAATAACAAATAATCTCGAACTCTATAAAGGGAAACACACCCTTACAATTGGTACACATAATGAGTTTTACTCTTCTACGAATCTCTTTATTAGACAGAATTATGGAGATTATTTTTATAATTCTCCAGAAGGTTTTCTGAACAATGACCCCAGTGAATTAGACAATATGTTCAGATCCTACTCTCTGTTAACTTCTTCACTTGGTGATGATGCTATTGAAAGTGCAGCGGTTACCGATTACGCTCAAATTGGGTTTTACCTACAGGACGATTATCAGGTTAGCACAAACTTTAAAGTTACTGCAGGATTACGATTTGATATACCAATTTTTAGCGATCGTCCAACCAATACTGATTTTAACACGAGAACAATTCCATTACTAGAGGCCGCTGGCAAAGACCTACAGGGTGCTATTGTGGGCGAATCTATAGACACACAAGTATATTTTTCACCAAGATTTGGATTCAATTGGGATATTAACGGAGATAAACGAAATGTGCTTCGAGGAGGTATAGGTGTATTCTTATCAAGAATGCCGATGGTATGGTATGCTGGAAGTTACAATAATACAGGAACTACTGTTGGAGGTGACGCCTATTTTGGAGGAATCAGTTTTGAGCCAGATGTTACAAACCAACCGCAAAGAGTTGCCGCTGGAACAGGGGGTTTAAGCGGTCAAATCGACCTATATTCAAAAGACTTCAAAATGCCCCAAAGACTTAAAATTGCCTTAGGGTTTGACAAAGTATTCAATGATGGCTGGAAGATTTCATTTGACGGCCTATTTAATGATGTAATTCAAGACTTTGCCTATGAAGGTCTCCATGTCGGAGGGCCAATTGGCCTGCTAAATGGTGCTGATAACAGACCTTACTACAACAGAAGAGAAGCCTTGGATAACACTTATGATCGAATGATCTTGGTTTACAATACCGATAAAGGGTATTCTTATAATTTGGGATTGTCCGCTAGCAAGAAATTTGATAACGGAATAGATTTTTCTGCCACATATTCCTATGGAGATTCTTTTGCAATATATGAGCAAACCTCATCACAAAACTCCTCAAATTGGAGAGGTCAAGTTCACGTGAATGGGAGAAATTCTCAACTGCCGGTAGAACGTTCTCGTTTTGCACAAGGGCATCGAGTCATTTCTTCTATTTCATATAATTACGAATGGAATGACAACCTTAAAACTTCTTTTGGCTTATTTTATGAAGGAAGACAAGGTGTTCCCTATAGTTATGTCTACAATGGAAGGCTTGCAAATGACGATTCAAGAACAAATAGAGCCCTTATGTACATCCCTAGAGATGCATCTGAAATTAATTTAGAAGATTCGTCCAATTGGTCAGCTCTAAATTCGTTTATTGAAAGTAATGACTACCTAAGTGGACGTCGTGGACAATACGCCGAAAAAAATGCGCTGTTTGGCCCTTGGAGTGATATTGTTGATTTAAGAATCGCACAGGACATTAAGATTCAAAAAAATACCCTTCAGATTACGATGGATATATTTAATTTTTCAAACCTGGTAAATAAAAATTGGGGAAGAAAATTCTTTATTCCTTCTTTAACAACACCATTAGTTATTGAGCAAGGGGGTCCAGATCCACAATTTAGTTGGAGATCAGGTTCTGACGACCTCAGAGTAAATACAAACAATACTATTGGATCAAGATGGGTAGCACAACTTGGAGTTAGATACACATTCAAATAACCTTTCTTTAAAATAAAAAAGCCCCTCAATCTTTATGAGGGGCTTTTTTATTTAACAACATCACCTTTATTCTATAGGACTAAAGAGGATACGTTTTATTGATCCACTTAGGCGAAGAGAATAAAGAACCAAAATAAGTCTGGTTTTTTTTCATCTTTTCACTCCAACTTTAATTGATAATTTTATATTTGTTTAGCACAACAAGACTAGCGGAATATGAATTGTTAAAATAATTCAAAACCCCACTCTGTGCTAAATAATCGTTCTTTCGTATCGATTTTTTTTTAACTTTAGAAACTTTTTAAAACAGATAAATTCTTAACCAATGAAAAGAGTATTGACAACCCTCGTATTAATGGGGATTCTAACGACCACTTTTACAACTTATGCAAACACAACAGCTGAGGATGTAAATACAGTAGCAGCTGTTCAAGATGCAGCCGATGATGCAGCCATGGATGACGCGGACCAAACCGCAGAAGAAATGCCTGCCGAATCTGCATCTTTCACCCAAGAGTTGAAAAAGCGTTTTATCGAGGGGGGACCTGGATTCATGGGAATCGTATTGATTTGTTTGATTCTTGGGCTAGCCATAGCCATTGAGCGTATCATCTACTTAAATCTATCTACCACCAATACTTCAAAACTCACCGCTGGTGTAGAAGAAGCCCTGGCTTCCGGAGGCGTAGATGCGGCCAAAGAATTATGCCGTAATACAAAAGGCCCCGTTGCATCGATCTTCTACCAAGGATTGGACCGTGTTGATGAAGGTGTTGAAAATGCTGAAAAAGCAGTAGTAGCTTACGGAGGTGTTCAGATGGGACAGCTCGAAAAGAACGTATCTTGGATTTCCTTATTCATTGCTCTAGCCCCCATGTTAGGTTTCATGGGAACCGTAATCGGGATGATCCAAGCCTTTGATAAAATTGAAGCCGCTGGAGATATGCAGCCTTCATTGGTAGCCGGAGGAATTAAAGTAGCTCTTTTAACTACTGTATTCGGTCTTATTGTAGCAATTATTCTACAAGTATTTTACAATTATATAGTAGCTAAAATCGATAGTATTGTGAACGATATGGAAGATGCTTCCATCACATTGATCGATATTTTGGTCGCACACAAAAAATAAGTCAGACCTAAATTTATTGACAATGAACACGCAAAATATAATTAAAATAGTCAGTGGTATTCTTGGGGTTTTGGGAATCATTTTCCTCTTTAGAATCATTAGTCTTGGCGATGAAGAAATTAAAATGGCAGCCAGTATGGGTGATTACGGTTCTGTGTCTGCATTAGTGAACTTGGCCTTATTTATTTTAGGTATTGCCGTAGTTATTACTTTAATTTTCTCCTTGTTTGGCTTAACCTCTGACAGTAATAAATTAAAAAAAGCACTCATTTCTATTGGATTGTTCGCCTTGGTTGTTGCCATCGGTTTTGGATTGTCCACCGGAGTTGAAACCCCTTTAAAAGATGGAGAAGTCCTGTCCGCTAGCGGATCACGCTGGGTAGGAGCAGGGTTACGCATCTTTTACATCCTAGCACTTGTTGCTATTGCAGCCATGGGGCTTTCGGGAGTGCAACGAATCCTTAAAAGATAAAGCTGTATGGCAAAAAGAGCTGCACCAGAAGTGAATGCAGGTTCCATGGCGGATATTGCATTCCTATTGCTTATTTTCTTCTTGGTTACTACAACTATTGAGACCGATAGCGGCCTCAATCGGAAGTTACCTCCCATGGATGAGCAAGAACAAGAAGATATCATCATTCGACAACGGAATATATTTACCGTGGTGGTGAATAAGTACAATCAACTGTTGGTTGAAGAAGAACCCACAGAAATTCAAGATTTACGTCAATTGGCTGTAAAATTCTTGGATAATGGTGGAGGACAAGGTGAAGAAGCCTGCGATTTTTGTCAAGGTAAAAGAGACCCTTCATCCTCTGATAATCCAGATAAAGCAATCATTTCATTAAAAAATGATAGAGAAACGTCATACAAAGTATACGTCGCCGTTCAAAACGAATTGGTAGCCGCATACAATGAGTTACGGGACAGAGAATTTCAACGCCTGAATCCCATGATGGGAACGACATTTGTAGAGGCGAACAAAACCTACAACGACCCCCGTACTTCGTTGGATACGAAAGCTTTGTTAAAGCCCAAGTTGGATGAAGTGAAGGTATTGTTTCCTCAAAAATTATCCGAGGCTGAACCCAACAAAAACTAAATTCTATGTCAAAGTTCAAAAAGAAAAAAAGTGGAGAATTGCCAGCCATTTCAACGGCTTCTCTTCCTGATATTGTATTTATGTTGCTGTTCTTTTTTATGGTTGCAACCGTAATGCGTGACAGCACCTTAATGGTAGCAAATACATTACCTGCTGCGGACCAGATTCAAAAACTGGATAAGAAAGATCGTATCATGTATATCTATGCGGGAAAACCCTCCAGCCGCTATATCGATAAATATGGAGCTGCCGCGCGAATACAATTAAACGACAAATTTGCTACTGTGGAAGAAGTAGGTGCTTTTATTTTAGCCGAACGTGCTTCCAAAAGACAAGAATTACAAAACGTTTTGACCACAGCGCTCAAGGTTGATGGGGAAACCAAAATGGGACTTGTAAGTGATATCAAGCAGGAGCTACGTAAAGTAAATGCGTTGAAAATCAACTATACTACTCGTGTAGGAGATTATCGACAAAACATCAATTAAACTCTTTTCAATACTCATAAAATGCCTCATAATCGAGGCATTTTTTTTTACCTTACTTCCATGTATCATTTCCGTTGGCCTTGGTTTATTTTATTCTTGGGGATTTCATTGGGAATATGGGCGCAAAACGCTGAACAGAATTCGTTCTACCGAGAAGATCAACTCTATGTAGGGTTGAATTACTTAGTGAATCAAAGTAATTCGGAGAATTTCCAACAAGAAGGGCTGTCAAGTCAATTCCAATTGGGAGTCATACGTGATTTCCCTATTCATAGTTCAGGCAGATGGGCGGTTGGTTTAGGATTGGGATATGAACGCAATAGTCTACGAAATAATATACAATGGAATGTGGATGCTACAGAAGTTATATATAGTTATGATGAGGCACAACAGATATTTAAGTTTCAAAGTCTGAGTTTTCCGATTGAAATTCGTTGGCGCTCTTCCACGTTGGATAAATACGCTTTTTGGAGAGTCTACACAGGGTTAAAGTGGCATCGAAATTGGACCTCAAACGAGCTATATCAGAGTCTGATTCGGACCTGGAGCCCGACAACCTATATTTCTCTGGGCTACAATACTTGGAATCTTCAAGTGGCCTACGCATTGACTCCGTTGTACAAAAAAACGGCAATGCCAACAACAGATTCTCTACGACTCCTATCGTTGGGTCTGATTTTTTATATTTTCTAGATTTGTTTTCGGAGCCGAGCGACTGGAAATTCCAGTTGTTCGCGGTATTTGGCAACGGTTCTTCGAGCAACTGGATATCCTTTCTCCTTAAGTAGTTTCGAAAGTGCGCTATCTGTAAGTGGACTTTTTTTATCTTCGGATTCTATCAATTGCTCTAATATTTTTTTTATCTCAATTGTTGAAACATCTTCCCCTTCCTCATTTTTCATCCCCTCAGAAAAGAAGCTTTTTAGCAGTTTGGTGCCATATGGGGTGTCGATGTATTTACTGTTCGCTACCCTAGATATTGTGGATATGTCCATATTGATTTTATCAGCAATGTCTTTTAAGATCATGGGTTTGAGATTTTTTTCATCTCCGCTTAAAAAATACGCTTTCTGGTGTTCGACAATCGAATTGATGGTCATTAGTAAGGTATTGTATCGCTGTTCAATAGCTTCAATAAACCATTTAGCAGCGTCCAATTTTTGCTTAATAAAAAGCACGGCTTCTTCTTGTGATTTATTTTTTTCAGGAGCCTGTTTATATCCCGCAAACATTTCTTTGTAGGAATTTGAGACGCGCAGCTCCGGGGCATTACGACGATTAAGCTCGACATGTACCTGACCATTTTCTATAGTCATAATAAAATCAGGCACAATGTGAGTATTTTGAGATGTATTGGCCAGAGCACCACCCGGTTTAGGATTCAACTTAGAGACTATTTCAAAAACTTCTTTAAGTTTTTCCTCATCCACTCCAAACTTATCCATCAACTTTTGATAGTGTTTTTTGGAGAATTCATTAAAAGCTTTAGTGATAATATTAAGCGCTAGTATGACAGCTTTACTGGGGTTTTGTTTTCGTTCTAATTGAAGTTGCAAGCACTCTTGCAGCGACCTGGCGCCAACACCCGGAGGGTCTAACCCCTGTACTTTTTTCAGTACTCGTAAAAGGGTTTCTTGCTCAATGAATATATTTTGAGTGAAGGCCAAATCATCGATAATTTCGTCCACACTTCTTCGGATGTAACCGCTCTCGTCTATACTCCCCACCAAAAAGGTGGCGATTTCCTCTTCTTGTTCATTGAGTATTAGGTTTTGCAACTGACTGCTCAGCATTTGATGAAAGCTAATACCACCCGACACAGGAATATTTTTTTCTTCTTGATCCGCGCTGTAATTTGATACTTGTGTTCGGTAGGCAGGAATATCATCGTCACTTAGGTAGCTGTCAATATCAATATCTTGAGCGTCTATAGTTTGATTCTCTTCATAGGCATCGGAATCACTTTCCGCATTAGTGATTTCTTTTCCGTTTTCTAAGGCAGGATTTTCTCCTATTTCTGACTGAATCTTTTGCTCCAATTCTTGTGTAGACAACTGTATCAACTTCATTAGTTGAATCTGCTGGGGAGATAACTTTTGCGAAAGTTTTAATTGGAGCTGTTGTTTGATCATAGCTGTTATGCTATTTCAAAGATACAAATTGCCTAAATAATCCTTGGGGGTTAGAATGACGCATTCTGTGGAGTACGAGGAAAAGGAATAACATCACGAATGTTTCCCATACCTGTACTGAACTGAACGAGTCGCTCAAAACCAAGTCCAAAACCAGAATGAGGCGCCGTTCCAAAGCGTCGCAGGTCCAAATACCAATCTAGTTCTTCGGGATCAATTCCTTGCTTCGCCATCCGTTCTTCAAGCACGGATAATCGCTCTTCTCTTTGAGAACCTCCCACCATCTCTCCAATACCTGGAAAAAGAATATCCATGGCTCGAACTGTTTTCTGGTCATCGTTCAAGCGCATATAGAACGCTTTGATTTTCGCAGGATAATCAAAAAGAATAACGGGACACTTATAATGCTTTTCTACCAAATAACGTTCGTGTTCGCTTTGAAGGTCTATACCCCATTCCTCTACAGGAAACTTGAATTTCTTTTTTTTATTGGGCTTGGAATTCTTTAATATTTCAATAGCTTCGGTGTAGCTAGTTCGCTGAAACTTGTTGGAAACTACAAATTGAATTTTTTCAACCAGTCCCATTTCACTTCTTTCGGCCTGGGGTTTCGTTTTTTCTTCTTGTTCTAGGCGTTGGTTGAGAAACTGTAAATCGGAGTCGCAATGCTCGAGAAGGTATTGCAATACATATTTAATAAAAACTTCTGCCAGATCCATATTGTCGTTGAGATCATAGAAAGCCATTTCGGGTTCAATCATCCAAAATTCAGCCAAATGGCGAGTCGTATTTGAATTTTCAGCTCTAAAAGTAGGGCCAAAGGTGTAGACATTCCCCAAGCCAAGGGCAAAGGTTTCTGCTTCTAATTGTCCTGAGACCGTGAGATTGGTTTCCTTCCCAAAAAAGTCTTCTTTATAATCGACATTTCCCTCTGCCGTAGTTGGGGGTTGTTGAGCGGGAAGGGTTGTGACCCGAAACATCTCTCCTGCACCCTCTGCATCACTTCCCGTAATTATAGGAGTATTGACATAATAAAATCCTTCTGTTCTAAAAAACTGATGAACGGCGAATGCAAGGGCGGAGCGAACTCGCATGACCGCACCAAAAGTATTGGTTCGCACCCGAAGATGAGCTTGTTCTCGAAGGAATTCAAAACTGTGTTTTTTGGGCTGTATCGGATACTGATCAGGGTCGGCTTCCCCAAGAACCATTAATTCTTCTACTTGTATTTCAACCGATTGTCCTTTTCCTTGGCTTTCGACCAATTTACCATTGATAGCTACAGCAGCTCCAGTATTTATTTTTTTAAGGAGATTTTCTTCTAGGGTTTCAAAATCAACAACGCACTGCAGGCTTTGCAGGCTGGATCCATCATTCAAAGCAATAAAGCGGTTGGCTCTAAAAGTACGAACCCAACCTTTGACTATCACTTTTTGACCGATCCAACTCGTGTCCTTAAACAGGGCATCGATTTTTACCATTTCTTGAAATTTTGCAGCAAAGATAAAGTTATTTCCATAGCTACTCGAGCATTCATCTTTCTTGTTTTTCCTCTACTATTTTGATTTTAGGCTCTTTTAAAACTTTTTCGTTACTGAAGCTGTCTTCTAAGGAAATCAACAGGGAAGGAAGTAAAATAAGGTTTGCCAGCATCGCAAAAAGAAGTGTAACAGCAACCAGTCCTCCCAAAGCTCGGGTGCCTCCAAAGTTGGAGCTCATAAAGACAATGAATCCAAAAAAGAGTACTACTGAAGTGTAAAACATACTGATTCCTGTTTCTTTTAAAGCTGCGTAAACTGACCGCTTGATTTTCCAATTGGATTCGATGAGTTCCTGACGGTATTTGGCCAGGAAGTGGATTGTGTCATCTACAGAAATTCCAAAGGCAATGCTAAAGACTAAGATAGTAGACGGTTTCAGGGGAATTCCCGTAAATCCCATCACCCCAGCGGTAATGATTAAAGGTAATAGGTTTGGAATTAGTGAAACAACAATCATTTTTAGGGAACGAAACATATAAGCCATGAAAAGGGCAATGAGAATAATCGCCAACAATAGTGATAAAAATAAATTTTTGATCAGATAATGCGTCCCCTTTAAAAAGAGTAAAGATTTTCCAGTCAATTCCACGGTATATCGTTTTTCAGGGAAAATCTTTTGAATGGCTTTTATCAAATCGGCTTCTATTTGTTCCATCCGATCAGTTGGAACGTCCTGCATAAAAGTTGTAAGCCGAGCATATTGCCCCGTAGAATCTACATAATTAGCCAAAAGATCACCATTAGCCGATACATTGTTGATATAGGGTAAAATAAATCTGTTTTCCTGAGTTGTGGGTAACTGGTAGTAATTTACATTGCCATTGTAATAGGCTTGTTTAGCATATTTATAAGCGTTCACAATAGAAACGGGAGTTGACAATTCGGGAATATCATCTATTGTCTCATGTAAGCGATTAATTCGTCGAAGGGTAGACAAACTGTAGGCTCCTTTTTGCCGTTTGGTATCGAATCGAATTTCTAAGGGGACGATTCCTTTGAACTCTTTTTCAAAGAAAATAATATCATCAAAAAAGGCCGCTTTTTTGGGCATGTCCTCAATAAGACTGCCCGAAATTTTGATTTGGTATATACCGATGATTCCGAGTGCCAGACTGATTACTGAAATAATATAGACGCCAATTTTCTTATTTTTTACTATGGTTTCCATTTGTCTGACAATTCCTTCGATCCACTTGTTTTTTAAGTGCTTCAAGTGTTTTGAGTTGGGAGATGGAAGAAAACTATAAATGATAGGAATCATAAACAACGAAAGCAAAAATATCCCGACGATATTGAGAGAGGCCACAATACCAAATTCTTTCAGAATTTTACTGTTGGTTAGAATGAAGGTGGCAAAACCTGATGCTGTAGTAAGGTTGGTCATCAGGGTTGCGTTTCCAATTTTGGTTATGACCCGCTGTAAGGATTTGATTTTATTTCCGTGTTTAGCAACTTCAAGCTGGTATTTGTTGATCAAGAAAATACAGTTTGGAACTCCAATTACGATAATCAGAGGAGGAATTAGCGCCGTAAGAACTGTAATTTCGTACCCCAAAAACCCCAAGACACCAAAGGCCCACATAACACCAATCAATACTACTAGAAGGGAAATAAATGTGGCACGGAAAGAGCGGAAAAAGAGAAAAAAGATTAGCGAAGTCAGCAGGGTAGCAAAAAGGACAAAAATACCGATTTCATCCACGATATTCTGAGAGTTGAGGGTCCGTACGTAGGGCATTCCAGAAACCCGTAAATCTGTTTGATAGGTCTTTTCAAAAGCAGTTATTTCTGGGATGAGATCATCAAAGATGAAATCCTTTCGGGCTGCTGAATTCACCAGTTCTTTCTTCATATACACCAGTGATCGAACGGTTCCAGTCTCGGTATTATAAAGCAGGTCTTTGTAGAAGGGTAGTTCTAGGAAAAGCGTTTGCTTGTATTGATCTAGAATGGCTTGGTCTTCAACAATAGAGTCCAAAAGAGGTACCAAATCAAATCGTTCTTCTCGTGTATTTTTTTTAAGCCCTTTGAGGTTCTCCACTGAGAGAACACTTTCAACTTCTGGGTAGCGGGTTAGTTTCTCATTGAGGGATTTCCAAGCTTTAAGATTAGTTGAGTTAAAGAAAGCTGTATCCTTAAGGGCAATGACAACCAGGTTGCCTTCCTCGCCAAAGGTTTCTAAAAATTTTTGATATCGAAGATTTTCGGGGTGCTTGTCGGGTAGGAGATTGGCTTCAGTGTAAGTGAATTGCATATACTGCCACTGGGTAGACCAAAAAAGAGTTACACCGAGAATTCCAAATAAAATTAGAATTCGGTTTCTAAGAATGAGTCGCGCCATGGCCTCCCAAAAATTAAACTGCCTTTTTTTTATCATAAATAGGGGGAAGCCTTTTGAAAGGAAACTAAACGGTTAGGATTTCTTTTTCTTTGTTTTGAAAGATAAGGTCTACATCTTTAATAAAGCGATCTGTAAGTTCTTGGATATCTTGCTCATAGTTTTTTTGGAGGTCTTCAATAGCCTCTGATTTTTTCACCTCTTGGTTGGCCTCTTTTCGAAAACCTCGAATACTTATTTTGGTATTTTCGGTCTCTGATTTGGCGAGTTTCACCAATTCTTTTCGTCGCTCTTCCGTCAAAGGAGGAATTGATATGATGACGGATTCACCGTTATTCATGGGGGTAAACCCTAAATTGGCAATAAGTATGGCTTTTTCAACGTCTGCTAATAAGCTTTTTTCCCAAGGTTGTACGCTTAGGGTTCTTGCATCTGGAGTATTAATATTGGCTACCTGACTCAAAGGAGTCATCGTACCATAATAATCAATAGTCACCGTTGAAAGCATGACGGGGTTGGCTTTACCCGCCCGGATATTCAATAACTCTTTTTCCAAATGAGTTAAGGATTGTTCCATTTTTTCTTTAGCGCCAGCTACAATAAAGTCTAATTCTTCGTTCATACAATGGATTTACAAATACACGCGTGTTCCAATATTTTCTCCCAAAGCAATTTTTTTGAGATTACCCCGATTATTCATGTCAAAAACGATAATTGGTAACTCATTTTCTTGGCTGAGTGTAAAGGCTGTTGTGTCCATTACTTTAAGCCCTTTTTTAAGAACATCATCAAAAGACAGAGTATCAAACTTGATGGCTTCTTTATTTTTTTCAGGGTCTTCGTTATAGATTCCATCTACCCGTGTTCCTTTCAAAATTACATCAGCATTGATTTCTATGGCACGAAGAACCGCCGCAGAGTCTGTGGTAAAGTAGGGGTTTCCAGTACCGGATCCAAAAATAACAACGCGCCCTTTTTCAAGATGCCGGGTCGCTTTTCTTTTAATAAAGGGTTCGGCGATGGCTTCGATTTTGATAGCGGTTTGCAAGCGCGTAGGTACCCCGTTGTCTTCTAAGGCACTTTGAAGCGCCAAGCCGTTGATGACCGTAGCCAGCATGCCCATATAGTCGCCCTGGACCCGATCCATTCCTTTGCTAGCGCCTGAAATCCCTCTAAAAATATTTCCACCACCAATGACAATGGCAAGTTCGATTCCCAACTCGTGTAGGGCTTTTATGTCATTAGCATAGTCATCGAGCCGCTGTGGGTCAATGCCTGAAGTTCGGGATCCCATCAATGATTCCCCGCTCACTTTCAATAAAATTCGTTTGTATTTCATAGCCCTTTAGGTTCCAACAAATATAAGAAATCGAGAGGGATTCTTGAAATGGTAGTATGGGCTCAACTTGTGGCTTTCAGACTTAAATCAATATTTTGAGCAGAATGAGTCAGTGCTCCCAGTGAAACATAATCTACCCCTGTTTCGGCAATGGCTACAATAGTTTCTTTCGTAATATTTCCAGAAGCTTCTGTAGGAAATTGCCCCGCGTTGATATGCAACGCTTCTTTTAGTTTTTCTGGATTCATATTATCCAAAAGCAAACGATTGATCCACGGGTATTGTAGACAGGTTGTAACTTCTTGCAAGCTGCGGGTCTCTACAATCACAGCGAGTGGATGTTCTAAGGCATCCAAATAGATTCGGACTTTTTCGAGTGTTGTTTCTAAAGAGCCATTGTAATCAATGTGATTGTCTTTGATCATGATGGCATCATACAAGCCCATTCTATGATTTACACCACCTCCTATTTGAACGGCCCATTTTTCGGCGTGGCGAAAGTTTGGTGTTGTTTTACGGGTATCCAATAATTGACAAGAAGTATGTCCAATCAGTTGAGATAAATCCTTGGTTAGACTTGCAATTCCGCTCATGCGCTGCAGGCAATTTAAAACCAATCGTTCGGTAGCCAAGAGGGACTGAGACGATCCTTCTACCTCAAAGACTATACTTTCCTTTTCTACCTTTGTTCCATCGGATATCATGGTCATCATAGTCAAGGATGGATCGAATTCTTTAAAAATCATGGAAGCCATCTCCACACCAGCAATCACACAATCCTCTTTTACCAATAATTGAGCGCGATGTTTCTTTGCAGAAGATAAGCAGGCCAAAGCAGAATGATCAGCATCACCTATGTCTTCCTGTAAGGCAGATTGAATTAATCTTTTTAGGGGTTCTTTATATTGATCTTGAAAACTTCTAGGCATAGTCAGCATTATAAAAAGTCCCTTGATTGCTTTTGATTTGCTGGGATTGCTTGATCAAAATATACGCAACACTAACCATATTTCTCAATTCACAAAATTGAGGCGTCAATTTCAATTTTTGATACAAAGATTGACTTTCTTGATAGATAACTCCCAATTTTGTTTCCGCCTGCTCCAATCCCTCTATGGACTTGAAAATGCCGGCATACTCTGTCATTACTTGTCGTAGTCTGAGTTTCAAATCGGAGATCTGTTCCATTTTTTCTACTGCGATCTCCAAATTCCCTTTCCATACCGGGAGATTTTCGTAAAACTCATCCGACAAAGCCTCCTCACTTATATATGTTTTACTATCTAGGGCGGCACGATGTGCAAATACAAGTGATTCCAGAAGGGAGTTCGATGCCAAGCGATTGGCTCCGTGCAACCCTGTGTAGCTGCATTCTCCAATCGCATAGAGTCCGTCAAGTTCACTTCGGCTGTATTCATTGACAGCGATTCCTCCACAAAAATAATGCGCGGCAGGCGCAACAGGAATGGACTGTTCGGGGACTTGAATTCCCAATTGATGGCAGTTTTGATAGATAGTTGGGAAATGTTCTTTAAATTGTTTTTTGCCAATTTTACTGCAATCAAGAGCTATGGATGTGGCGTGTGTGTTCTGCATTTCTTGAGCAATGGCTCTAGCAACTATATCACGAGGGGCCAAATCCGCTCTCAAATCATAAGTAGCCATAAAGGCTTTTCCGTGCTTATTTTTCAAAACGCCCCCTTCTCCCCGCACCGCTTCTGTAATCAAAAAAGTAGCTCCATCTATCTTTGGAACTAGGGCCGTAGGATGAAATTGCACGTAGGACAGGCCTTGGATTTTTACTTTAGCTCTGTAGGCAGCTCCTAGGCCGTCTCCTGTGGCTCCTGCAGGATTCGTGGTATGCGAATAGAGTTGACCGGCTCCTCCCGTAGTTAGGATTGTAGCTTTGCTACCGATGGTAATAATCTCTTCTTTCTCTTTGGAAATCACATAGGCTCCATAACATTTTTTGTTCTTCGTTTTGGTGTGGTGATCGGTGATTAAATCCACTAAAACATGATTTTCCAGACACCGCACATTGGGGAAAGACTTGATTTTTTTTATCAAGGCTTCTTGGATTTGCAATCCAGTTTGATCTTTGTAATGTACGATTCGTTTTTCCGAATGGCCGCCTTCTTTGGTGAGGTGCAATTCTTCTTTCAAAGTGTCAAATTGGGTTCCCCATTCTTGTAATTCTTTCAATCGTTGATGCCCTTCTTCGATAACGAATTGAACCACGCTGGCCTCACACATGCCATCGCCAGCAATGAGCGTGTCTTTTATGTGTTTTTTGAAAGAATCCTGTTTGAAATCAGAAACTACTGCAATTCCTCCTTGGGCATAGCGCGTATTAGTCTCCAAGAGCTCATCTTTGGCAATTAGAACCAACTCAATTTCAGGATGGTGCTCTGCTATTTTAATGGCATAGGTGAGCCCTGAAATACCACTACCGATAACAAGGATGTCTGTTGTCATAGTTTAGCCAAGGGCGAGCATCCGATCAATGGGTGCTTTAGCCGCTGCCATCAGTTGGGAATCCAGTTCAATTTCTGGAAGTTCATACCGCAGGCAGTTGTATAGTTTTTCGAGTGTGTTGAGTTTCATAAAAGCGCATTCACTACAGGCACAGGTTTCATCTTCCACCGGAGCAGGAATAAAGGTCTTTTCGGGGCATCGTTTTTTCATCTCGTGTAAGATACCTGCCTCGGTGGCTACAATAAAAATAGTTGCCGGGCTCTTTTGAACATGCTGCAACAAGCCAGAAGTGCTTCCGATATAGTGTGCAATATCCAATACTTGGGATTCGCTTTCGGGATGAGCGATAAACTCAGCAGTGGGATATTCTTTAACTAAAGCGATAATCCTATTGAAAGAAAAGGCCTCGTGTACTAGGCATGCTCCGTCCCATAAGATCATATCACGCCCCGTCTCTTTGATAAGATATCTTCCCAAATTCTTGTCTGGGGCAAATACAATTGGAGTTTCCTTCGGAATGGATTCAATCACCCGAACAGCGTTGCTTGAAGTACAAACTATATCACTGAGTGCTTTTATTTCAGCTGAACAATTGATATAAGTCACAACGACAGCTTCTGGGTATTGCGATAAAAATTTTTTAAAGTCTTGGGGAGGACAGGAATCGGCCAAAGAACACCCTGCCTTTAAATCGGGTAAAAGTACTTTTTTGCTCGGATTGACAATTTTGGCTGTTTCTGCCATAAAGTGAACACCGGCGAACACAATCATTTCTGCTTCAACTTTTTCAGCTGCTTGAGCCAGATAGAGACTGTCACCCAAATAATCCGACAACTCCTGAATGGCTTCTTCCTGATAATAATGGGCGAGAATAACAGCATTTTTTTCTCTTTTCAAGCGCTGAATTTCATCTACCAAAGAGACCTCAGGTGGAATAGGCTCGGGGATGAACCCCCTGCGCTGGAGTTGTGAAAGATGGATAGGAGTGTCAATGGCTTTCATAAAATCCTTGTAAAAATAACGAAAAAGCTACTTTCTAGCTAGGTCTTTGGAGTGATTAAATTAATCAACCTATCTAAGGGGTAGGCGTCATCAAGCCGATACTTTCCAATCTGGGTTCTGCACAAACTTTTCAAATGGGCACCCGATTCCAAAGCCCGCCCCAAATCGTAGGCTAACGAACGGATGTAGGTGCCCTTGCTGCAGCGTACTTGAAAGCCAAGCACAGGAAACGCACGGCTATCCAATTCAAAAGTGTCAATATGAATTTTTCGAGCATCTACAGCTACTGTTTCCCCTTTTCTGGCATGCTCATACAATCGGACACCTTCTTTTTTGATTGCTGAAAAGAGTGGAGGAAATTGTTCTTGGGATCCTAGAAAAGTTTTTCGGACCGCTTCAATTTTATCTGGAGAGATATGGTCAGTAGGGTAGGTCGTGTCAATGGCAGTTTCTAAATCATAAGAAGGTGTGGTAGCTCCTAATTGAATTTGACCACTATATTCTTTATCCATTCCCTGAAATTCACCAATCCGCTTGGTCCATTTACCTACACAAATCAATAGAAGCCCTGAGGCCAAAGGATCTAAAGTTCCAGCATGACCAATTTTAATTTTTTTCAAACCCCATCTCTTTTTTAGTGCCCAACGAATTTTGTTTACCACTTGAAAGGAAGTCCATTCCAAAGGCTTATCAACCAAGAGCAGCTGACCTGCCAGCCAGTCTTCAACAGCTAGTTTATCTAAAGAATTCATAACTCATTGCAACAAGTCCAACCACCAAACAATACACTGCAAAATAAGTGAGTTGACTTTTTTTAACCAAAGCAATCATCCAACGACAAGCCAGTATCCCAGTGAAAAATGCAGTGATAAAGCCAATAAAAAGAGGAGTGTAGGCTACTTCTGTAGAAGCAAAATCTACATCCAGTAGGCTTTTGAACATGCTTCCAAAGATTAATGGAATCACCATGAGAAAGGAAAATCGAGCTGCTTTTTCACGTTCAACACCCAGCAAAACAGCGGTAGCAATCGTAGCCCCACTTCTTGATATACCGGGTAAAATGGCAATAGCTTGGGCGAGGCCTATAACCAATGCATTTTTGGGAGTTAATGAGTTTCCTGCGGCTTTGCTACTGTCGGCCAAGCGAAGCAATACGGCAGTGAGCACTAAGGCCACACCAACCCAGCCCAAGCGCCCTTCAAATAAAAGAGCAACCTGTTCTTCGAAAAACAAACCGATGCCGGCAGCAGGAAGCATAGAAATGACGATTAGGCTTGCAAAGAGCCAACTAGCATTCATTTTTAATTCAACGAGTCCTTTTAAGATCTCCAAAATGTCTTTTCTAAACACAATCAGAGTACTCAAAGCAGTAGCCGTATGTAATACTAAGGTGAGTAGAAGGCCTTCTTGGGGAACGGAATCACCAAGTAGAATTTTGGCCAGCTCCAAATGACCACTAGATGAAACGGGAAGGAATTCGGTGAGTCCTTGAATCACTCCCAACATAAAAGCCGACAACCACTCCATTAAGACTTGGTTTGTGCAAAAATGGAATATACGGCAACTCCAAATCCTACAAGAACAAATGTTGGAGCCAATCGGATTCTTTGAAAATTGAAAATTTCGGGATTGAACACGGAAGGGTCTTCACTTCCTCCTCCCGACATCAAGACAAATCCCAAAATAATGATTCCCAAGGCAAGGCCCAGAAGGCGATAGTTTTTTTTGTCAAAAATGAAGTTTTTCTTTTTTCTAGATTCCATGGATAAGAAGGTTAATATATGGCATTGGTATTTAGATTAAGATACCGTTGTGTTGCAAAATAGGTGCTAAAATAGGTAATGCTTACTCCAAGCAGAACAACAATTCCAAGAATAAGCGCCGGCTCTTCAGGACGACGCAGAATTTGCAATTCGGGAAAACGCTTGTTAAGCTCCCAAACTACGGCGGTAACTCCTGCGCTGGCGAGAAGTGATGCTATGGCTCCCAGCTGGACATGAGTTCGAATAAATGGACGGCGAATAAACCGTTTGTGAGCACCAACTAATTGCATGGTTTTAATAATAAAACGTTTGGAATGTATAGACAGCCGTATCGAACTATTGATTAGTAACATGGCTACAATCACAAACAGAAGGGCAGTGAATAAAAACCAATAGGATATTTTCTGAATATTCGTGTCCAAAAGTTCAAGTAAAGGTTTATCATAGGTGATTTCATTCACAAAATTGTAATCTAGGGATTCACTTAAATTTTTCACGAAAATTGGAGTCGCATAGGAAGCATTAAAATACACATCTACCGAAGCCAATAAGGGGTTGTAACCTAAAAACTCCATAAAGTCTTCACCAATTTCATTGGTGTAAATTTCAGCCGCTTCTTCCTTTGTGACCCAAACCACTTTCTTAGTTGCAGGATTCAATTGTAGTGTTTTGATCAACTGTTGAACTTCTATTTCTTTAGCAGTGTCATTGACATAAAGAGATAAAGCGATCTGTTCTTTAAAATGATCGGCCACCTTTTTGGAATTTATCAAAAGGACGCCCAGGATGCCAACCAGGAATAGGACCAACGCAATGCTAACAACTACCGAAAAATAAGTATTTCTGAGGCGGCGTTTTTGAAAACGATCTTCTGCGGATTTTTGCAAAGGAGTGAATTTAAAAGTAAAAATAAGAAACAAAGCAGTACGGATTACTTTTAAGGCTTTCAAACTTTTTCTTTCAGGGGCAGTACCGTATTTTTGGGCTATAAAAAATTGGGTGTGACCTACGACTTTAAGGGAATTGAAATTAAATGGCAAAAATATTGGGCCGAGAACCAAACCTATCGTGCCGACAATAACAGCTCCAAACCAAAATACTATGTCTTGGATATGTTTCCTTATCCCTCGGGGGCAGGGTTGCATGTGGGGCATCCATTAGGATACATTGCTAGTGATATAGTATCTCGGTATTACCGTCACAAAGGGTATAATGTATTGCATCCACAGGGTTATGATTCTTTTGGATTACCAGCAGAACAATATGCCATTCAAACCGGTCAGCATCCTGCCACCAC
>DQCR01000069.1:20609-51191 GCA_003533785.1 Flavobacteriaceae bacterium
TCTAATCCAGACTATTACAAATGGACTCAATGGATTTTTCTTCTCCTTTTTGATCATTATTACTGTAAAAAATCAGATCAAGCAAAGCCAATTTCCGAGTTGACCGCAGGCTTTGAAAAAAAAGGAAATACGGGGGTAGCTGCCGTATGTGATATGGATACACCCGAGTTCTCTGCACAGGAGTGGATGGCGTATACAGATTCGCAAAAACAAGAACTGCTGCTCAAGTATCGACTGACTTATTTGGCAGAAACAGAAGTGAACTGGTGCCCTGCTCTGGGAACTGTCCTAGCCAATGACGAAATCATAGACGGGGTTTCAGAACGAGGAGGTCATGCTGTAACCAAGAAAAGTATGAGGCAGTGGAGCATGCGAATTGGCGCTTATGCTGAGCGATTGCTTCAAGGGCTGGATTCTATAGACTGGCCTGAGCCACTTAAAGAAATGCAGCGTAACTGGATAGGAAAGTCCACCGGAGCCAATGTGCAATTTGCTATTGAAGGACACAGCCAACAAATTGAAGTATTCACCACCCGACCCGATACCCTTTTCGGAGTGAGCTTTATGACCTTGGCTCCCGAATTGGAGTTGGTTCAACAAATCACAACTCCAGAACAACAACAGGTGGTGATCGATTATATTGAAAAAACCAAACAACGCTCGGAACGAGAACGACAAGCCGATGTCAAAACAATTTCGGGAGTATTTACCGGGGCCTTCGCAATTCACCCATTTACCCAAGAACGTATCCCCATATGGATTGGGGATTATGTTCTTGCGGGCTACGGCACAGGGGCGGTGATGGCAGTTCCGTGTGGCGATCAGCGCGATTATAATTTTGCAAAGCATTTCAACCTGCCGATTCCCAATATTTTTGAAGGAGTAGACCTCTCAGAAAAGGCCTACATTGAAAAGGGCAACATTCCACTTTGCCATTCCGATTTCTTAAATGGAATGATCTATGCAGAAGCACTACCCAAAGTAATTGAAGCGTTGGAAATATCGGGAAAAGGTATGGGCAGTATTACCTACCGCTTGCGCGACGCTATTTTTTCACGCCAAAGGTATTGGGGAGAACCCATCCCGATCTATTATAAAAATGACCTCCCATATCCCTTGGATCTTCAGGATCTTCCTTTGAAATTACCCGATGTGGAAAAATACCTCCCTACTTCAGAAGGGAATCCCCCTCTCGGAAATGCAAAAGACTGGGGCTGGGACGAAAAAAACAGGAAAGTCGTCAATATCGAGCATATCGATAACCAAACAGTTTTTCCCTTAGAATTGAATACCATGCCTGGTTGGGCAGGGAGCTCTTGGTATTTCTACCGCTATATGGATGCTTCCAATGAGCGGGTTTTCGCCGACAAAGAAACCATTGCCTACTGGCAACAAGTCGATTTGTATCTGGGTGGAAGTGAACACGCAACGGGACACCTATTGTATTCGCGGTTTTGGCAAAAATTTCTTTTTGATTTGGGAATATTACCCGTAGATGAATACGCCAAAAAACTCATCAACCAGGGCATGATATTGGGCGAATCTGCCTTTGTATATCGAAAAACGGGGAGTGATACGTACTTGTCAAAAAATTTGATAGGAAAGCATAAAGTTGAACCCATCCGCGTAGACGTGAATCTAGTTAATACCTCCTATGAGCTTGATTTGGAAGCAATACGTTCTTGGCAGCCTCAATTCAAAAAAGCCCATTTCGAATTGGAAGCGGGAAAATATATCGTAGGAACAGAGGTCGAGAAAATGTCAAAATCAAAATACAATGTTGTCAATCCTGACGCAATTTGTGATCGTTATGGTGCCGATACATTACGGATGTATGAGATGTTTTTGGGACCTTTGGAACAAGCCAAACCTTGGAACACGGCTGGTATCTCTGGCGTCCATTCGTTTTTAAAAAAACTATGGCGTCTCTTTTTTGATGAAAAACAACTCTTATTAACGGCGGAAGAACCCACAGCTGCGGCCTACAAGAGCCTACACCAGGCCATTAAAAAAGTCAATCAGGATATTACGCAATTTTCCTTCAATACCTGTATTAGTACTTTTATGATTTGTGTGAATGAATTGAATGCCCTTGCCTGCCATTCCAAAAAAATACTAGAACCCTTAGCCGTATTATTATCTCCTTTTGCACCTCACATTTCAGAGGAATTATGGCAGCACCTGGGCCATGAAGAATCAATTACATTTGTCCCCTACCCTCAGCATGAGGAAAAGCACCTAAAAGAAACACAAAAAGAATATCCTGTTTCATTTAATGGAAAGATGCGATTTACCTTTACCTTGCCTTTGGATTTGGACCGGGCTGCAATAGAGAAACAAATTTTAGCTGAAGAACAAACACTAAAATATCTGGAAGGCAAATCACCGAAAAAGGTAATTGTTGTTCCCGGGAAAATAATCAATATTGTTTTTTAAATGACTGATTTTCAAATTGAGTTACTCGGATTATGTGCCGCGTTTCTGACTACTTTTGGTTTTTTACCACAGGCAATAAAGATATTTAAGACCAAAGACACCTCAGGTATTTCTTTAAGCATGTATGTTGCGTTGATTACCGGGGTAACCCTCTGGTTAGCCTATGGGATATTGTTGGAACGTCCAGCCATAATTTTAGCCAATGCTGTATCCATGCTTTTTCAATTATGGATTATCGTAATGAAGTTAAAACACCGTTAACAATTCATGGAGATTGTTACTTTCATCGTATTTTTAAAATAAAAAATGTATTTAATTATTATTCTAGCAACGGCCGGTTTTAGTATGTGGGTGAGTAGTACCTTGAAACGGAAATTCAAAAAATACTCTCGTGAACTTTTGCAAAGTGGAATGTCTGGAAAAGAAATTGCCGAACAAATGTTAATTGATCATGGCATACGCGATGTGAAAGTAGTATCTACTCCAGGGATGCTGAGCGATCATTATAATCCCAAAACCAAAACAGTCAATTTGAGTGAAGGGGTCTATTCACAAAGGAATGCTGCGGCGGCGGCAGTAGCAGCGCACGAATGTGGGCATGCAGTGCAGCATGCAACAGGTTATGAATGGCTTCAGATGCGGTCCACCCTTGTACCTGCTGTGAGTGTCGCGTCCAATCTTTCAATGTGGGTGATTTTCGGTGGCTTGGCAGTGATGCAAACACTACCCTTGGGTCAAACCGTTGCCATGATTGGCGTGGGAATGTTTGGTTTGGGAACGCTTTTTAGCTTCATCACCCTACCTGTAGAGTATGATGCCAGTAATCGTGCACTGGCTTGGTTAAAACGCAAACGAATAGTTACTCAACGCGAATTAGTAGGGGCAGAGGATGCACTGAAGTGGGCAGCAAGAACCTATGTTGTCGCTGCCATTGGATCTTTAGCCACACTCATCTACTTAGCCCTGAGAGTGGCAGGGAACAGCCGTAATTGAGTTTTATAGCTGGATTTGCCGATGGATTTGCTGATCCAGTGAAATATAGGTTTCTGTTCGGGAGATGCCTTCTATTTTTTGTACTTTAGAATTCAATACCTGCATCAAATGCTCGTTGTCTCTGCATACTATTTTTATTAAAATGCTCCAATTCCCTGTTGTATAGTGACACTCAATCACCTCTGGAATCTGTCCCAATTGCCGAACAGCTTCTTGATTCCGAATGGCCCGATCCAGATAAATACCAATAAAGGCTTGGGTTTTGTAGCCTAGTACTCTAGGGTCTATTAATAATTGAGAACCAGCAATTAATTGAGAATTCTCCAATTTTTTAAGTCGCTGGTGAACAGCTGTACCCGAAATCCCCACCTCTTTAGCAATGCTGTTTATTGGACTTCTGGCATCAGTCATAAGACGTTTTAAAATCATTTTATCTAGTCCGTCCAATTGTATTTTTTTCTCTGATAAGGTTGCCATTTGTTTATTATTTACGCAGCAAAGGTAGGTTATTAGTCATAATACAATATATTTACTGCTTAGGGATTAAAAAATAAATGGAAAAAAGCTATTTGATTGTCGGAAGTGTGTTTGTATTATTTAGTATTGTATTAGGTGCTTTCGGAAGTCATGCACTTCGCCCGCTGCTCCCCGATACTTCCTTTTATGGCTACACAGTAGCCACACAATATCTTGCTTTTCAGGGATTGAGCCTTTTGGTCTTAGGTGCATTAACAGGCACCTATCAAATTTCAAGTGCCGTATTCTATTGCTTATTCGCCGGTACTCTGCTGTTCAGTGGGAGTATTCTTCTATTAACGGTGGGTAAATTATGGAATTGGAAGCTTGCCTTTCTTGGCCCTGTTACCCCCCTCGGGGGCCTTGTATTAATTGTTGGATGGATTTGGCTTATTCAAGGGTTTATTCGGCTCTGATTCCCCCTTTTTTAATTTAACTCTTTCTGGTTTCGCTAATATATTTCTCGATAGCCATTGTCATAGACGGAGTCTCGGGGGTTGGCGCTTTGATATCTACCCGAAGTTTTGCTTGATCGGCTGCGGCAATAGTAGAATTTCCATATACTGCGATACGGGTATCGTTCTGTTCAAAGTCTGGAAAGTTTTTAAAAAGCGACTCAATTCCCGAAGGACTAAAAAAGACTAATATATCATAATATACATCTCGTAAATCGGATAGATCACTAACAACGGTTTTATACAGTTGTGCACGAGTCCAATTGATTCCCATATCATTGAGTAAGTTGGGAAGAGAAGGCTTTAAAATATCTGAGGTAGGTAGTAAAAAAGTCTCTTTATTGTATTTTTTGAAAGTGTTTTCAAGATCTCCTACAGAGCGTTCACCCACATAAATTTTTCGCTTTCGATAGACTACATATTTTTGAAGATAATAAGCAACTGCCTCTGATTGACAAAAATACTTAGTGCTATCGGGCACTTTATAACGCATTTCTTCTGTGAGTCTAAAGAAGTGATCTACCGCATTCCGACTGGTCAATATGATGTTATCGAATTTGGAAAAATCAATTTTCTGTTGGCGTACGTCTTTGGCAGAGACACCTTCCACGTGGATAAATGGACGGAAGTCGATCTTCAATTTGTGTTTGTCTTTTAGCTTTTGATAAGGGGACTTATCGGAAGCCGGCTCTGGTTGTGACACCAAAATTGATTTTACTTTCATGGGCTAATCATTTAATTCAGAGCGGCGTATCTATCCACCTGTATATCCATATCCAAGGGGCAATTTTGAAGCAACAAATATACAAAAATAAATATACAGTTTGTGAAGCACTGCCCTTGCCAATACCAATGTATTGAACTCCTTGAATAAGAAGATTACCCCCTCCAAGTACAGCTAATCCTAGCCACAATAGTGAAGAAGAGTTTTGCCAAGGCGAAAAATAGTAAAGCACACATAAGCCGTAAACAATGAGTGCCAAGTAGCCATAACTCGAAACACCTTTGAATACCAATTGTCTGAAAAGCATGTTCAAATTAAATACCCAAGCCAATGACCAAAGTAACAGATAGCGAATCAAAATCAAAGCAGTAACAACTCCTAAGCATTGAAAGAAAAAATACAACCTCAAAGAACGACCAGAATAGTGACTCCATATCAAAGTGATGAGAAGACTAAATGTGAGCACTAAAAAAAGGGTGATACCCATTTGAAAGGGTCGCCAAATAGATAAATTTCGGTCTTTTCCAAAAAGACGTAAATAACTGTTGAAATCAAAAAGCCGTATAAAATAGGAAGCTTCAATTCGATACATTCGGTATAACTGACTGATTAATACAAACTGGAAAAAGACCAAGAGTAGGACCCAGTTTTCAAAGTTTTGTTCACGAATTTGCCACATAGTGTAAAAATACACGTTTCTCAAAATCAATTAGGGATTCCTCTCTTATTTTAGAGGAACTGGTTACTTTTGAAATAATGAATCCTTATTTAGTTATTGTTCCCACCTACAATGAAGTTGAAAATATTGGAGAACTGATTCAAAAAATATTTTCACTGCCTTTGGCCGTGGCCATTCTTGTAGTGGATGATAATTCACCAGATGGCACGGCAGTTGCGGTTCGCAACCTCCAATCTCAGTTCAACGATCGCCTTTTTTTGGAACAAAAAAAAGCCAAAGAAGGTCTTGGCCCTGCCTATATCCATGGGTTTAAATGGGCAATGCAACAAAAAGTTGAGTATATTATCCAAATGGATGCTGACTTTTCACATAACCCACATGCACTCGTCGATTTTCTAGCGGCTTTTGATAAAGGCGCAGATGTGGTTGTCGGATCTCGTTATTCCGATGGAGTTACGGTTGTCAATTGGCCCATCAGCAGAATTTTGCTTTCTTATTTTGCTTCTCAATTTGTTCAAGCAATCACTCGGATGCCAATCAAAGACCCTACAGCAGGCTATGTTGCTTATAGAACAAACGTATTAAAGTCTGTGGATTTGGCAAACATCCGATATGTAGGATATGCCTATCAGATTGAAATGAAATACAAAGCCTGGAAAAAAGGCTTTCAACTAATGGAAATCCCAATTGTATTTAAAAATAGAATTAAAGGGCATTCCAAAATGAGTGGACAAATAATTTGGGAAGCCTTCATTGGGGTTCTATTTTTACCTCTGCAAAACTTTTTCAAAAAAAAATGAAGCGAACGCTCATACAAAATGCGATCCTTATTAATGAAGGCCAAACTCAAATAACGGATGTGGCCATTGAGGGGAACCGTATTACTCAAATTGCTTCACACATTCCTGCAGTTAAAGACGACGAATGTATCGATGCGACTGGACTTCATTTACTTCCAGGACTTATTGATGATCAAGTTCATTTTCGGGAACCGGGCTTAACACATAAAGCAGATTTGGCAAGCGAATCTCAAGCGGCTATAGCCGGTGGGATTACTTCATTTATCGAAATGCCCAATACAAATCCGCAAACCACCAACTTGAAAGCTTTGGAAAACAAATTTGAAATGGCTGCACAAAAAGCAGCAGCCAATTATTCCTTTATGTTTGGCGGGACCAATGATAATCTGGATCAAATCCTACAATTAGATCATAAAACAGTGGCGGGATTAAAGTTATTTCTAGGATCCTCAACGGGCAATATGCTAGTCGATTCTCCAGAGGTCTTGGAGAAAATATTTTCCAGTACAGACCTCGTTATTTCAGTTCATTGTGAAGATGAGCAAACCATACGCTCCAATACAAAACACTATAGGGAAATATATGGAGAGGATATTCCAGTGGAACTTCATCCCATTATCAGAAGTGAGGAAGCATGCTATTTATCTTCTTCAAAAGCGATTGCGTTGGCAAAAAAAACAGGAGCTCGGCTACATGTTTTTCACCTTTCCACAGCTAGGGAAACAGCCCTTTTTGATAATTCAATCCCTTTGGCTGAAAAGAAAATAACGGCAGAGGTTTGTGTGCATCATTTGTGGTTCAGCGATGCTGATTACTCTGAAAAACAAACACGTATCAAGTGGAATCCGGCGGTAAAAACACAGGCCGATCAAGACGCTCTCTGGGAAGCACTCAATGACGACCGTATCGATGTCCTTGCTACTGATCACGCACCTCATACGTGGAGCGAAAAACAAAACCCCTATACCCAAGCACCTTCAGGAGGGCCTTTGGTTCAACATGCACTTTTGGCTTTACTTACAGCTCATAAAAGAGGTAAAATAACTTTGGAACGATTGGTTCAAAAGGCCTGTCACAACCCCGCTATTCTTTTTGACATTAAAGACCGAGGATACATTAGGACAGGATATTTTGCGGATTTAGTTTTGGTGGATTTGAATAAATCAACAACGGTCACTCCTGAATCACTACTGTATAAATGCGGCTGGTCTCCCTTTGAAGGAACAAACTTTGAGGCATCGATTCACAGTACTTTTGTGAACGGAATCTTAGCGTATTCTGAAAATAAAATTAAAGACCCTTTAGCTGGTCAACGCCTTGAATTTAATCGATGAAAACGTATATTTCCCCCTTTTTCTTTTTTTTCCTTGTATTGGGGTGTTCTTCTGGTGGTCCAAAAAAACCCAACAACCTTATTCCAATCAGTACGATGATTCAAATTCAGACGGATTTGAGTATCATGGAAGTTATTGAGAAAACCTATCAAGGGGAAGTGGTTTCTGATTCCATATTGGGATTGCCTTATATCTATTCCAAATACAAGATTGATTCACTACGATGGGCCAATTCTGAAGCCTATTACGCAGGCAACCCCAAACAAAATGTTCAAATTTTCACAGCAGTTAGAAAGGCCTTGGATCGAAAAATTGACAGTATTAATAAAGCGATTCAAAACCCGCTGAATCAAGAGTAATCCGCTGGATAGTTAGCATTTAGATAGCCCTTTAGCCGCTTTTTAAGATTGGAATAGTTGAAGTTGGGAATTTCACGAACACTATTGTCTCCATCATAGGTACGCAACTCCGTCAAACTTTCAATTAATGCGAGGCTAAGTTTTCTCTTTCGACCCAAAAGCGATAAAAATAATTCCAAACGATAAAGAAATTGAAGCTGCCATTTAGAAAGCCAACGTAATCGATATTTTCTGTTTGACCCATTTAGAAACTGACGGAAGAGTTCTTGATAGGTCCAATTTTCTGAAACAAGAATAAATTGCCCCCGATTAAGCTCGTTCAAATATGCCAACCGCACGGCCAAGACCACATCTTCAACAGCAACAAAACCAGTACTTCCTTTTGTGAGCCATACATTTTTTTTGTTTTGCTGAGCCAATAATTGATTTAAGGGACTTTGTTCAGTTCCCAGACCCAAGACAACTCCTGGATTAAAAAAGCAACACTTAAGTCCTTCTTCTATTCCCCGCCATACTTCCAATTCAGCTAAATATTTTGAATAACCGTAAGCTGTAAATGTCTCCTCATCGCCCCACAGCTCAGCATCTGTTAATGTCTCATGATTTTTACTTGCACCCAAGGCAGCAATGGAACTGATATGACCAAACCATTCAATATTATTTTTCAATGCCAAGTCAATGAGTTGTCTTGTTCCTTCTACATTCACAGCCATAATTTGGTCTTCTTTGCCTGGGAACAAACTGACCTTGGCTGCTGTGTGAACTACATGTGTGACTCCTTCAAATGCTTTTTCCAAAGAAACCCAGTCATTCATGGTTCCTTTTCGCCAATCAATGGAATCCATAGGATCATTATCCAATCCTTTATATTGTTTGAGAAAAGCAAGGGTTTCTTCTTTTTTGGCCTCAGATCGATAGAGTGCAATAAGGGGGATGGGAACAGAAAGGAACTCTTTGAGAAGATGTCTCCCAATAAAACCTGTCGCTCCTGTAATTAATAGCATGGTCAAAATTACAGAATTAAACCCCCTGTTTTTTCTTTGCGCATAGAAATCTATCTTTGCTGCACAAAGTCATAAGGATGTCAAAAAATTTTGTTGCCGAATTACGTTGGAGAGGGCTAATCCACGATATTATGCCCGATACAGAAAGCTTTTTGAATGAGAATGTGGTTTCAGGCTATATCGGATTTGACCCTACTGCCGATTCCCTTCATATTGGAAGTTTGGTTCAAATTGTGATTTTAATGCATTTCCAAAAAGCCGGTCACCGTCCTATCGCTTTAGTGGGTGGGGCTACAGGAATGATCGGAGACCCATCAGGCAAATCAGATGAACGCAATTTGCTGGATGCACCTACATTAGAAAAAAATTGCGATGGCATTCAAAATCAATTGACTCGTTTTCTAGACTTTGATCCCAGTGCTTCCAATGCTGCAGTGATGGTGAACAACTATAATTGGATGAAAGATTTCAGTCTTATTGACTTTTCTCGCGACATTGGGAAACATTTGACAGTAAATTATATGATGTCAAAAGACTCGGTCAAAAAGCGGTTGGGCTCCGATTCTAAGGTGGGCATGTCCTTTACAGAATTCACCTATCAACTCCTGCAGGGGTATGATTTTCTACACTTATATGAAACCATGGATTGTAAAATTCAAATGGGTGGGAGCGATCAATGGGGCAATATCACCACGGGAACTGAGTTGGTTCGTCGAAAGGGAGGAGGCAAGGCTTATGCGATCACTTGTCCTCTGATAACTAAAGCCGACGGGACTAAGTTTGGTAAAACAGAAGGCGGAAATATTTGGCTCGATCGCAAACGAACCTCTCCCTATAAGTTCTACCAGTATTGGCTCAATACTTCGGATGTCGATGCTGAGAGCTATATAAAAATCTTCACATTTTTGTCTCAGAAGGAAATTCAAGTTCTGATCCAAAAACATAAAGAGGCCCCTCACCAGCGTGAACTACAGAAAGAACTGGCAGCATCTGTCACGCAATTGGTTCACGGACAAGAAGAATTGGATCGGGTTCACAAAGCGTCAGCTATTCTATTTGGAAAGTCCACTGAGGCAGCCATCAAAGAACTCGATGTTCAGACATTTTTGGATGTTTTTGAAGGGGTTCCTCAAGCTGAAATGAGCTTGGAATCTATTGAAAAAGGGTTAGATATGATTGCAGCTCTTTCCGCAGAAACCCGTTTTGTTTCTTCCAACGGAGAAGCCCGACGCGCCTTAAAAGAAAATTCTATTTCGGTAAACAAAAGAAAGATTTCTGAAGATTACCTAATTGGACCTGCAGACCTGATCGCCAATCAATATGTCTTGTTGCAACGCGGTAAGAAAAACTATTTTATTCTAAAGTTTAGTTAGCCGCACCCACCATCAGATTGCATCCTCGAATTTCAGCGGCATCAAATCGACCAAGGACTTCAAACCCACCATTGCTATATTTTCTCCCCAAATCTTGCGTGGCAAGAAAAGCACAACTGTTTTGATTAGCAAGATCTATTATATTGAGACCACCTGTTTGGCCCTCGGGTAGAATTTGAAAAGGATCCGTACTGTCTCGAATTTCGACCTGCATCCAGGCAGGGCAAAAAAACAAGCCCTTCTTTTTTGCGTATGCTTGAGATAAGAGTTCTGTCATTCCGTATTCAGAATGAATGGAAGAACAACCAAAGCCTTTTTCAAGAAAGGCATGCAGTTCGCTTCGAACCCATTCTTTCTTTCGACCCTTCATCCCACCAGTTTCCATGACCTGAGTCTGTTGGAGTTGCTGGGGATAGCGAGTACAAAAATCCATCAACGCAAAGGATACCCCAATTAGTAAGGTTTTTTGGTTTTGTGCCTCCAGCTTTTTCAGTTTTTGACTAAGCCCTTCAAATTCATCAAGATAGAATCCACTTTCTTTTTTATTGCTTCTGGCAATAAGATCCGAAACCATGTAAACAAGCGAGGCATCTTGACGCTCCAAATAGGAAGGAAGTAGGGCGAGAATAACATAGTCGTCAACTGCTCCATAGCACTCCTCGAAAGTTTTTCGAAAACTCCATTCATATAAAGTTAGGTCACTAATATGGTGCTGTGCAGGCTTCTGCCCTGTGGTCCCACTTGATCGAAAAACGGTTTGAATTGCCGGGTTGCCTGTGATTATTTTTCTTTGGGTGAACAATGAAATTGGCAAAAAAGGGAGTTCAGCTACAGAATGAACAGTACTAGGATTTTGATTGATCAAATCACAATAAGCTCGATAGGGTGCGCAGTGGTCATATTGATTTCGAAAGGTGTGCAGCGCTGCTTTTTCAAAAGCAATGGGATTGTCAATGGCTTGCAAATCTGAAGGTGAAAGTTTTTTCATTTTATTGAACAACCAATCGCTGCACGCCTGTTTTACGATCTTGTGTAATTCGAACTAGATAAATGCCGGTGTTAAGATGGGTTAGATTCAATTCGTTTTCCTGTGTTTTAATTTGGAAAACTACTTCTCCCATTACATTAAAAATATAAATCTCTTTAGGGGAGTCTGTGGGACAGCCTATGTGTAGGGGCCCTTGATTCAAAGGATTAGGGTACATTTTGAAGACCAGATCTGGGGGTTGAGCTTGGCGGAATGCCATTTGATCCTCAATACTAGCACTAGCTAGATTCGGAAAGACGAACAGACAAAGTAGAAAAAGTAGGGCCGAAATTTGTTTCATGTAACAAATATCATTTAAAACGCACAATATTTTGACATCTATTAAATTTAAAATTCATTAACTTAATCTTCAGTTAATATACGATTGTTAAATTTGAAGGAATTATATCGAGGTCTTCTCTAAAAAAACATTTCACCTAATATCCGTGCTCTTATTGCATGAAATTTGAACAAACAACCCTATGAAGAAAAGCGAGATAAAAATTCTATTGGTAGATGATGAACCAGATATACGAGAAATCATTGGATTCAATCTTACCAATGAAGGCTATCAAGTATATGAATCCTCCAACGGGGAGAAGGCTGTCAAAAAAGCCATAGAGATCACACCACATCTCATCATTATGGACATTATGATGCCAGAATTGGATGGAATTTCGGCTTGTGAACAAATCCGCTCACAACCCAAACTCCAATCTACTGTTATCATGTTTCTTTCTGCTCGAGGGGAAGACTTCTCTTATGTAGCTGCCTTCGATGCTGGAGCGGATGATTATGTCACTAAACCGATTAAGCCCAAGGTATTACTCTCTAAAGTCAAAGGGCTTTTGCGCCGCTTCAAAAATTCAGATGAGGAACCTTCTGTGCTCAATCTTGGTGATTTGATTGTCGACAAGGAAGAGTATAAAGTCACTCATAATGGTACTTCTTTTGGACTCCCCCGTAAAGAATTCGAATTGTTATTCCTCCTGGCTTCACGCCCAAACAAAGTCCATAAACGCGAAAAAATAATGGAGAAAATTTGGGGAGCCGACGTTGTCGTTGGAGACCGAACTATTGACGTTCATATCCGAAAATTAAGAGAAAAGGTGGGGGAGAAATTCTTTAAAACCGTAAAAGGAGTAGGGTACAAATTTGAAATTTAAAGCGGATATCCTTGTCTATTTTTAGAAAGTATCGAATTGCCTTTCAGATTTCACTAGTCTTGGCTATAGCTTCAGCCTCTAGTTTGATTATTTTTTTCAAACTCATAACCAATGAAATTCCCGTTACGTTCTATGTGAGTTTGGTTGCGGTAGCTCTTGGCATAGGCGCTCTTTGTTTCGGATTGATTTATTTTCGAATTGAGAAACTCATCGAACAGCGAGTACAAGAAGTGTACAAAAATCTATCCCCAGTAGATTCTTCACAATTAGATAAGTCAATTGCTTCTGATGTTACCTCCATTACCAATAACCTACAAAAAAAGAATACAGATCAACACTTAGAGATAGAACTTCTGAAAGAACGAGAAGCCTATCGTAAAGAATTTATTGGAAACATTGCTCACGAACTCAAGACCCCCTTGTTTACTATCCAGGGATACATCTTAACGCTACTGGATGGAGGAGTTAAAGATAAAAAGATTCGTAAGAAATATTTGAATAGAGCTTCCAAAGGGGTTGAGCGACTAATTTTTATTATCAGGGATTTGGATTTAATTACACAATTCGAAGCAGGGATTCAAAATTTATCACTCAAAAAGTTTGATTTAATACCCTTAATCAATAATGTTTTTGATTTGTTGGAAATGCAAGCCTCAAAACGTAAAATTACTATCAAATTGGATAAACCCTACGAACAACCCATATGGGTTCACGCAGATGAGGAGAGAATTATGCAAGTCATAACTAATCTAATAGTTAATTCACTCAAGTACGGGGTTACAAATGGGACTACGGAACTCCGTTTGTCTCTCAAAGATGATAAGGTGTTAGTGACAGTTACAGACAATGGGGAAGGTATTGAAGAAGATCATCTTCCTCGCCTATTCGAGCGATTTTACCGAGTGGATAAGAGTGGCAGCCGAAAGCAAGGAGGATCAGGCCTGGGATTATCCATTGTCAAGCATATTATCGATGCGCACAAGGAAAAACTATTCGTAAATAGTAAACCAGGAATTGGTTCTGAATTTTCATTTTCTCTTACGTTGACCGAAGTCTAACTGGATCACATTTCTTACCTTAGAATTTGTAGTTTTGCTCGATGGGTAGTAAAAACAAACTCAGGCGTTTTCGAGAGAACGAAACCTTCACTCATGTTATCCAGCCAGAGCGAGAGATTCTCCAAAAGGATCAATTCGAATGGAAAGGACAATGGACTTCTTTTTTTCAAAATGAACACCCGATTGTTCTGGAACTGGGTTGTGGAAAAGGGGAGTACACTGTTTATTTGGCGGAAAAGCATCCTGATAAAAATTTTATTGGCATCGATATTAAAGGAGCACGTTTTTGGCGGGGTGCAAAAACCGTCGCTGAAAAAAAAATCCCCAACGTAGCTTTTATCCGTGCTCAAATCGAAATGATTGCAAATTTATTTGCCGCTGGTGAAGTCACTGAAATATGGATTACTTTTCCCGATCCTCAAATCAAATTCAAACGGAGCAAACACCGCCTCACCCATCCCAGTATGTTGGCATTATATCATCAAATTTTGGTTCCCCAAGGCACTATCCATTTAAAAACAGACAGTGAATTTTTACATGGCTATACTTTGGGAATTTTGGATAATTCCAATTACCTAATTGAGTATGCACACCATGATATTTATAATAATCCATATGCTCCTGAAGCGGCTACTGCCATTCAAACATTTTATGAGAAAATGTTTTTAGATAGCGGCAAGCCCATTACCTATTTAAAGTTTTACCATCGATGAAGCCCCAAGGGAATACCGTAAATTTTTTTCAACAGGTGTATGTTGTTGTTCGTCTTATTCCTCAAGGGCGCGTGAGTTCTTATGGAGCCATTGGTCGCTATCTGGGCGCTCCACAAAGTGCGCGAATGGTGGGTTGGGCTATGAATGCAGCACATCAAGATGCTACTATACCAGCGCATCGAGTAGTGAATCGAGTGGGATTACTCACAGGAAAACATCATTTTCAAGGATCGCAACTGATGCAACAGCTTCTGGAAAATGAAGGTGTAGAGGTCGTTCAAGATCGAATTCAAAACTTCAATCATGTATTTTGGGATCCCGTGAAAGAATTACCGTTATGGGAAAACCCTTTCTAAGCTTTTCTTTCTCCGTTGTCCCACCTATATTTGTAGGTGATTCGTAGGCTATGAAAATTACTAGAGATCAAGTCAAAGAGGCACTAAGAAAGATTAGTGCACCTGGGGAGGGAGGTGACCTCATTGAGAGCGGTGCGGTCCAAAACATTCAGATTTTTGGTGATGAAATCGATATAAATGTGGAATTGGCCAACCCCAGCCTCCAAGCCCGTAAAAAATTAGAAGTTTCAATTCTCAAAACCCTTCACCAAGAGGTTTACGAAAAGGCCAAAATAAATATTAATGTCACTGTTAAAAAAGCGCCTGTTCAAGAACCAATAAAGGGAGAACCAGTACCCGACATTGATTCCATTATAGCTATATCATCGGGTAAAGGAGGCGTAGGGAAGTCGACTGTAACGGCAAACTTGGCCATAGCCCTAGCGCAAATGGGATGTAAGGTAGGCGTTTTGGACGCCGATATCTACGGACCCTCCATTCCAATGATGTTTGATATGGAGGGGGCTCGACCGTTGTCTGTTCAAGTAGATGGTGTGTCTAAAATGGAACCGATTGAAAATTATGGGGTTAAGGTGCTATCCATTGGATTTTTCACAAAACCCGATCAAGCAGTTATTTGGCGTGGACCGATGGCTACAAAGGCGTTGAAACAATTGATATTTGATGCTGCATGGGGCAACTTGGATTTTTTGTTGATTGATCTTCCCCCAGGGACAGGAGACATTCACCTCAGTATTGTACAATCTCTTCCTTTAGATGGTGCTGTGGTAGTAAGTACCCCTCAAAGTGTTGCTTTAACTGATGCTCGGAAAGGAATCGCTATGTTTCAGCAGGAAAATATTAATGTTCCCATTTTAGGAGTCATCGAAAATATGGCCTATTTTACACCGGCAGAACTTCCTGATCATAAATATTATATCTTTGGGGAACGTGGTGCTGAGTACTTGGCAGCTGACAAAAAAGTTCCTTTTTTAGGAGCCCTCCCATTAATACAAAGTATTCGGGAAGCAGCTGACGTAGGCAGACCCGCTGCTTTGCAAGAAGACACTTTGGTCCGCAAAACCATTGATGAAACAGCTCGAAAAATGGTCGAAGAACTCATCCATAGAAACGACAAACTACCACCGACTAAAGTGGTCAAAATATCCAATATGGTGGGGTGTAGTGCCATAAAGAAATAAGTCTATGACGAAAACTGAACTAAAAGAATCGGTCTTAAAAGCGTTGGATGAGATACGTCCCTTCCTAGCTTCTGATGGTGGTGATATTTCGCTAGTGGGAATCGAAGAAAATCGGCGGGTCAAAGTACAACTTCACGGGGCCTGTGTTTCTTGTTCCGTCAATCAAATGACCATGAAAACAGGCGTTGAAATGACCATTAAAAAATACGCTCCTCAAATTCAAGAGGTTATTAGTATAGAGGCATCGGAAATTGACTGACTCCCTAGACATCCAAATTACCGTAATTGATCGGGAAGGCAATACCCACCAGTTTCAGGCTCCCACTGATATGGCATTAAACCTGATGGAAGTTTGTAAATCCTATGAACTCCCAGTTGAGGGAACCTGTGGAGGAATGGCACTTTGCGCTTCCTGCCAGTGTTATGTATTATCCAAACATACCCTTTCCGATATGTCTGCTGACGAGACCGCAATGTTGGCCGAAGCCCTACACGTAAAAAGAAACAGCCGGCTGGCGTGTCAAATTCCCATTACGCAAGACTTGGAGGGTTTAAAAGTTCAATTAGCTCCTGAAGAATAAATTTATGCTGAATCCACACACTTCTTTAACATTGTATTAAGAAATAAGAACAGCAATTTCAGAATAATTATGAATTTGTGTATTTCTGTCTTTGGGTGTTTTATTAATTTTAATGTGGAAGTATGAAAGCAGCACTTTTTGATTTGGATGGTGTCATTGTAGACACGGCCAAATACCACTATGAAGCTTGGGCATCTATTGCCCAAACCCTCGGATATACCCTTTCAGCAGAAAAAAACGAAGCACTAAAAGGAGTGAGTCGCGATCAATCTCTTATGCGTATTCTAGACTGGTCTGGAGCTACAGTAAATGAAGAAACCTTTCAAAGTTTATTAAAAAAAAAGAATCGACATTATTTGTCATTAGTAGCCTCTTTGGGGCCCAAAGACGCACTTCCTGGTGTCCTTTCTTTTTTGGAGACGCTTCAGTACAAAACAATCTCCATCGGGTTGGGATCAGCAAGTAAAAATGCAAGACTAATATTGGAACGATTGAAAATCATGTCATTTTTTGATGCCATCGTAGATGGAAACGATGTGAAGCAAGGCAAACCGCATCCAGAAGTTTTTCTAAAGGGTGCAAAAGCCTTGGGGGTTTCTCCACATAACTGCGTTGTTTTCGAAGATTCTCAGGCAGGTATCGACGCTGCGGTATCGGCAAAAATGACTGCTATTGCGATTGGAAGTCCTGAGGTGTTGTCCAATGCCACTAAGTATATCCCAAGTTTTACCTCTCATCCTTACGCCAAACTAGCAGAATATTTTCAAGAATAAATCAGACACATGCAAGAACAATATTTGAAAATAGATCCTTGGAAGATTATAGAACAGGAATGGAACCCCGAAAAGGTTATTGCCTCTGAAAGCATTTTCAGTTTGGGGAATGGAACGATGGGGATGCGCGGCAATTTTGAAGAAAATTATTCTGGAAACACCTTTCAAGGTTCCTATATAGGAGGAATCTACTACCCAGACAAAACAAAGGTAGGCTGGTGGAAAAATGGCTACCCAGAATTTTTTGCTAAGGTCCTCAATGCTCCCAGTTGGATTGGGATTGATGTTCGTGTCGATGGGGAGAGTATTGACCTAGCTACAGCTACAGTCCACAATTTCCAACGCATTCTTGACATGCAGAAGGGGTGCTACAATCGCAATTTTGAAATCACTACCCCAGCGGGAGTTCGTCTGCAGGTTAGCACCACTCGATTTCTTTCTCTTAAGCGAACCGAGGTAGGAGCTATCAAATATGCGGTCACTCCCATCAATCAAAATATTGATCTTGAGTTATGCTCCTATCTCGATGGGATTATTGTCAACCAAGACAGTAACTGGGACAACCCATTTTGGAAGCCCCTTAAACAGCAAAACAGTCCGTCTTTTTCTGCCTTGTTAAACAGAACCAATAAGAGCGCATTTGGAGTTTGTACTTTCATGACAAACACCTTTGAGGTAGCGGGGGGATCTCCATTAGAACCCTCAACAACAACAGCTTCGGATGAACGAATAGGTACTCATTTTTCACAATCATTAGCTGCCGGTTCTACTGCTACACTCATTAAATTAGGAGGGTATTTGACAACCTTGAATCATGACGAAAACGCATTGATTGACACTGCTCAGGCGCTTGCTACTCAGAGCATGAAAAGGGGCTTTGATACCTTGTTGGAAGAACATCAAAAAGCATGGGCTGAAATCTGGAATTCGGCCGACATTCAAATCGAAGGAGATGTTGCCGCCCAACAAGGCATAAGATTTAATATTTTTCAGCTAAACCAAACCTACAGCGGTTCAGATGCACGACTCAATATTGGTCCTAAAGGCTTTACCGGAGAAAAGTACGGGGGAAGTACCTATTGGGACACCGAAGCCTATTGCCTTCCTTTTTACATGGCCACAAAGCCCCCCGAGGTGGCTCGAAACCTATTGAAATACCGCTATCAGCATTTGGATAAAGCCATTGAAAATGCAGAAAAATTGGGTTTTTCCAACGGAGCTGCTCTCTTTCCGATGGTGACAATGAATGGAGAAGAATGTCATAACGAATGGGAAATCACTTTTCAAGAAATCCATCGCAACGGTGCGATAGCCTTTGCTATATTTAATTATACCCGATATACCGGAGACCACAGCTTTCTATTGGAAATGGGCTTGGAGGTCTTGATTGCCATTGCCCGTTTTTGGGCTCAACGGTTGAGCTGGTCAACCCAAAAGGAAAAGTATGTTATGCTTGGAGTGACAGGACCCAACGAATACGAAAATAACATTGATAACAATTGGTACACTAACTATATAGCCCAGTGGTGCTTACTCTATACCCAAGAACAGCTAGAATGGGTAGCTAGAACTCACCCAGAAGTTCATGCTGAATGTATAACTAAAATGGGTGTAGGTGAGGAGGAATGTCAACAGTGGGGAGCAATTGCAGGCGCTATATATTTTCCAATATCAGAAGAGCACGGAATATTCCTACAGCAAGACAACTTTTTGGAGAAAGAATTAATTCCTGAAAATCAATTAAACCCAAAGGAGAGACCGTTGAATCAACATTGGTCTTGGGATCGAATTTTGCGCTCTCCCTATATCAAACAGGCCGACGTTATGCAAGGCTTTTATATGTTCGCATCCCATTTCACCGAGGAAGAATTAGAAAGACACTATGATTTTTATGAACCGTTTACTGTTCACGAATCTTCGCTATCCTACTGTATTCATGCTGTTATTGCAGCGCGCTTGAATCGTATGGACGAAGCCTACGATTTTTATTTACGATCCGCTCGTCTGGATTTGGACGATTACAATAAAGAAGTTGAGGAGGGCTTACACACAACTTCTATGGCAGGGACATGGATAAGTATGGTAGAAGGTTTTGGAGGTTTGACGTTTGAAAATAATAGCTTGTCTTTACGTCCCAAACTTCCTGATTGTTGGGAATCGTTTACCTTTAAAATACAATTTAGAGGAGCAGTATTACAAGTCCATCAATCCAAAGAACAAACCAAGTTTCATTGGGGAGGCGACCAACCGCTCTCAATTTTACTCCATGATAAACCACTAACAGTAAGCCCGTCATGATTAATAAAATACTACTTCTATTGAGTCTAGTAAGTTTTTCAGCTTGTGAGATTTCAACACAACAGGCAAGGAAACCCATAGTTTTTCAGCCCATTTCTCAAACCGATATTGCCCAAGCAGTTCTCTATGAGGCAAATATTCGTCAATATTCAAGTGAGGGAACCTTCAATGCGTTTGCCAAAGACTTGCCGTTACTCAAATCAATGGGAGTAAAAATTCTTTGGCTGATGCCAATCAATCCCATTTCTAAAATAAAGAGCAAAGGTCCGCTTGGGAGTTATTATGCGGTATCTAGTTATAATAAAGTGAACCCTGAATTTGGAACCTTAGATGATTTTAAAGCACTGGTTCGAAAAGCACATGAACTCGGAATTTTCGTCATTCTCGATTGGGTACCGGGACACACCGGATGGGATCATGAATGGATTAGCACGCATCCAGAATTTTATTTGAAAAACGAAGTCGGTGAAATTATCGATCCCATTGACCCTTCCACAGGAGAACCCTTTGGATGGACTGATGTTGCTGATTTGGATTATGACAATAAAGAGATGCAAGAGCAAATGCGACAAGCAATGCTCTATTGGGTCCGTGAGTGCAACGTTGACGGATACCGAATCGATCAGGCCTATGCTGTTCCTCAGGAATTCTACGATATTACTTTTGCTGCTCTTAAGGAAATCAAACCTCTTTTTTTATTGGCCGAAACGGATGTCAATCACATCGGCGGTATTGAATTGGTCAGTAAATTTGATGCGTCCTACGACTGGCCTGGACATTCTCTGAGCAAAGAAATTGCACAAGGAAAAAAATCAATGCAGGCTTGGGTAGAACACATTCAAGGGATTCAACAAGTCTATGGGAATGACAATATCGTGGTCAACTTTGTTAGCAATCACGACGAAAACTCTTGGAATGGTACCCTCCGAGAAAGCTATGGAGAGGCAGCCCACGCAATAATCGCACTTCAGTATATGAGCCCTGGAATGCCACTCATATATTCCGGTCAGGAATACGATCTCGACAAACGATTACTGTTTTTTGAAAAAGACAGCTTTCCCAAAGTTGCTGGTAAAACAATGCAATTATTAAAGGGTTTGGGCGAACTTAAAAACAATCTTGCTGTTCTCTCTGCGGGGAATGTTCAAGGGGAGGTTCGATTCATTCCAACCCAGCGAACAGCCTATCAGAAATCTTCAGAGAATGATGTCTTGGTAATGGAACGAACAAAAAATAAGGATACACTTCTCTTCATCGTTAACCTCAAAGACACCCACGCGCAGTACACCATGCCCTATGACGCCTCCTTCCATCGCTACCCAGATAACAAAGTTAAAAACCTTGCAACTCCCTATCAATATGACATGAAACCTTGGGAGTATTGGATATTGTCCAATAAGAAACTGCCTGTTTCATCACAACCATAAAACCCTAAGAGTTATGAGACAATCTACCCTGATTGGTATCGTACTATTTTTGACTATGAGCCATTGTAGCGATAGCCACACTCCGCTAATCATAGGGCACCGAGGTGCTAGAGGGCATGTCGCTGAAAATACCTTGCCTTCAATTCAAAAAGCCTTAAATCTTGGAGTGGACGGAATCGAAATAGATATTTTTCGTTGTTTTACGGGTGAACTGGTCGTATTCCATGACCAGACGCTAGATACCTTGACCAATAGTAAGGGATTGATTGAAAGTTTTTCTTTAGACAGTCTTAGAAAAGTAAGTGTTTTGGGAGGATATCAGATTCCTACCCTAGAAGAAGTCCTCCAGCTGGTCAACGGAGAAGTAATGCTCAATATCGAGCTCAAAGGAAACCAAACGGCCTTGCTTACTCACGAATTGATCACCCACTATTTCGACCGAGAAGGAAGTCAGTGGAAGCCGGACCGTATTTTTATTTCCAGTTTCGATTGGGACGAACTTAAACTCTTTTATAAGGTCAATAAAGAAGTTCCAATAGCCATACTTACAGAAGACGACCCTTTAGATGCCATTCCTATTGGCCTGCAACTTAGTGCTTTTGCTATCAATCCCGATTTTGAAACGCTAACGCCCGAGGTAGTTAAGAAAATTCACCAATCAGGGTTTGAAATCTATCCCTGGACGGTCAATACCTCTGAAGATATTGAGCGCATGAAAACGCTCCGAGTCGAAGGGATCATTACCGACTTCCCGGAGCGTATCAATCAAACATTAAAACCTTAGTTTTCTGTAGGGGTTGAATTTTGCATCAATTGAGTACTCCATGCAATAACTACACCAGCCAAGCCATAGAAAACAATACTCTAGAGGGCATCCAGTAGGTGTGCATTTAAGGAATGCATTTCCATAGTGCCATAGGTTACGATTCCCACGCCGAGTCCCATAAAGACCCCTAACCAAGCACCGAACTTAAAGCCTGAAAATACACTATTGTCATTCGTTGTCCACCGGAGAAAGAGGTGTGTCATAACAAAGGCTTCTACCAAACAGCCTAGGGCTATAGCAGCCATATCCATTCGCATTGGGACTGGAGTTAGGGCATCGTTCGTAAAGAATTCTCCCGCGATCATGTCGTAAAAAATCCAACCCAGGAAAAACAGGGTAAGACCACCCATAAAGGTGGCTAATAAAGTTTGTTTTGTGATCATAAGAAATAAGATTTAGAGTATTGTTAAATTACAAAAAATAAAACAATAAGGGCCAAATAAGAACAGGGGGGCTAAATCAATTTGCAAAACGATATCTTTGTAAAATGAATTCTTCGTTTGAGTGTTCTCCAATGGAAAACCTTCCCCAGGGAAAGCAATGCTGGCAAGCCCCTAGCAACATCGCTTTGGTCAAATATTGGGGAAAGTATGGTCTTCAGTTGCCCAAGAACCCCTCTTTGAGCTTTACACTTCAAACGAGTGTAACCACTACAGAAATATCCTACAAACCGGCCGATAAAAAGACCCCTGGCGTTTCCTTTCAATTCCTATTTGAAGGGGAGACTCGTACTGATTTTCATCCCAAACTCAAGGTTTTTTTTGAACGAATCCTTCCCTACCAGCCTTTTTTGAAGCGGCTTGATCTGACGATTTCCAGCTCCAATTCCTTTCCCCACAGTAGTGGAATAGCAAGCTCTGCTTCGGCCTATGCGGCGCTAGCTGCTGCCCTAGTAAGTATCGAGCAAAGTTGTTTTCCCGATAGCGATCCTTCCTATTGGGAGCAAAAACGCTCTTTCTTAGCCCGTTTGGGATCGGGCAGTGCCGCACGGAGTCTTCAAGGGCCAATGATGCTCTGGGGAGAACACCCGGCCTTTACTGGAAGTTCCAACGAATTTGCCATCCCTTTTGGCCACAAATTACCAGCTGTTTTTTTGGATTACCAAGATTGCATTCTACTGGTCGATAAAGGACAAAAAAAAGTAAGTAGCACTCTTGGGCACGGCCTGATGAAAGGACATCCTTTTGCCGAAGCACGCTTCGACCAAGCGCGCACCAACACGCTAGCTCTAGCTACTGCAATGGAAGCTGAAGATTTGGAGGCTTTTATTCAAATTGTTGAGTCTGAAGCACTCACTCTTCACGCCATGATGCAAAGCTCCCATCCCTATTACATACTGATGCGGCCCAACACCTTGCACATTATCGAAGTCATCTGGGCGTTTCGAGCCGAAACCAAAATCCCCTTGTGTTTCACTCTCGATGCAGGAGCGAATGTTCATCTGCTCTATCCCAAGCAGCATCAAACAGCGGTGGATGTTTTTATTTCAGAGCAACTTCTAGAGTACTGTCAAGACAGAGAGTGCTTGAAGGACAGCGTTGGCTGGGGGGCAAAAAAACTGTAACTTGCAATTGCTATGAAAGGTCCGTTATTTTATGCTAAAATTTTACTCTTTGGAGAGTACGGAATTATAAAAAACTCCAAAGGCCTTTCTATTCCCTACAACCATTATAAAGGCGGCTTGCAAATACCCGATTCGCTCACTACTGCTCAATTGGAATCGCACCAGCAATTACTCGCTTTTGCCGACTATTTAAAGCAGATGCATAGCGATTTGGTGCAATTTGACTGGGATCGATTTGAAGCCGACCTCAACCAAAAAATGATTTTTGAAAGCAGCATTCCCCAAGGCTATGGCGTGGGAAGCAGTGGGGCTCTTGTCGCTTCCATCTATGAGCAATATGCGATCAATCGAATTACTGTTTTAGAAAATTTAACCCCTGAAAAACTTCAGCACCTCAAAGTCATTTTTGCTGCGATGGAATCCTTTTTCCACGGCAAATCGTCGGGTCTAGACCCTTTAAATAGTTATTTGAGCATTCCCATACTCATTTCTTCTTCCCAACAAATCCAAACCACAGGCCTGCCTTCACAGAACCCAGAAGGCAAAGGCGCCGTATTTTTATTGGACAGTGGACAAACAGGAGAGACTGCTCCCATGGTTGAAATTTTTATGGAAAACATGAAGCAGGAACGCTTTAGTCGAATGATGAAAGAGCAATTTATCAAATACACAGATAACTGTGTGGATGCTTTTCTTAAAGGAAACTTTAAAAGTCTATACCGTGAAGTAAAACAATTATCTGCATTGGTCCTTCAGAACTTTAGTCCAATGATTCCCCAGCAATTTGTGAGTCTGTGGCAGCAGGGAATTGATACCAATAGCTACTATCTCAAGCTCTGTGGTTCGGGTGGAGGAGGATATATTCTCGGGTTCACTGAGGACTTTGAGAAAGCAAAAGCGGAATTAAAGGACTACACACTGCAAGTCGTCTATAATTTTTAAGTCATGACGGCCCAGCGCCTGCAACAGCGTTTTTGGATTAAACTCTTTGGAGTATTAAGCCTTATTCGCGGGGATAACATTGTTGTACTTGCCCTCACACAATACCTAATTGCTCATTATATCGTCGCACCCAAATTGACCCTCACTGAAGTCGTTTTCGATTTCAAGTTGTTCTGTTTGGTTTTGGCGTCTTGTTTGGTGGCTTCCGCCGGTTACATCATCAATAATTTTTTTGATGCAGCCAAAGACCAAATCAACCGGCCTAAAAAATATCTGTTGCGCCATCTGCTGTCCCAACAAGAGCAGCTTGTTTTATTTTTTTTACTCAACCTGTCTGCTGTCATTGTAGCAGCTTCTGTTTCTTTTAAAGCAGTTCTTTTTTTTGGTGCCTATAGCCTAGCTATTTATGCCTACAGCCTTTTTCTAAAACGGCTGTATTGGATAAGTAATTGGGCCGCCGCCTTTTTGATTTTATTACCCTTCTATGTAATTACCCTTCATTATAACAATCAAGACACCGTGCTCTATGGCTACGCCTCTTATTTTTATTTGCTTTTGCTCTGCCGTGATTTGATCAAAGACTTGGAAAATTTCAAGGGCGACTTTGCCCAGCGCTACCAAACCCTTCCCATTGTATTCGGGCAGCGCCCAACCAAAGCCATCATAAGTCTGCTAATTGTTCTGGCGGTTTTTCCTTTATTTTTTCTTTTACAAGAACCCTTGGGCAAACTCCAATACTACTTCTATTATTCCTATCCGATCCTGTGGGTGCTGCTCTTTTTTTTATGGTTTCGCTCCACTCAAAAGTGGTATCTTTGGCTGCACAACGCCATAAAAGCTATTATTTTTTTGGGCGTCTTAAGCATCTATTGGATTAACAAATGAGACCCAAAAAACCAACTAAAAACTTCACGCCCCTTTCTAAGGATTCAGTGCCCTCAGACTCAAAAAAAAAGGAAGGAACTCGTTTAAATAAATTGTTGGCCAATGCGGGTATATGTTCCCGCCGTGAAGCAGACGACCTCATTGCGATGGGAATGGTTCAGGTCAATGGGAAAGTGATTGTGGAAATGGGATATAAAGTTCAAGTCAAGGATGAGGTTCGCTACGACGGGCGTCGGATTCTAGGACAAAAACCCGTTTACTTGCTTATGAACAAACCAAAAGGTTTTGTAGCTACGGCCCAGGGAGGTGCTGTCAAAAAATCGGTTCAGGAATTAATTCAAACAGCGGCCCCCTTCAAAGTCCCCCCTATGGGAGACATGGGACGTCCTATGACAGGTCTTTTATTCTTTACCAATGACAGCCAACTTCGAGCCAAAATCAACCATTCTAAGCAAGGGGTTGAGATGCTATACCAAATTGTTTTGGACAAACCCCTCACCGCCGCAGATTTCAAAAAACTTCAGGGACAGCACACTCTCTATGGAGAAACGCACACCCTATCCAAACTGGCCTATGTGCAAGGCAAAACCAAAAGAGAATTGGGGATAGAAGTCATCAATTTAAGTCCAAGTGGGCTCCGTAAAATTATCGAACAATTGGGATATAAAGTCCAACAATTGGACCGCGTAATCTGGGGGGGATTGACCAAAAAAGACTTACCCAGAGGGCGCTGGCGACACCTAAGTGAACAAGAGGTCAATCGATTGAAGATGCTGTAAAGCGTTTTTTGAATAGTGTTTCAGCAAAGAGTAGGGCACAGACGGGAAGGTATTCTACCCACACCAGCCAAGGAGGCTCCACCACCGATTCGGTACGATAGGCGACATAACTCAACAGTACGGTGAAGGACCAAACCAAGGCATAACGATAGGGAGTCAAAACACTCAAAAAAACCAATTGGATTAAGTACCATGGATGCACGGTGGTCGCAATCGCCAAATAAATGGCAAGTAAGCCCATAGCTCGGCGCCATAGATGATCGGATGCATTGCGTTTGGGCCAAAGCGTAAACAGAATAACCATCCCAACCAAAAACCAAGGCGTAATTTTCCCTACTGTGTAAATGATATTATACCCTTTATACAAATACCCTACTTCTCGGATGAGATAATACAAGCTGGCATTGAATTCAAAAGCAGAAAACCAGAGGCCCACACTATCCAAAAAATGGTTCATTTCTTCAATAGTGATGTAGGGCAACCAAAAGAGCAAGCTAAAGAAGATACCATAGCCTACCAAGAGAGCACGTTGCTTCCATAGCAGGGGACGCAGAAGAAGAGGCAGCCAGAGGAGGGGAAGTAATTTTAGCGCCACCGCTAGGGCAAATAACCCTCCGCTTACAGTCCAATTTTTTTGCAGATAGAACCATATTCCCCAAGCCACTGCCGCCATCATTATACCTTCCCCATGTAAACTACCCACCCCTTCAAGGAGCAACAAAGGGTTTAAGAAATACAAAAAGGCCAAGCTTTGGGGCTGCCGATAGTGGCGTAATATTTTCCGTAGCCCCAAAAGGGCGACAATATCGCCAAGCATAAGAAAGCTTCGAAGTACGGCGAGTTGGGACATCAGGGAAGACCCTCCCCACAGGGCGGAAGCCCAAAATAGCCATTGACTCGCAGGGGGGTAGTTGGAGTAGTGTTGCTGACTAAGCCCACCCATGCCTTCAAAAAGCAGCTGAAACAGAGGAAAGTTCAATTCCCCAATCAGTGCATTGGGCCTATTCGCATAGGGGTTCATCCCCAGTACTTGCAACTGGCCGTCCCAAAGAAAACGATAGAAATCTTGTGAAAGGATGGGGGTACTGTTCCAGAAAAAAAAACGAAACCCCATTCCCAATACCACCAAGACGATAAAGGGAAGCGACTGACGAAGCAAACAATAGTATCCTAGAAAAGCCAGGGTGCTATATCCCATCAAAGAAACAAAGTCGGAGCGGTCACTCAGCTGTGCCAAACTGAAATAAGCTCCAGCGCTTAGAAACAGGCCGAGCATCGGCCACAAGGTATTGCGAATGCGTTTAGTGCCGATCACGGAAAGATTGAAAAACGATAAAACTGAATCCTATAAAAAGCAAACAGTGAAAAGGGAGTAGTCCCCATTCCCCAGCAACTCCTAAATGAAATGCGCTGTAAATACCAAACAAAAAATACAGAGCCAATACAGCTTCCCACAATACATTTACAGACAGCTTGGTGGGCAGATATTTGTTGTTTTTCCAAGAGTCCGAAACGGTTTTAATATTGAATTTGGGAGTTCGTACAAAAGGGGATTTTTTACCCATGTGCCCCTCCATAATTGCCCGGGTATTGTGTAACGAAAAGCCCATCGCTAGAGTGTAAAACAGGGCGAAGCGAGGCAGGTAATTGACAAAACCTTTCCATCCGCTCCGATATCGCTCTTGGTACATGGGCCAATACCCTATAAAAAAAAACAAGGTAGAAACAAAAAACAATGCACTCAGGTTGAAATACCAAGCGAATCCGATCCAATAACTTTTAATGTAGAGCATGGGAACACTGAGAAGTGCCAAGCTCAGAACCCCTAAGAACATGCTGCTACTGAGTAAGTGAATGCTTGCATGAAACTTCGTCGCTAGGGAGAGTTGGGGATGAGTCCAGACCTTTCGAATCATTTTCTGAAAGTTTTCGGCTCCGCCTTTATTCCATCGAAATTGTTGAGACCGAACGGCACTGATTGTCACTGGAAGTTCTGCGGGTGTTTCTATTTCTTCTAGGTATTTGAATTTCCATTGTTTGAGCTGCGCACGATAGCTCAAATCCAAGTCTTCCGTGAGTGTGTCCCCTTCCCAATTCCCAGCATCCAGAATACAGGCTTTGCGCCATATTCCAGCTGTGCCATTGAAATTGATAAAATGGCCTTGAGAGTTTCGTCCACTTTGCTCCAGGGTAAAATGGGCATCTAAGGCAAAGGCTTGCACTTTGGTTAAGAGGGAATAATTCGTATTCAAATGTCCCCATCGTGTTTGCACTACTCCAATTTTTTCATCTTTAAAATACGGCACTGTTCTCAGTAGCCAATCTTTTGGGGGAATGAAGTCTGCATCGAAGATAGCGATGAGTGTTCCTTTGGCTGAGGTGAGTCCAGCTTTGAGAGCCCCTGCTTTAAAACCAGTACGTTCTTTTCTTCGAAGGTGTTCTATGGTAAAGCCTTGGTTTTGATAGGCTGCAACCAATTGGGCGGTGAGGGCCACAGACTCGTCTGTGGAATCGTCGAGGACTTGAATTTCCAAGAGCTCTTTTGGGTATTCCAATGCGGTGATTGCGGTCAATAAACGTTTTATAACATAAAGTTCGTTGAAGATAGGCAACTGAATGGTTACCGCTGGAAAGGAGTCCGTGCCGTTGAATTTCCATTGAGGCGCTTCGGGCTTGTATTTTTTTGAATGCGTATATTTCCAAGCGAGATAGGCTTGGGTGGCGCTGAAAACAAACACCACGACGAGGGCAAGGGTATAAAGAAAAATGACAATCCAGGCAAGGCCCAAGCTGATACTATTCCAATCCATAACCTTCTAAAAGTAATACTTAATGATCCAACCGATGATCTTCACGCCCGCTAATATAGTCCCTTTCACCGTACCAGATACTTTCGATTGCCCAATGCGTTTTTTGTAGCGCACGGGCACTTCCCGATAGGGAATTTGATGCCGCAATACTTTCAATTGCATTTCCACTGTCCAGCCATAGGTCTTGTCTTCCATCTCTAGTTCTTGCAGCCGATCCCAGCGTATGGCGCGGAAGGGACCTAAGTCTGTAAATTGTCCTCCGTATAACCAACGCATCAGGGTACAAGCCAAGGCATTGCCAAAGATCTGTTGCGGAGTAAGCGCCCCTTTTTCGCGGCCTGCTACCCGTCTAGCTCCCACAACAAAATCCACCGCTCCCGAAGCGATAGGTTGGGTCAATAGGGGGAGTTCTTCAGGGTAGTCTGAATAATCTCCATCCAAAAAAACAACAATTGCAGGCGGGTCTTGCGCAAGGGATTCCAGTGCCTTCAAACAGGCAAAGCCATAGCCCTTCCGGCTTTCATGCACCACCCAGGCACCACCTTTTCTGGCTTCTTCTGCCGTTCGATCTGTAGAGGCATTGTCGGCCACCACCACACGAGTGACTGAGGCAGGAATGTCGGCCAAGACTTTTCCAATCGAGCGTTCCTCATTAAAAGCAGGAATCACTACAGCCATCAACATTTTGTTAGTCATTCAATCGATCCATTAAATTCCCCAAAGGATAGTCGGGGCGTTCAGTTCGTTTTTCTACTGCGCCATTTTCGAGCTTGAGTACACCTCGGGGGCAGACTTCGGAACAGATGCCACAACCCACACAGGAAGAACGAACAATGTTTTGTCCTTTTTGGGCGTAGCTACGAACGTCAATACCCATTTCACAATAGGTAGAGCAGTTGCCACAGGAAATACACTGCCCTCCGTTGGTGGTGATTCTAAAGCGAGAAAGCAGGCGTTGTTGCAAGCCGAGGATTGCGGCCATAGGACATCCAAATCGACACCAGACACGACTCCCCAAGAGCGGATAGAATCCCACCCCAAGAACCCCCGAAAAAACGGCTCCCACGCCAAAGCCATACCATTTGCGGACCGTATAGCTGGAAATTCCAAGCAAGTTGTTGTTGTTGGAAAAGGCTTGAAAACAGAAGATACCAAGAAGAATCAGGCCGATGCCCACTAGGGCATAGCGGGCATCGGCATCCAGCTCCTGACGTTTCCAGAACCAAATAGCGCCCAATACCACGCTGAAAAAAAGGATAGCGCCCACACTAAAAGCCCACTGGCTGATCCCCGTTGGATTTTTGGGAGACCCCAAGAGCGTCCATAGAACAGCCAAGGTGGTGAGGGTGACAAAGACCAATACCCCGTGAACCATCCAACGTTCCAATTTCCACACACTCATTTTTTTACTCGACAATTGTCGGAAGGGATCTCCAGCCGTTTCGGCCAGGGCGCCACAACCGCACACCCAAGAGCAATACCAGCGTTTCCCATAACGGTAGGTGAGCAGGGGAGAAATAACA
>DQCR01000057.1:0-1441 GCA_003533785.1 Flavobacteriaceae bacterium
GAAATTTCACCTTCTTCAACGATCTCTTTCGGAGTCGCTTTTAGAGGAATCGCCTTTTGACTGGTTTCGATTTCAGGTTTAGAAGAAGCAGCTTGTTTATACTGACTGCTAGGAATCAGGCGAACTTTTTTTTTTCACCCCCTGCGCGAGCGGAAGCTAATTGCATCAAGCATAACTCGAGATGCAGGCGTTTGTTGCGAACATTTTTGTAGGTTGATGCAGCTTCTTGAATCCGATCTAATATGAGTAATACATAGGGCACTTCTAATTGGCTAGATTGTTTCTGAAAACGTTCTTTATTTGTTTCAGAAGCTGATAATAAAGCTAAAGTTTGTTCATCTTTACATACTAAAAGCTCTCGAAAATGTGCAGCCAAACCCTCTAAAAACTGCCCCCCATCATAGCCACTGCTTAGTACCTGGTCAAGGGTGACCAAAAGCAAGGGGATTTGTTGCTTGATAATGAGATCAACCAATTCAAAATAGGTTTCTGTATCAACGATGTTGAGATGCGTTGCAACTAATTTGGCGGTGACTTCAGTATCACTATAAGCAATCATTCTATCAAACAGGGACAAGGCATCACGCATGGCACCATCCGACTTTTGGGCGATTAATTGTAGCGCTTCCTCTTCAACCTTGATTCCTTTGTCTTTGGCAATGGCGGCGAGGTGTTTTTTTGTATCCTCAATTGTCATACGCTTGAAATCGTAAATCTGGCAACGGGACAATATGGTTGGAATGATTTTGTGTTTTTCGGTAGTGGCAAGTATAAATATGACGTGGGCTGGAGGCTCTTCTAATGTTTTCAAAAAAGCATTGAAAGCAGCAAGGGAAAGCATGTGAACTTCATCTATAATATAGACTTTGTAGGATCCTACCTGAGGCGGAATACGCACCTGATCATTGAGACTGCGAATGTCTTCTACGGTATTATTGGAAGCGGCGTCCAGTTCAAAAATATTGAATGCAAAGTCATCGTTTACATTGGCTTGGTTCCCTTCATTTATTTTTTTAGCCAGTATTCGAGCGCAGGTGGTTTTGCCTACTCCTCTAGGGCCACAAAACAATAGGGCTTGCGCTAATTTATTTTGAGCAATGGATTTTTCAAGAGTAAGTGTTATGGCCTCTTGCCCCACAACATCAGAAAACTCCTGAGGGCGGTACTTTAAAGCAGATACAATATAGGAATCGTTCGTATCAGACATTAAACAAATATACACATTGCACGTTGCGGCTCTTGTGAAGCGAGCTAAAATCTTCTTTGAAATTATCAACAATCAGTACCTTTGTACCAAGCAGGCTATCTTATCGCTGTTCGTCTTTTGGACGAAGAGAGGAAAGTCCGGACACCATAGAGCAGTATAGCGGGTAACGCCCGTCCTTTCTTCGGAAAGCGGACCAGTGCAACAGAAAGCAAGTACAGTTCGGCTGTAGTGAAA
>DQCR01000057.1:1734-12583 GCA_003533785.1 Flavobacteriaceae bacterium
AGTGCAACAGAAAGCAAGTACAGTTCGGCTGTAGTGAAATCGGTAAACTCTATACGGTGAAACGCCAAGTAAATCTGTATTTTTGGGTGGCTCGCCCAACGCAGAAGGGTAGGCGGATGGAGGCGTTCAGTAATGTGCGTCCTAGATAAATGATAAGACCCGACAGAATCCGGCTTATCGGCCTGCTTTTTTTATTTGTTTTTAAAAAAACTAAAACAGCTACTCCCATACGTTCTTGTATCTATCCAAAGCGGATGATCGTTATATTTGATTTGCGGTGGGTGTTCAAGAACTAAAAGTCCTTCCTTAATCCATTGATTTTTAAAAACTAATTCGATAACTAGAAGACAGGCGTCTTTGGGTAGGGCATAGGGGGGGTCTATAAATACCAAATCATAGGGGACTCCTACTTTACTGAGAAAAATAGAGACCTCCGATAGAATAGCGGTTACCGGCAATTCCAGCTGGTCTGCCGTATTGCGAATAAATGATATACACTGTTTATTGGAATCAACTGCGGTACTGCTTGCTCCACCGCGAGAGGTGAATTCATAACTGATGTTTCCAGTCCCCGCATATAACTCCAACAATCGAGTCCCTTCAAAGTCCAATTGATGCGTTAGAATATTAAATAAGGATTCTTTGGCTCGATCCGTTGTTGGTCGTACGGGAAGTTTTTTTGGAGCTTGTATGCGACGTCCCTTGCAATGCCCCGATATGATTCGGAAACTAAGCATTCCAGAAAGGGACAGGATCATTGACATCTAGCTCAGTGCCTTGATGGGTATCGATGAATTGAATGTCTTTTTGAAAGTTTTTCGTCCCTTCATAATAGGAAGTATATTGTTCAAATTCTCCCAAAAAATAAAGGGTGCTATTGTTTTCGGAAATCTTGAGTTGTTCTGCGGCATAAAACAAATAGTACATAAAATCTTCTTCATTTTGTTGTGAGTAACTGTTGGACATCAATAGGCGAGTTCCTTGTGTAATGAATAAATCAAAATGATGAGTATAGAGGTGGACGTAGATTTGTGTATTAAAGTTGGATTGAGATTGTTCCATGATTCTATCATAAAGCAAAGCAAAAGAGGGGATAACTATAGGATTGGAAAGGATATCTGCTAATTTTTGAGGATAAGGGTAGACAAATCTGACCAGCCCATTGCTACTAATGTGGCTTTTGAGGGGATTTGTTGTCTTGACTGAAAAAGACTCCCAATAGGAGTTTTGAAGTTCTTCTTCATAGTTAAGTGATGGAACAACTGCGGTGGGGGCATTCATAACTATCCATTGCACCTGATCAGAAAGCGATTGTTGTTGGACGAAAGAAGCTAAATTTTCTTCTAGATTGCCTGTGAAATCCGAAAACGGATAATATTTTTTTTGTCCTGGGGCACAAAAACAAAATCCATCCCCTAGTAAGAGAATGGATTCTTTAGAAAGAAAGGGTTTGTTAGGGTTGTTTGGCATCGAAGATTGTCGGCCAGTTGCCATTTGTACTTACCTCTGTCATAGAACCGAGTATAATCTCCGCACCATTGACACCATCTACCGAAACGGTTTCATTTTCTTGCTTGAGTAAATCTTCGTTTTGGTCATGCAGGACAATCTTTTTTGCAACTTTGACCTCGAATACGGGGACACGGTAGCCATTTTTGCTAATGATATCTGCTTTGAGTCCAAATTCTGCATCCACCCCTTCTACCGGTACTTGGCTCATTATTTTATAGGAATTATCGTTTTTGAAAAGCGAATCTAATACGGGAACAAACCCCAAGGTGTCTACCACCACCACTTCTCGCAACATATCAATCCGATAGGTTCGGTCGTACTCCAAATAGGAAGAATCTCTTTTTTCAACTAGGGTAAAAATACCATTCTCTACAAAGTTAACTAGGCTGTCAAAGTTATTAGCGTAGAAGCCTTTGACATCTTTGTGTGCTATTTGTGCTTTGCGAATGGTTTTCAAGCGATTGATCACTTGGGCGTAGCGCTCGTTTTTGGTTTTATTGAAACTGATGGGACCATTAATAGAGTCATAGATTTGATAGCTGAAGACTGCACATAATACCCAAAGAATCGCTTGTATCGCTATTTTCATTTAGCTAGAATTTTTGACGTGTCAACAAATCTACAATTTTTTTTTATTCAGAAAAGCCTTCCTTTTGGTATCTTACCCCAAAGTCCCCTATTGGATGTCTGCAAAGGAATTACATGCCGAAATTATTAAAAACAGTGCCTTTGCCTTAACGCATTCGCAAGAACAATGGGCGGAGGCTATTTCAACTTTTGTTTCTCAGAAAAAAAAAGACAATTTATTCATTTTACAGGGCTACGCTGGAACAGGAAAGTCATCTATGGTCGCCCTATTAGTGGCTGCCCTTCCTCGAATCGGACAACGAGCCGTATTGCTTGCACCCACAGGTAGAGCGGCAAAAGTATTATCAAGTTACGCGAGAAAAAAAGCCTTCACTATACACAAGAAAATATATTTCAGTAATGCGGAGAGTGGTAAACTGCGTTTTAGGTTAAAAAACAATTCGCATCGCAATACACTTTTTATTGTAGATGAATCTTCGATGATTGGTGAAGACACTTCTGTTGGTCGTCTTTTTGAAAGAGGTTCACTGCTTCACGATTTGGTTAATTATGTAGAAGAGGGGGACAATTGCAAGTTGATTTTTGTAGGAGATACTGCCCAATTGCCTCCAGTTTCTCTGGTGTTGAGTCCAGCCCTTGACCCCGATAAACTGAATTATGAATTCAATAAAGCTGTTGCTGTGACCGTATTGGAGGAAGTTGTTCGCCAACAATTGGACTCTGGAATACTTTTCAATGCCACTCAGTTGAGAGAGCAGATTGCTGCGGAAGACCCCAGTCAATTTACATTTTCTCTAGAGGGTTATACCGATGTAATCCGGTTACAAGACGGCAATGAGTTTTTAGAATCGCTTTCTCAAGCACTACATGAAGATAAAGAGGATGCTGCTGTTCTAATTGTGCGTTCCAATAAACGTGCAAATCAATACAACCGGAGCATTCGAGAACGGATTCTTTTCTTGGAGTCAGATCTTGCTGTGGGAGATAGCCTGATGGTGGTGAAAAATAATTATCATTGGTTGTCTGAAGAAGATCCGGCAGGTTTCATCGCCAATGGGGATACGCTTCGCGTTCAGAAAATTCATGGATACAAAGAACTGTATGGGTTCAAATTTGCCGAAGTTACTGTGCAAATGATTGATTATCCAGATCAACCTCCCTTTCAAACAACACTATTGTTAGACACCTTACATAGTAACACGGCTTCTTTGAGTCAAGACCAATCCCAACAACTTTATGAAAAAGTCAATGAAGACTACGCACATTTGTCTTCCAAATTCAAACGGTTACAAAAAGTGAGATCCAATCCTTATTTTAATGCGCTTCAGGTGAAATACTCCTATGCGATTACCTGTCACAAATCTCAAGGGGGACAATGGCGGGAAGTTTTTGTAGAGATGCCCTACCTTCCCGATGGCCCAACTGTAGATTTTTACCGCTGGCTCTATACAGCGATCACTCGTGCTCAGGAAAAACTATATCTTATCGGTTTTTCTAAAAATTATTTTTTGGGCAATTAAACAAATCGTTTGTGATCCAATATCTCTTAATTATGCGCTTAGATCAAGCGTGTGGTATACGTTTTGGACGTCATCATCTTCCTCAATTTTCTCTATAAGTTTTTCTACTTCTTCTTGTGCCTCTTTGCTTAGTTTTTTAGTGACTTGAGGAATACGCTCAAAGCCAGAAGATAGAATTTCAATCGATCTGTTTTCTAATTCCCTTTGAATGGTTCCAAAACTTTCAAAAGGAGCATAAAGCAGCATTCCGTCCTCATCGATAAAGACTTCCTCCACCCCGTAGTCAATAAACTCCAATTCAATCTCTTCAGGGTCAAGGCCCTCGGAGGGAATGCGAAAGTTGCAACTATGATCGAACATAAACTCTACTGAACCCGAGGTTCCCAAGGTTCCACTGCCTTTGTTGAAATAGCTACGAATATTTGCCACTGTCCGGTTGTTATTGTCAGTAGCGGTTTCTACCAATACTGCTACACCATGGGGCGCATACCCTTCATATAGAATCTCTTTGTAGTTTTCCGTATTTTTATCGGAGGCTTTTTTAATGGCTCTTTCAATATTGTCTTTGGGCATATTTGCCGACTTGGCATTTTGAATTACCGCCCGTAATCGAGAATTATTTTCAGGATCTGGGCCTCCTTCTTTAACAGCCATCACGATATCCTTCCCGATTCGGGTGAAAGTCTTGGCCATGGCTGACCAGCGTTTCATCTTACGTGCTTTTCGGAATTCAAAGGCTCTTCCCATTGGGTAAAAAGTTGTTGATTACAAAAATATAAAACTTTAAGCAGCAAGAGGGTTTAAGAAGGGAGGACTCCTCAGATGATTTTGCGGATTAAATCCAAATCATCTAACACTTCATTATAGTTGATCTGTAAATGCGCTGGCAATCTATTTTCTTTGGGTAAGGTTGCTAGGTAACGGATTTCATTGGATGTAAATACTTGTTTGTAGCTTGCCTTTTTATGATTGCGTCGCTCTACTATTGCCTTGATAAATTCAAAATGCCCTACTAAATCTTTGCTTCCTAAATGAAAAATACCACTCAATTGTTGGTTGATAATGAAATGGATTTGCTGGGCTAGTTTCCGGTCACTATTGACATTGATTACTGAATTTGGGAATACTTCGATGGGGATTTGTTGTTGTACTGCCCAGTCAATTTCTCTGACTCGAGGGCTGTGCTGACCAAAAATCATTGGCAATCTTGCGATGACGTATTTGGCAGTAGGAAGGCGAAGGAGTCCGTTTTCCACACGAATTTTTAATCGGCCGTAAATACTTTCGGAAAGTGTTTTATCATACTCATACGAGGGATAATGATGAAAAGCATCAAATACATTAGCCGAGGAAAGGAAAAGCAGTCGACTATTATTATTTTTTACAAAATCGATTAAGAATTCATGTTCTTCCAATTGACTTTTAAAGTTTCCCCGAAGGGCTGAAATAATCAGTTTGGGTTTTACTTCTTTGAGGATGGTTTCTAATCCTCCTTCTTCCATGTTGTATTGGTAGTAATGCTGGTTCAATTTGTGACTTCGGCTACTGCAATACGTAGCATATGTATCGAAATAAGAACAGAGCTCTTTGTATAAGATTTCACCTATATAACCACTCCCTCCTAAAATTAAGATTCGTTTCATCGGCTAGTCCCTATAGAATGGCAATTTGACCACTTCTGCTTTCACCATCTTTTTTCTGATTTCAACAAAAACTGTTTGCCCTTGTTGAGCAAAGGTTGCTTCTACATAACCCAAACCAATACCCATGTTGAGACTCGGGGATTGCGTTCCCGAACTAACATATCCAATGGATTGACCTTTCTCATCGCAAAGGGAATACTCGGCGCGAGGAATCCCACGATCGATCATCCGAAAACCCACTAATTTCTTTGGCTGAAGAATATTTTTTTGTTCTTGTAAAAAATCATAGGCCAAGTTATTTGGGTGGGGCTTGGTAATCCAGCCCAGTCCAGCAGCTAATGGATTGGTATTATCATTGATTTCGTGACCGTAGAGGCAATATCCCATTTCAAGACGAAGGGTGTCTCGAGCCGCTAATCCAATGGGTTTGATCCCTGCCGAAGCCCCCGCATCAATTACCTTATCCCAAACTTCTTGAGCTACTGTGTTGGGGAAATAGATTTCGATTCCACCAGAACCAGTATAGCCTGTTGTAGCAATAATGACATTAGAAATGCCTGCAAAAGTTCCTTGCTGCACCCCGTAGTAGGGTAAATTATAAAGTTCTATATCGGTTAGTGATTGCATTGTCTCAAGGCTACGAGGCCCTTGTATGGCAAGTAATGCGGTTTGACTAGAGACATCTTCCAATTCGGCTTCAATGTTTTCATTTTCCACAGAAATCCACTCCCAGTCCTTGATAATATTTGCAGCATTCACCACTAAGAAATAGCTGTTTTTCGCTAAACGGTACACAATTAAATCATCAATAATACCTCCAATGCGGTTCGGGAGATAATTGTACTGGGCTTTGCCTACAGGAAGTTGAGCGATTGAATTACTGCAAACCCGCTCGAGTAGTTTCAACGCCCTCGATCCTTTAACGTAAAATTCTCCCATATGAGAGACATCGAAAACACCCAGACTCTTACGAACGGCATGATGTTCTTCTTTTACTCCAGTATATTGAATGGGCATTTCAAAGCCTCCAAAAGGAGCCATTTTAGCTCCTAGGGCAATATGGGTTTCAGTTAGCGCAGTTTTCTTTGAATGCATGCTGACAAAAATATTACATTTAGATTCGAATTAATCATTGAGAAAGAGCTTTTATGAACAAGATGAGGCAATTTTTACTGCTCTATTTAAATGTTGTTTCTGTTGTTACCTTGACAGCCCAAGACATCTCCAAACAGGAATACCGTCAGCGTCGTGAACAATTACGGAAATTGCTACCCGATAATTCCCTTGCAGTCTTTTTTAGCGCACCCATTAAAAATAGATCGAATGATACTGACTATCATTACCATCCCGATCCCAATATGGTGTATTTATCTGGATGGGAAGAACCTCATGCTGTTTTGCTTGTTTTTAAAAATCTTCAGCAGGATTCGGAAGGGATATTTTCAGAAGTGTTGTATGTCAGGGATAGAGATCCCTATGAAGAATTATGGAATGGGAAAGTAATGGGTGTGGATCGCGCCCAAGATTGGGGGCTAGATCGGGTGCAAAACCGAATAGATTTCATCGAGTCCCCGTTGAATTATGATGCTTTTGATTCTGTCTTAATTTATGAATTTCAAAATGATGTTAGAGACCGGCCACGCGACAATTATGATTTGTATGCTCTTCAAAAACATTTTAGGACACAACTTAACTATCCTGCTCAATTCAACCCCATACGTTATGGGCTTTATCAAAAAATAAGACAACTCACTCCAAGGAATATAAAACCTCTTCAGTCCGAAATACGAAGAATGGTGGTGATAGAATCGGGCCTCCAAGATGACGATCTTTTACAAGAATTTTTGTCCCTAACCGATACTAGCTCATCAGAAGAACTAAAAATTCAATCTGATTTTCTTTTGCAAAACATTCATTTTGATGTAGACCAGTTGCCCAAGTTGATGGGGCAATTACGCGAGATAAAAAGCAAGACGGAAATCAGGTTGCTAAAAAAAGCGGCACAAATTTCTGTGATGGGTCAAATTGAGGTGATGAAAGCCATTCATCCCGAAATGAGTGAACGTGAGATTCAAGGGATTCATGAATTTGTATATAAAAAATATGGAGCAGCCGATGTAGGCTATCCCTCTATTGTTGGTGCTGGTGGCAATGGCTGTGTATTGCACTACAACCACAATGAAATGGAAAAGGTAGATAATCAAATGGTATTGATGGATGTGGGGGCAGAATACAAAGGGTATACTGCAGATGTGACTCGAACCCTTCCTGCTAATGGTACTTTTACTCAAGCACAAAAAGAACTCTATTCGGTAGTCTTTAAGGCGCAAGAGGCTGGAATAGCTGCTGCTCAAGTAGGAGTTTCTTTTACCAGAATCACACAAGCAGTCTATGATGAAATAACCCGAGGATTGCAAGCATTAGGACTGATTACCCAAGCTAATGAAATGTCGAAATACCTTCCCCATGGGGTGGCCCATCATATCGGACTAGATGTCCATGATCCTGGAGAATATACCCGTTTGAAACCCAATATGGTGATTACAGTTGAACCAGGAATATACGTTCCTGAAGGAAGTCCTTGTGATCGCAAATGGTGGAATATAGGAATTCGGATTGAGGATGATATTTTAATCACAAATGAGGGGCCAATCAATTTATCAGACGGAGCCCCGAGAACATGGGAAGCGATTGAGCAACAAATGCGGTCTGAAAGTGTATTGAATAGTTGGATACTCCCCCCTTTAGAAGATTAAGATTGCATCAAATAACTCTTGAGATCTTCATAGTTTTGAATTTCTTGACTCAGTTTTTCTTTTGTCATTAGCTTTTGAATACTCTTGGGGAGGGGTACCTCTGTACTCAATGTGGATTCCACTACATCAAGAAACTTAACGGGATGGGCTGTCTCCAGAAACACGCCATAATGCGGAGTATCTTTTTCATTGAGATAGTCTTTAAGTCCTAAATAACCAACGGCTCCGTGTGGATCTGCGATGTATTGATAATTTTTATAAAGTTCTTCGATTGCCTTTTTTGTTTCTGCATCCGAATAACTAAAACCACTTAGAATTTTTTTTAAAAGTGTCAAATCATTATTGACAATTTTTTGGATTCGAATAAAATTTGATGGATCTCCAACATCCATTGCATTGGAGAGGGTTGGGATGGTTTTTTTTGGCTCATATACCCCTGTATTAAGGTAGTTGATTACAGCATCATTGCGATTATTTGCGGCAATGAAATGGTCAATACCTAAGCCCATTTTTTGGGCCATCATACCCGCACAGATATTTCCAAAATTACCACTTGGAACAGAAAAGACTAGTTTTTCATTTCGTTCTTGAAGTGCTCGAACAGCAATGAAGTAATAGAACATTTGTGGTAACCAACGCGCTATATTGATTGAGTTGGCAGAAGTAAGGGGACGCACTTTTTTGATTTGATCGTCTAAAAAAGCGGTCTTAACCATGTCTTGACAATCATCGAAAACCCCTTCTACCTCGAGGGCGCGTATGTTTTGTCCTTGCGTAGTTAATTGTTTTTCCTGGATGTTACTCACTTTACCTTTGGGATAAAGAATCACTACATCAATTCCTTGAACACCGAGAAAACCATCGGCGACAGCACCACCAGTATCTCCAGAAGTGGCCACCAATACGGTAAGTTGTTCTTGTTTTTGTGAATTGAAATAGCCCAAACAACGCGCCATAAAGCGAGCTCCTACGTCTTTGAATGCTAGGGTGGGTCCATGAAATAATTCCAAAGCTCCGATTTGATTGTTTAGGTGGGCAATAGGAAAATCAAAACTGAGGGTTTCTTCTACAATTTGAAAAAGCTTTTCCTCAGGGATATGATTTCCAATAAAAGGATGGATGGCTTCAAAACAGATATCGGGAATACTGTGTGCGGCTAAATTTCGAAGCCATTGCGAATCCAATTGTGGGATGTGTTCAGGAAAATACAAACCCCGGTCGGGAGCCAAACCTGATCGGACAGCCGTGGGAAAATTAGTAGCAACAGAATTGTAGTTGAGGCTAGAGTATTTCATCAACATTCATTGTGAGTGTTCCTTGTGAATTGATAGCTGAAACAAAAGCATCGAACGGTATCGAAGTCGCTTGCATAACGTGTGCCATGGCGTTTGCTGTTTTTTGTGCTGTTTCTTTTCCTTGGGTGAGCGCAAATACAGAAGGTCCAGAACCAGAAATCCCAGCTCCCAATGCCCCTGCATCAAGAGCAGCTTGTTTTATTTCCCCGAAGTGTGGTATTAAAGGAGCTCTTTTGGGCTCTACCAATAAATCCTCAAGACTTCGAGAAATCAAATTATAATCTGCACTGTAGAGCCCACTAACTAGGGCCCCCAAATTAGCGGATTGTTGAATACTATCCTTAAAAGCTACGGTTTTGCTTAGAACCTTTCTAGCCTCTGCGGTTTTGAGCTCAATATGAGGATGTATCACAGCCGCATAGAGTTCAGGAGGGGAGGGAATGCTAGCGATATCCATCGGATCGAGAGATCGAACGAGTGTAAATCCACCCAGTAATGCGGGTGCAATATTGTCTGCGTGTGCAGCTTGACTGGCAAGCATTTCCCCTTCTAGCGCAAAAGGCAGTAGGTCTCTTTTTGATAGCCCTAAGCCCATTAATTCATTTAAGGCATAAACAATACCCACGGCACTGGCAGAACTGCTCCCTATACCGCTTCCGGGTTTTATTCCTTTGGTCAGTGTAATTTCAAACCCACAATTTGCAGGATATTGATTCAACAACGCTTGCGCAGCAACTCCAGCGACATTTTTTTTGGGATCGAGAGGTAATTCTTGACCAATAATTTCTTTAAACTGAATCCCTTTTTCATCTGTTTTTTTTATATGAAAAACATCTCCAACGGTCTCAAGGCAAAAGCCAAGGGCATCAAAACCGCAAGAAACATTGGCAACACTTGCAGGAGCAAAAACAGTAATTTGGTCCATAGATTTATTGCTTTCCGATTCGAATGATGTCTGCAAAAATGCCTGATGCCGTCACATCAGCTCCAGCTCCAGCCCCTTTTACAATCAAAGGCTGTTGGGAATATCGATTAGTATAAAATAAAATAATATTATCACTTCCTTCAAGATTATAAAAATCGTGCCCCCGGGAGATTTGTTGAAGACCAACAGACGCTTTACCCTTTTCTAATTGAGCAACATATTTCAGCTTGGAATCGTTTTTTTCAGCGGCTTGCAATAGCTCTTCAAAATGATTTTGATTTGCCTCAAGACTGGCAAAGAAGGATTCATTGTCCTTTGTTTTTAAACATTCTTCCGGTAAAAAAGAATTGTTTACGATGTCTTCTAGTTCGATACGCAACCCACTCTCACGCGCAAGTATCAATATTTTACGAGCAACATCAACGCCGCTTAAATCAATTTTTGGATCAGGCTCTGTATAGCCCTCTTCTTTGGCCTGCTGTACCACAGACACAAAGGTGTTGTCTGAAGTGTAATTGTTAAAAACAAAATTGAGGCTTCCAGAAAGTACCGCTTGTATTTTTACTACTTGATCTCCTGAAGCGATTAAATTATTAAGGGTGTCGATAAT
>DQCR01000057.1:12993-15679 GCA_003533785.1 Flavobacteriaceae bacterium
TCGAGCTGATCGGCACAAGCAATTTTATTACAAGTGACTACTCCCATACTGTTGGCCAAGTACTGCCCGTATTCCATAGCAATGTCTTCACTGGCTGTATTGTCAACAAATATGGTATTTCGAAGATTGAGTGCTTTGGCATTTTCAAAAAAGGCTTTTCGATCGGCAGGAGTACCCCCCTGATCCAATTGACTCCTCCATTCAGACAATGAGATGGGTAGGCTACTTAATAACATTTTTCTCGAGTTGGATAGAGCCATTACTCGTATTTTTAAGCGCAGGTTGCTTTCGAGATATTCAGTCTGTTGATTAATTTGTTCCAATAATTTACTCCCCACATTTCCTACCCCCGTGATGAAAAGATTAAGTTGCTTTATTTGTGATTCAAAAAAGCTTTCATGAAGTGTATTTAAGGCCTTCTGTGTATTTTTGTCATCGATAATAATGGATATATTTCGCTCTGAAGCCCCCTGAGCAATAGCACGGATGTTAATATTATTGGCACCTAAACTGCTAAATAGTTTCCCGCTAATTCCTTGGTGTTCTTTCATTTTCTCACCGACCACAGCAATATTTACAAGATCTAATTCTAAACGCACAGGATAGACTTTATTGAGGGCTATTTCAAAAGCGAAGTGGTCATCAATTGCTATTTTGGCTCTTTTTGCATCCGAAGCCTTGACACCCAAACAAATAGAGTGTTCCGAAGAGGCTTGAGTAATCATTATGATATTGATGTTTTCCGAAGAAAGAGTTTCAAAAAGCCGCTTTGAGAAACCAGGTATCCCTACCATTCCACTCCCCTCTAGGCTTACCAATGCTACCGCATCGATATGACTGATTCCTTTGACAATTTGGCCGTTTGTGGTACTTGATTCATTGTGAATCAAAGTGCCAATGTCCTCAGGCTTAAATGTATTTTTGATGTAGGTAGGAATATTTTTTTCTACTAGGGGTTGAAGGGTTGGGGGATAGATTACTTTGGCGCCAAAATGAGATAATTCCATAGCCTCGTAATAGGTGAGTTTAGGAATTGGTTGGGCTTGAGCAACCAGTTTGGGGTTCGCTGTGTACATGCCGCTGACATCTGTCCATATTTCTAGCGACTGGGCATCTAGAACATGGGCCAAGATGGCAGCTGAAAAATCGGAGCCTCCTCGTCCAAGGGTAGTCAATTCTCCAGATTCATTCCCTGCTATATATCCAGAAACCAAGTGAATGGATTCCTTTGTTGCTTCAAAATGATGATCTGTTTGTTGCTTTGATTTTTCAAAGTCAACAACAATTTTACCGTTTTTTGTTTGGGTTGCGATCAGTTGAGTTGGATTGTGTAGGTGATGATCAATCCCCATTTCGGTAAAGAATGCACTGATTAATTTAGCTGAAAGTATTTCACCTAAAGAAGAAACTTTGGAAAGCGTTCGTTCAGTTATTTCTTCGAGTTGAAAAACCGATTGAAGAAGATTTTCTAGTTGAATCAATTTGTCATCTAAAAAGGTAATGATGTTACTTTGGTCCTTTTTAGCTAAGTAGGATTCAACAGGCTCCATATGGCGTTGTCGAATTGTGTCTATACCATCCAAGTAGCTACTGTCTTTTTTCGCTGCCTGCTCTAAAAGATCGATGAGTAGATTGGTGATCCCGCCAAGTGCTGAAACAACAACAACCGTTTTCTGTTTTTGTGACTTTACAATGGAAATGACAGATTGTAGACTTTCGGCGTTAGCTACAGAAGTTCCTCCAAATTTTAAAATCTTCATAAAAAAAATCTACGAAGCCGCTTGTGGGATTCATTTTTCTTCCGCAAAAATAGTATAAGTAGCGCAGGCAGGAAACAATTTGTATAAAAAAGAAAAGCAGGATTAGTATAAGCAAACCCTGCTATGACTTTTAAAGATCGTTCTCACTAAACAGCAGGAACCTTTTCAATTTTTAATTGGAGTTCTTCTTTATTGTCTTTATCTGTGTCGATACTGATGCTGTCTCCGTCTTTTATGGTATTAGAGACTACATTTTCCGCAATCAAATCTTCAATATATTTTTGGATAGCACGATTCAAGGGGCGTGCTCCGTATTTTTGATCATATCCTTTTTCAGCAATAAACTCTTTGGCCTTGTTGGATATTTTTACTTGATACCCCAATTTTTCAATTCGTAAAATTAATTTTGACAATTCTAAGTCAACAATTTGTCGCAAAGATTTCTTGCCCAAAGCATTGAATATAACAATGTCATCGATTCGATTTAAAAACTCTGGCGAAAATGTTTTCTTAAGTTCTCTATTAATGATCCCTTTTTCTACATCATCCGACTGGGATTTTGTGGCTGCGGTTTCGAATCCTACACCAGTACCAAAATCTTTTAATTGTCGGGCTCCAATATTCGACGTCATAATAATGATCGTATTTTGGAAATTCACTTTTCGTCCCAAACTATCCGTTAAAAAACCATCATCCAATACTTGCAAAAGCATGTTAAACACATCGGGATGTGCTTTTTCAACCTCATCTAATAAAATGACTGAATACGGTCTTCTCCGCACTTTCTCACTCAACTGGCCACCCTCTTCGTAGCCAACGTAGCCTGGAGGAGCACCAATTAGTCTAGAAATAGCAAACTTCTCCATATACTCACTCATATCGATACGGATTAAGTTTTCTTCTGAATCAAAAATCTCGGTAGCAAG
>DQCR01000057.1:16090-19132 GCA_003533785.1 Flavobacteriaceae bacterium
CTTTTCAGCCCAGCCCTGTTTCGTTGAATGGCTTTGACTACTTTTTCAACAGCTTCCTCTTGACCGACAACTTTAGAACCAATAACATCGGTGAGAAGTGCCAATTTGTTTTTTTCTGATTTAACAATCTTGTTGACAGGGATGTTTGTCATCATGGATACCACATCAGCAATATGGGTGTCATTGACAGTGACTTTATTTTGCTTGGAATCTTCATGCCATCTTTCTTGCGCTTCAATCAACTGCCGTTCCACTCTTTTTTCATCATCGCGAAGCTTGGCTGCTTCTTCATATTTTTGTTTTTTGACAACTGAATTTTTGAGTTCACGTACTTTTTCCAATTCTTCTTCCAATTGGATGACTTCTTTGGGTACATTCATATTTTTTATATGAACTCGTGATCCTGCTTCGTCAAGAGCATCGATGGCTTTGTCTGGCAGGAAGCGGTCGGACATGTATCGATCGGTTAATTCTACACAAGCTTTTAGAGCTTCATCGGTATAAGCGACATTGTGATGGTTTTCATAACGCTCTTTTATGTTTCTAAGAATTTCAAGAGTTTCTTCTGCGTTGGTTTCCTCCACCAAAATCTTTTGAAAGCGTCTTTCAAGGGCACCATCTTTTTCAATATTTTGTCGGTACTCATCAAGGGTCGTTGCCCCGATGCATTGAATTTCACCGCGTGCAAGTGCAGGTTTAAACATATTGGATGCATCCAGACTACCGGTGGCTCCACCAGCCCCAACGATGGTGTGAATTTCATCGATGAAAAGAATGATGTTATCGTTTTTCTCCAACTCATTCATAACCGCTTTCATTCGCTCTTCGAACTGACCGCGGTATTTAGTTCCTGCTACAAGGCTTGCGAGGTCTAGAGTAATGACTCTTTTGTTGTACAGGACTCGGGAAACTTTCTTTTGAATAATACGAAGGGCAAGGCCTTCTGCAATCGCAGATTTACCGACTCCAGGTTCTCCAATAAGCAATGGGTTGTTTTTCTTTCTGCGACTTAATATTTGTGAAACACGTTCAATTTCTTTCTCTCGTCCAACTACGGGATCGAGCTTGTCTTGTTCTGCCAAGGCGGTAACGTCTCTTCCAAAATTGTCTAATACCGGAGTTTTGGAACTTTTAGACGATCGACTTTCAGAGGTAGGAACAAATGGATTTTCTTTGGAAGAACCGGTTTCATCGTCCTCTTTTTCATCAGGGAAAGAGGAGGATTCAGGTATATCCATATAGTTGGAATCTTCGCTGGCAAACATCAATTTGAATTGTTCTTTGACCGTGTCATAATCAACATCTAGATTGGAGAGTAGTTTGGTGGTGGGATCGTTTTCATTACGAAGAATACACAAAAGCAGGTGAGCCGTATTAATAAGATCACTTTGAAATAACTTCGCCTCAAGAAAAGTAGTTTTAAGCGCTCTTTCCGCCTGTCGAGTGAGGTGTAAGTTTTTTTTGTTGTTAAGGGCATTGCCATTTTCTAATACCGCAGGGTTGAGAATCTCAACTTTACGTCTCAATTCTTCTAAGTCAATATCAATTGCATTGAGAATTGATATAGCTTTTCCTTCTCCATCTCGTAAAATCCCAAGCATGAGATGTTCCGTCCCAATAAAGTTGTGTCCAAGGCGGAGTGCCTCTTCTTTACTGAAAGTTATTACATCCTTGACTCTTGGTGAAAAATTATCATCCATACATCCTGATTTTGTGACAACACTTACAAAAAGCATTCCAGCTCATTATTGCAAAGCTAATTGACAAAAAAAAACAACAAATTCAAAGCTTATTAGATTAAAAATTATTAAATATTTTATGTGGATAAATGTTGATAAATCGGCCATAAAAAGTAGCGTATGAACGTTAAAAAAACCTGTATAAATGCTATTTTAGCTCAATTCGTTAAATTTTAAGGTTTATGAATGAAGGTGAAAAGCTAATCCCTATAAATATTGAGGATGAGATGAAGTCCGCATACATAGATTATTCTATGTCTGTCATTGTGTCACGTGCTCTGCCCGATGTGAGAGATGGATTCAAACCCGTGCATCGCCGTGTTTTGTTTGGAATGCATGAATTGGGAATTCGTGCCAATACAGCCTATAAGAAATCGGCTCGAATCGTAGGAGAGGTATTGGGAAAATACCACCCCCACGGTGACAGTTCTGTATATGACACAATGGTGCGTATGGCACAAGAATGGTCTCTTCGCTATCTTTTAGTGGATGGGCAAGGAAATTATGGTTCTGTCGACGGGGATAGTCCAGCAGCCATGCGATATACCGAAGCCCGAATGCAAAAAATATCGGAAGATATGATGGCCGATATTGAAAAAGATACCGTTGAGCATCAGCTGAATTTTGACGACTCACTCAAAGAGCCCACAGTGCTTCCCACGCGAATCCCCAATCTATTGGTCAATGGAGCATCAGGAATCGCGGTTGGGATGGCCACCAATATGCCTCCGCACAACTTAACCGAAGTGGTTGATGGAATAGTACAATATATCGATGACGACGCCATCACCATCGAAACTTTGATGCAAACCATCAAGGCTCCAGATTTTCCAACTGGGGGAACCATCTATGGTTACGAGGGCGTAAGGGAAGCTTTTCTCACTGGTCGCGGAAGAGTTGTCCTTCGAGCAAAAGCGATCATCGAAGAAGTTAATGGACGGGAATGTATCATTGTTACAGAAATCCCCTACCAAGTGAACAAGGCCGACATGATTCGAAAGACGGCCGAGATGGTAAACGACAAAAAAATTGAAGGCATAAGTAATATCCGTGACGAATCGGACCGGAAAGGAATGCGAATTGTCTACATCCTTAAAAGAGATGCCATTCCCAACATTGTCCTCAATAAGCTTTACAAGTTTACCGCTCTTCAATCTTCTTTTTCAGTCAATAATATTGCACTGGTCAACGGTCGACCAGAATTATTGAATCTAAAACAAATGATTCATCATTTTGTGGAGCATCGTCATGAGGTTGTGGTTCGCAGAACTCAATTTGAATTGAAAAAGGCAGAGGAACGGGC
>DQCR01000054.1 GCA_003533785.1 Flavobacteriaceae bacterium
ATATAGATTTAGATGATGATCATCTTTCTGCTTCCTTAGAAACACCGCTTCGTCCTAATGCTTTTGATCTCAGTGAGGAAGAAAAAATTAGTCGCATTGAGAAGGATGTAGAGAATATTCTACAGACCCTTGGAATGGATTTAACTGATGATAGTCTCAAAGCAACCCCCAAACGCGTTGCCAAAATGTTTGTCAAAGAAATATTTGGTGGTCTTCATCCCGACCGACGTCCTAGTCTATCAACCTTCGACAATAAATACAAGTACAATGAGATGTTGGTAGAAAAAAACATTACCCTCTACTCTACTTGTGAACATCATCTTCTTCCGATTGTAGGAAAGGCTCACGTTGCCTACATCTCCAATGGAACAGTTGTGGGGCTTTCCAAGATGAATCGTATAGTCGACTATTATGCAAAACGACCCCAAGTACAAGAACGCCTTACTCGACAAATTGTGAATGAACTCCAAAGGGTACTCGGAACAAAAAATGTGGCTTGCGTAATCGATGCCAAACATTTGTGTGTAAATTCAAGGGGGATTCGTGATATAAGTAGCAGTACCGTTACAGGTGAATTTGGTGGAGAATTCAAAGAGGAGAGCAAAAAAAACGAGTTCTTAAAGTACATCCAACTTGAGACAGAATTTTAATGAAACATCAACTACGAGTCTATAATTCACTCAGTGGCAAAAAAGAAGTGTTCAAACCGCTGACTGCGGGGAATGTGGGGATGTATGTATGTGGCCCAACCGTCTACAGCAATGTCCATTTGGGTAATTGTCGCACCTTTATTTCTTTTGATATCATTTTTCGATACCTATCCTATCTGGGGTTGAAAGTTCGTTATGTACGGAATATAACTGATGCTGGGCATTTAGAAAATGACGAGGACGTTGGAGAAGATCGTATTTCAAAAAAAGCGCGTTTGGAGAAGCTAGAGCCCATGCAAGTGGTTCAACGCTATACCCTAGATTTTCACGCTATGCTTTCCAAATTCAATACACTACCACCAAGTATAGAGCCAACCGCAACTGGTCATATTATTGAACAGATTGAGATCATCAAAGCGATTATAAAAGCGGGTTTTGCCTATGAAGTAAATGGTTCTGTATACTTTGATGTACTCGAGTTTAATAAAAAAGAGCGGTATGGCAAATTAAGCGGTCGAAATATTGAAGACTTAATTCACAATACTAGGACTTTGGAGGGGCAAAGTGACAAGAAAAACCCTCAAGACTTTGCGCTATGGAAAAAAGCTGAATCCCAACATATCATGCGATGGACATCTCCATGGAGTGAAGGCTTTCCTGGATGGCATCTTGAGTGTACAGCTATGAGCACCAAATATTTAGGTCAAGAGTTTGACATTCACGGTGGAGGGATGGATTTAAAATTTCCGCATCATGAATGTGAAATTGCACAAGCCGAAGTTATTCATGGTAAGAGCCCAGTGAATTATTGGATCCATGCCAATATGCTAACCTTAAACGGGAAAAAGATGGCAAAATCAACAGGGAATAATATTCTTCCTAATGAGATTTTTACAGGAGAAAATACAATGTTTAGTAAAGCTTACGCACCTCCGGTGGTTCGCTTTTTTATGTTACAAGCTCACTACAGAAGCATCATAGATATAAGCGAACCGGCCCTAGAAGCTTCTGAAAAAGGATATCACCGATTGATGGAAGCCTTGAATTATTTGGGAGACCTACCCACAGGAGCAAAAGGAGATTTTGATTTGGATCATTGGCAGGACAAGTGTCATGAAGCAATGGATGATGATTTTAATACTCCTGTATTGATTGCCCATTTATTTGATGCCGTGAAGTTCATCAATAGTGTGAAAACTGGCCTACAGTCTATCGATACCATTCAAAAAGAAAGATTAATCAAGATGATGGAATCCTTTTCATTTGATGTTCTAGGGCTTGAAAAACCGCTTAAAAAACCAATCCCCTCCGATCACAAACTCGAACAAACGATTCATCTGTTGATTAAGCTGAGAGATCAGGCGCGTTTGGATAAAAATTTTGCCCTTTCAGATCAAATCCGAGAGGAATTACTTGCCCTTGGAATTGAATTGAAGGATACCAAAGACGGAACTGAGTTTCAATTCGAATAAAACTAATGGTTCGGAAAATTCTTCTAGCGCCATTTTTATTTTTGATTGGAATCTATCAACACTTAATATCTCCCTTGACTCCGCCAAGTTGTCGCTTTACTCCTAGCTGTTCACAATATGCAAAAGAAGCCCTGATCAAACATGGACTTAGGAAAGGCGGACGTATGGCTATGAAGCGTATTGCATCCTGTCATCCATGGGGAGGTTCGGGTCACGATCCCGTTCCCTAACAAGTCATTACTTTCCTATATTTCCGTACATTTGGTCCAACAAAAATATCTCCTGTGATGATCTTATTGAAGGTAAATTGGGCCCCGAGTGAAACGCTATTCGAATTCTTTGGAATAGGTGTGCGTTTCTATAGCCTGATGTTTGTTATTGCCTTTTCCTATGGCTATTATTTGATGAAAAAGATGTTTGAAAAAGAACAAGTTAAACTCGAGTATTTGGAACCGATGCTGGTTTATATGGTTTTTTCAACACTGCTTGGAGCCCGCTTGGGACATGTATTTTTCTATGATTGGAGTTATTATCAAAATCATCTGTTAGAAATCCTTCTCCCGATCCGTGAAGTTGCTGGAAGCAGCATGTTATTTGGTGCCCTAGACGGCTATAAATTCATAGGCTACAGAGGATTGGCCAGTCACGGAGCCGTACTCGGTATTTTAGCAGGAATCGCACTTTATCAAAGAAAATACAATTTCCAATCATGGGTTTGGATCCTAGATCGATTAACAATTCCCGCCACTATTGGTGGGGCTTTTGTCCGTTTGGGAAATTTTTATAATTCTGAAATTGTTGGCAAGTTCACCCAATCGAGTTTTGGTGTTGTTTTTCAAAACAATGGAGAGCGGCTCCCTCGACATCCAGCTCAACTATATGAGGCTTTCGGATATCTATTGCTTTTCTTTTTGTTGCGCTGGTTATATCGGCAAAATAAAACCCGAAAGGGTTTTTTGCTGGGTGTCTACTTTATTGGAATTTTCACCATTCGTTTCTTGGTAGAATATGTAAAAGAAAGCCAAGGAGGCTTTGAAAAAGTACTTCCCCTATTTAGCACAGGTCAATGGCTGAGTATCCCATTGATTTTATTGGGGATTGGCTTAATTTTACTTTCAATCAGAAAAATAAAAACCCCTACTCAATAAATTTAATCCTCATCTTTTATCATGGAAGCCCAACAATACCCCATAGGAAGGTTTCAACCCGAAAAGGAAACTTCCCAAATAATTCAAACCACCCATATAGATATTCTTGAAAGATTTCCGCAAAAACTCTCAGAACAAGTTCGTTCGCTTCATGATCATCATTGGGAAACCTCATACCGACCTGGCGGATGGACAGCCATTCAAGTTGTGAATCATCTGGCTGATAGCCATATGCACAGTTATGCCCGATTCAAACATGCCCTCACCGAGAAAAAGCCAACAATAAAAGATTATCCCGAAGCCCTGTGGGCAGATTTAAATGAAGCTCGCCAGAAAGACAGTATTACAGCCAGTCTTCAAATGATCACTGGCATTCATTTTCGTTGGGTAGGTGTTCTCAAAACTATGACTTCAACGGACTTTGAAAAAAGTTTTTATCATCCTGAAACCCAAACCCATCATCGGCTTCACCAAGCGTTAGCATACTACAGCTGGCACTGCGGACACCATCTAGGTCATCTTAACCTAATTGAAAATAAGGCATAAAAAAAGTCGTAATATCTACGACTTTTTTTGAGAAAGCTTTGGAATTATTGTTTGAAAAATAATTGAGTTTCCAATTCAATATCATCTAAGATAAGTTTATCTCCCAGATTTTGGAAAAATGTGCCCGATCGAAAACGCACATTGTATTTGGAACGATCGAATACTAAATTTGCAATCCAATACTTATCGGCAGGGATCAAATCAAAAACTGCAGGATGTGTAATTCCTTTGATTGTCAAGTCAGCATTTACTCGAAAGGATCCGTTCTCTTGAGCATCGGCTCCCGTTATCGTTAAAATAGCTTTGGGGTGTTTTGCCACAGAGAAGAAATCATCTGATTTGAGATGTCCCTCTAATCTTTCAGCGGTGCCCTCTGGCAAGTCATTGTCTTTGATGGTGGTCATGTCAACAACGAACTGTCCTGAATGCGGTTTTTCATCTTCAAATCGGAGCGTTCCCGAATCGAATTGGAGGCTTCCATAGTGTTGAGTAGTTGTCAGTTCTTTCCCTACCCATCTAATAGAACTTTTAGATGTGTCCAATGCAAAATCTTGTGCTATTCCAGTGCTACATATGGCAAATAAAGCTAAGGCAATGTTAATTTTCATAAATAAATTTTTTGATTGTTATTACAATATTTGTATATACAAATATATAATGTATTTATGAAAAAAAGCAGCCAAAAGCTGCTTTTTATTCATATAAATTGATTAGGGTTTTAAGCCTCTTCTACTTCTTTATGTTTTTGAGTATCGTACATGACAGGAGTAGCAATAAACACAGAGGAATAAGTTCCCACCAATACACCGATAATCAATGCAAACATAAATCCTCTAATAGATTCGCCTCCAAAAATAAAAATAGCTAACAATACAATTAAGGTAGTTAATGAAGTATTTAATGTTCTACTTAAAGTACTATTCAGAGCAGAATCTACAGTGGTATTGAAAGACCATTTGGGATGTTCATTAACATACTCTCGAATACGGTCGAAGACCACTACCGTATCATTTAATGAATACCCTATAACTGTGAGTATAGCAGCTATAAAGGCTTGATTGATTTCCATATTAAAGGGCATGATCTGATACGTCAAAGAGAATACTCCCAGAACAATAATTACGTCGTGGAAAACAGCCGCAACCGCCCCTAAGGAAAATTGCCATTTTCTAAATCGCAGAAGAATATAAAGGAAAACGACGATTAATGAACCGATCACCGCTAAGTACGAATTGTTTTTAATATCATCCGCTATGGTTGGACCTACTTTGATCGAGGACATGATTCCAAGGGCTTTGTCATCAGAACCGTTTACAAAGTCTTCATAGGTGATGCCTCCAGGCAGATAAGTGCCCAGTGTTTTGAAAAGTTTGTTTTGAATTTCGTCGTCCACGGCTAGGCCTTCCACATCAACTTTGTATTTGGTTGTAATTTTTAATTGATTGGCTTCTCCAAAAGTTTTGACTTCTGCACTGCCAAATACATCAACCAAAGTAGATTCAATTTCAGAGGGATTGACTGCATTTTCAAAACGTACAGTGTAGGAACGCCCTCCTACAAAATCTACTCCCTGGTTTAAACCGATAGTGAATAAAGAGCCAAGGCTCATTAATAGTAAAATTCCTGACACACCATAGGCAATTTTACGTTTCCCAAGGAAGACCCAATTGATGTTGCTCAAAAGACCCCGAGTGGCTGCAGTAGCAAAGGATACTTTTTTTCCTTTCCTATTCCGATCATCAACAAAAATTCGAGTGATAAATATAGCCGTAAACAAAGACGTTGCAATACCGATAAGTAGGGTAGTTGCAAAGCCTTTAATGGGTCCTGTACCAAATACAAATAATATTAATGCTGTAAGACCCGTAGTAATGTTGGCATCCAGAATGGAGGATAGAGCATTGTTAAATCCATCGGCCACCGCTTTACGAATTCCCTTTCCTCTCCGCAATTCCTCTCGAACGCGTTCAAAAATCAATACATTGGCATCAACGGAAATTCCAATCGTTAGTACGATCCCTGCTATCCCAGGTAAAGTTAAAACAGCGCCTAAACCTGCAAGGACTCCAAATATCAGTAATATGTTAAAAGTCAAAGCAATATCGGCAAAGATTCCGGAAATTCCGTAGTAAAAGACCATCCAAAGCAGTACCAAGACTAAAGCGATTAAAAAGGAATAAACACCACTTTCTATGGCTTCTTGTCCCAACGAAGGACCTACTATTTCAGATTGAATAATCTCTGCAGAAGCAGGGAGTTTCCCCGCACGGAGTACGTTGGCTAAGTCAATGGCCTCGTTGAGACTGAATTCTCCTGTTATTTCAGAACGTCCGCCAGAGATTGCGCCCCCTGGTACTCCGGGTGCGGAGTATACAATGTCATCTAAAACGATAGCAATATTACTGGCTTCTTTGAATGCCTTTCCTGTAAGGTTTTCCCAACTACGAGCTCCAGAAGCATTCATTTGCATGGACACTGCTGGTTTTCCAACAGCATCATACGTTTGCATTGCATCTACAACCACCCCACCACTCAGAGGCGGTTCGCCGTTTCTATTGGATTGTAAGGCATAGAGTTCTGTAACTTCACCATTAGCCTCGGCCTTCCCCCATGCAAATTTGATGTAGCGGTACTGGGGGGGTAATAATTTACGAACATCAGATCGGTCTAGGTAAGAAGATATGAGTTCTTGATCTTTTTTGGCAAACTGCGCCAATACAGGTCCCCCTTGAAATCCATACCCCACAATTCGGTCTAGTATAGGGTTTGGAAGGTTTAAATCGGTGGAATCTTTTTCTACTACATCGGCCAATAAATCAGCTATTGCATCGACTTCTTTTTCTTCATTCACAGATTCCTCCTTGATATTTTGCTTGAGCAGCTCATTGGCCTGACTCAAAAAGAGAAGTAGTTGATCATTTTTAAAAGTTTCCCAAAACTCTAGTTGAGCCGTACTCTGAAGAAGATTTTTTACCCGATCTACATCTTTAGCCCCTGGTAATTCAACAAGGATTCGACCAGATGATCCCAAACGTTGAATATTCGGCTGAGTGACTCCAAATTTATCAATACGCTTGCGAAGTACTTCAAAAGCAGAAATTATTGATTCATCAACTTTACGCCGAATGATGGGTTGGACTTGATCATCAGTCATGTCAAAGTTAATCTCATCACTTAAGGTTCTATTGGCAAATATATTGGTGTCAGCGAGCTTATCACTTTCTCCTTTTACATTATCAAACGAAGTAAAAAAGGACTCTATATAGGGTTCATCTGAACTTTTTTGTAATACATCAGCTTCGTTTAGAGCCTGATTGAATACAGGATTTTTACTGTTTTCAGCAAGACCTTTTAAGATATCACGAACAGAGATCTGAAGAATAACATTAATCCCTCCTTTAAGATCCAACCCTTTGTTAAGTTCTTTTCCCTTTGCATCATTGTAGGAAGTGAAGCCATAGAGGGATAAGTTTCCAATAGAATCGAGATAATTGATAGTTTGCCGATCTCGAAGTTCCAAATAATTGTCTGTGTCCTCTGAAATGGTTATCTCAGCAAAGTTGGCTGCCTTCTCTTCTTGTTGGCTAGCAATGAATGTAAAAGAAAGCTGATACAAGCTCACAAGCCCGAAAAGAATACCAAATACTCGTATGAGTGAATTGTTTTGCATTACAATTGAATTAAAGCATAATTAAAGCGAGCAAATATAAGTTTTACCCGATGATTTGACAAGTTCAGTACTCAGATTGCAATGGAAACAACTAGAGGACGTCTTTAAGCGCTTCGTTCATAGTTCGAACTGCAGTGGCACTTTTACTGAATTTTTCTTGCTCTACAGCATTCAGTTTCACGTCAACTACAGAAGCAATGCCCTTTTTCCCGATAATGCAAGGAACTCCAATACAGATGTCCGATTCACCGTATTCGCCCTCTAAAAAGACAGAACAGGGAATCATCCGTTTCTGATCATGTAAAATACTAGCCACCAAATAAGAAACAGAAGCACCTGGGGCATACCAAGCTGAGGTACCTAATAGCTTGGTGAGCGTGGCTCCTCCAACCATGGTGTCAGAAGCTACCTTTTCCAATTCAGCTGAGGATAAAAACTGACTGACAGGACTTCCATTATAACTAGCCAATCGGGTCAATGGAATCATCGTTGTATCACCATGACCTCCAATCACCATTCCTTGAATATCGTTGGAAGGTTTTTGTAAAGCAAGGGATAAATAGGTTTTAAAACGAGAACTGTCTAATGCCCCACCCATTCCGATAATTCTGTTTTTGGGCAAACCCGTAGCTTTTAATGCCAGATAGGTCATTGTATCCATAGGATTGGAAACCACGATAATGATTGTATCGGGAGAATGTTCTAATAAGTTGGTTGCAACAGTTTGAACAATTCCTGCATTGATGCCGATGAGTTCTTCTCTTGTCATTCCTGGCTTTCTTGGAACTCCAGAGGTAATAACAACCACATCACTATTGGCTGTTGCAGTATAATCGTTGGTTACGCCAACCAATTTGGTGTTAAATCCAAGTGTGGTTGCTGTTTGATACAGGTCTAAGGCTTTCCCTTCGGCATATCCTTCTTTGATATCCAAAAGGACAACTTCACTGGCAATCTGTTTGATGGCGATATATTCGGCACAGGAAGCGCCAACATTACCTGCCCCTACAATGGTAACTTTCATAATTCAATTGGTTAAAATATTAGTGCAAAGGTACCAAAACAGAAAATAAAAAGGGTACGTAAGTCGTCTCTAAGCGTCTATATTGGCATAGATCGCGTTCTTTTCGATAAACTCTCTTCTGGGAGGCACTTCGTCGCCCATCAACATAGAGAAAATTCGATCGGCTTCTCCCCCATTATCAATCGTTACCTGCCTTAGCGTTCTTGTTTCTGGATTCATTGTGGTTTCCCATAATTGCTCAGCGTTCATTTCACCAAGTCCTTTGTAGCGTTGAATGCTTGAGCCACTCCCAAAATCTTGCATCAAGCGGTCGCGTTGGTCATCATTCCAAGCATAGCTTTTTTTGGCTCCTTTTTTGACCAAATAGAGCGGTGGGGTTGCAATGTATACATAACCAGATTCTATAAGTTCTTTCATGTATCGGAATAGAAAAGTAAGAATTAAGGTTGAGATATGGCTCCCATCCACATCCGCATCACACATAATAACAATCTTGTGATATCGCAATTTTTCCAAATTCAATGCTTTACTGTCTTCTTCTGTTCCAATTGTTACCCCCAAGGCTGTATAGATATTTCGAATTTCTTCATTTTCAAAAACCTTATGTTGCATTGCTTTCTCAACATTTAGAATCTTCCCACGCAGTGGAAGAATGGCTTGGAAATTTCTGTCTCGACCCTGCTTAGCAGTTCCACCTGCGGAGTCACCCTCAACAAGGAATACTTCACACACCATGGGATCTTGCTCCGAACAATCGGAAAGTTTCCCAGGAAGGCCGCCACCACTCATCACCGTCTTGCGTTGCACCATTTCACGTGCTTTGCGAGCAGCATGACGTGCTTGAGCAGCCAAAATTACTTTCTGAACAATGGTTTTGGCATCGTTGGGATTTTCTTCTAAATAGTTTTCCAACATTTCTGAAACCGCTTGTGATACGGCTGAAGTGACCTCTCGATTACCCAGCTTGGTTTTTGTTTGTCCTTCAAACTGCGGCTCGGCAACCTTAACTGATACGATGGCGGTCAGCCCTTCCCGAAAGTCATCACCAGCAATATCAAATTTGAGTTTATCCAATAAACCCGAGTTGTCTGCGTATTTTTTAAGTGTGGATGTCAAGCCCCTTCGAAAACCAGATAAATGGGTTCCTCCTTCATGGGTGTTGATATTATTGACATAAGAGTGAAGGTTTTCAGCAAATGAGGTATTGTAAACCATAGCTACCTCAACAGGAATTCCATTCTTCTCCCCTTCCATACTAATCACATCGGCTATAATAGCTTCACGAGATTCATCTAAAAAAGCGATAAATTCTTTCAGGCCTTCCTCAGAATGAAAGGTTTCTTGTATGAATTCTCCTTTAACGTCTTTGTTTCTTTTATCAAGAAGACTAATCGTTATTCCCTTATTCAAATAGGCCAATTCACGCATGCGCAGGGCTAGCGTATCGTAGTTGTATTCGCGAGTTTGTGAAAATATTTGTGGATCTGGCTTAAATGTGACTATGGTTCCTGTTTGGTCAGAGGTGCCTATGGAAGCCACAGGGGCCAGCGATTTACCTCTTTCGTATGTCTGTTCCCATATTTTGCCATCTCGAAACACCCGAGCCGTTAGGGATTCGGAAAGTGCGTTCACACAGGAGACCCCAACACCGTGGAGTCCTCCGGACACTTTATAGGAATCTTTATCGAATTTACCCCCCGCTCCAATTTTAGTCATGACGACTTCCAAAGCCGATACGCCTTCTTTTTTATGCATGTCAACTGGAATTCCTCGACCGTTGTCTTCAGTTGTAATCGAGTTGTCCTCATTGATGATTACTTTTATAATATCACAGTGCCCTGCTAGGGCTTCATCAATAGAATTGTCAACTACTTCATAGACCAAGTGATGCAACCCACGAACACCGACATCGCCAATGTACATGGAAGGTCGCATTCGTACGTGTTCCATCCCCTCAAGGGCTTGGATACTATCCGCAGAATATTGTGGCATTTTATTTTCTTCGCTCATGGAAATAAGGAGGATTAATTAACAGTATTCCTTGTATTTCAAATATACGAAAAAGACATCCCAGAAATAATGCCTAACCCCAGTATTTGTAGGGGATTTATTAACATTTAGTGGATAAAATATATCTGTATTTTACCGTCTATTTGTAGGCTTCTTCGTGCACTTTAGCAACGGCTCGTCCACTGGGGTCGTTTTGGTTTTTAAATGCCTCGTCCCACTCTAGCGCAATAGGGGTACTACAGGCTACCGAAGGCACAGAAGGAACACTTAACGCAGCGGCCTCGCTTGGGAAGTGATCTTCAAAAATACTGCGGTAATAAAACTCCTCTTTATTTTGGGGAGGTTGAGCTGGGAAACGATAATGAGCATTTTCCATTTGCTCATCTGTTACTTTTTCTTCCACCATAGCTTTGAGTGTATCGATCCATGAATAGCCCACCCCATCGGAAAACTGCTCCTTTTGTCGCCAAACAACACTTTCCGGAAGATAGGACTCAAAAGCCTTGCGAACTACCCATTTTTCCATCCGCTCCTCTGTGATCATTTTATCTTTAGGGTTCAATCGCATGGCAACATCCATAAACTCTTTATCTAAAAATGGGACACGTCCTTCAATTCCCCATGCAGCTAATGATTTGTTGGCACGCAAACAGTCGTATTGGTGTAGTTTGTGAAGTTTTCGCACTGTTTCCTCGTGAAATTCTTTGGCTGAAGGGGCCTTGTGAAAATAAAGATACCCTCCAAACAACTCATCGGCTCCTTCCCCACTCAGCACCATCTTAATACCCAAAGACTTAATGGCTCTAGCCATCAAGAACATCGGGGTGGATGCCCGAATAGTGGTGATATCATACGTTTCCAAATGATGAATCACGTCCTTAATGGCATCAAGGCCTTCTTGGATGGTGAATTTAATTTCATGATGAACGGTCCCTATATGATCGGCTACCTTTCGGGCTGCGGCCAAATCAGGAGAGCCTTCGAGACCAACAGAGAATGAATGCAACTGAGGCCACCAAGCGGCCTGAGTGTTGTCGGATTCAACGCGTTTGGATGCAAATTTCTTGGCCAAAGCGGAAGTTATCGAAGAATCCAGACCCCCCGAGAGCAGGACTCCGTAGGGAACATCACTCATCAATTGCCGTTGCACAGCCTCAGAGAGAGCATCGTGCAAGTCTTCAATACTTGTTTGATTATCCTTCACTTCACTAAACTCGTTCCAATCTCGCTGATACCATTGGGTCGGTTGCGAATCTCCACTTTCCATATAATGTCCAGGGGGAAACAATTCAATTTTTGTACAAACGCCCTCCATGGCTTTAAGTTCTGATGCCACGTAAAAGGTGCCATGAGCATCCCATCCCATATACAATGGAATAATTCCCATATGATCGCGAGCAATGAAGTACGTGTCTTTTTGTGTGTCGTAGATGGCAAATGCATAGATCCCATTGAGTTCATCCATAAATGAAGCTCCTTTCTCCTGATAAAGGGCCAATAATACTTCACAATCGGATTCGGTTTGAAAAGAATACCGCCCTTCAAATTGTTTTCGTAGCTCGCGGTGATTATAAATCTCTCCGTTTGCAGCTAGGATTAGGCTTTTATTTTCATTCAAAAGCGGTTGTTTTCCAGAGGTTGGGTCTACAATAGCAAGGCGTTCATGAGCCATAATTGCGTTTGGGTGATTGTATATCCCACTCCAGTCTGGTCCGCGATGTCGAATCCGCTTAGACATCGTTAATAACTGCGGACGAAGTTGATCCACTTCTTGTTTTAAATCAAAAGCACATACAATACCACACATAATTCATATTTTATGCTAAAAATAAAATATTGATTTGAATTAATATTATATATTCTAAATTTAGATTATATAATAAATATTTTTTGGTATACTAATGTAAATTACAAACTATAAGGTGCCTAAAGTTTGGATTTCACTTTAAATTCTAAATTTGA
>DQCR01000063.1 GCA_003533785.1 Flavobacteriaceae bacterium
GGTTGGCATCCGTCTTTTTTAACTGAAGTGATGCTGCTTAACATCAACTTTCCTGTTCGTATAGGGGCCGCAACGGTTATGCCTGGCGATGTGGTCTTGGCCAAAAAAGAAGGAGTAATTTTTATCCCCGCACATTTGGCTGAAAAAGTTGTCGTTACCTCCGAAGTGGTTCGCCTGCGCGATCTCTTTGGGATTAGTAGATTGAAGGAAGGTGTTTATTCTCCAGGGCAAATAGATGCTAAATGGACCGATGCAATAGAAAAAGATTTTTCAAATTGGTTAAAAGATCATATGGACGAGTTACCCGTACCAAAAGATCAAATCAAAGCCTTATTGGAAAAAAGAACTTGGTAACTAATAAATTAACAATCAAATATTAATAGATATGAAACTAAATGAACAAAGAAGATCCAGTTTAAAAAAAATAGCCTTTGCTGTGACTGGAATTTTTGGCTTTGGTGTTGCTAAAGCCGCAGAAGGTACCCCTTCTAAAAAAGTGGTGGGAACAGTTGTCAAAGACCAAAATATTCCGCTATTTTCTGGGGCAGTCAAACACGGTAATACACTCTATATTGCTGGAAAAGGAGCCCATTTTGAGGGAGATATCAAAGCCCATACCGACCATGTACTGAAAGAACTGGAAAAAGAGCTGGTCCGCAATGGATCCTCGATGGAACAGGTCTTAAAAGTCAACGTGTATCTGGCAGATCTGGCCGATTATAAAGGGATGAACGAAGTGTTTCGAGGACGTTTTGGGGACAGCCCACCCGTTCGTACTACTGTGGCTACTTACGGAGGAGTTCCTGGGAATTCACTTGTGGAAATGGACTGTATCGCTGCTGTAAACTCTTAAATAAGTAACTATGATCAACAGAAGAAAACTATTAAAATCCATTACTGCACTGCCTTTTGTAGGAAGCTTTGTAGGGATTCAAGAACTGAGTGCACAAACCTCCGTTACGAAAACGGTAGGAACAGCACTAGAACGTGATTTTTTCAAAGAATTGGGGCTTCGCACTTTTATCAATGCTGCAGGGACCTATACCTCAATGACGGGTTGTTTAATGCCTAAAGAGGTAACAGATGCCATTGGGTATGGCGCGACAGAATATGTCAACCTGGACGACCTTCAAGACAAAGTAGGTGAACGCATCGCCGAATTATTATCCTGTGAATACGCTACGGTGACTTCAGGATGTTTTGGAGCCATGTCCATCGCTATGGCAGGGGTGCTGTGTGGTAACGATCCAAAAAAAGTAAAACAACTGCCCAATACCGAAGGTTGGGCCAATGAGGTTATCATTCAAGAAGGACATCAGATTGGCTATGCGCAAGCACTAACCAATGTAGGGGCTAAGGTCGTTTTGGTTAAAACTGCCAAAGAGATGGAAAAAGCCATCAATAAAAAAACAGCCATGATGTGGTTTTTAAATGCCAATACCGAAAACGGTGAAGTGAAATGGGAAGAATTTGTTGCAATAGCTAAGAAACACAACATTCCAACTTTTATTGACTGTGCAGCAGACGTACCTCCTGTTTCCAATTTATTCCGGTTTACAGAAATGGGATTTGATATGGTAGGTTTTTCGGGAGGAAAAGGGCTTCGCGGGCCACAAAGTGCAGGGCTTTTATTGGGGAAAAGAAAATACATTGAAGCCGCTCGTATGCACACTCCTCCCCGTGGTGAAACCATTGGAAGAGGAATGAAGGTCAACAAAGAAGAGGTTTTAGGAATGTTGGTTGCTCTTGAGCTCTATTTAAATAAAGACCATGACAAAGAATGGAAACTTTGGGAAGATCAAATTGAATTGATCAGTAACAGTGCCCTCGCCGTAGAGGGTGTTCGAACAGAAATTCACGTGCCCAAGCACGCCAATCACGTACCTAGTTTACGAATCCGATGGGATGAAAACAAAGTCAAAATTACCGCTGATGAAGCGCGAAGACAGTTGCGTGAAGGTCACCCTTCGATTCAAACAGTTGGTAATAAAACTACAATAGGAATCACCACCTGGATGATGACGCCTGGACAAGAACGGATTGTCGCCAAAAGGGTTCATGAAATTTTAAAAAGTGCGACCTAAAGGCTAGAGATTTCTTTTTAGATTAAAACACCACAATCTCGTCCGCGTATAAAAATGCAGGTTTTCCTGCATTGATATGCCAAGCGGGCATTTGGAGTACACTTTCTGCATGTACCTTGATGTAACGTGCCTTTGTGTTGGTAAAAGCAGTGCTAAAGGTGTGAAAAGGTACCTTTACGATATCCGGATTTTTGGCCGGGTCAGGCTCATGTGGATTCTGCACATTTACCGCTTCAGAATAGGTTTTTCCATCAGTAGAGAGCGCATAAGAAACAGCCGTAGGAAGTATCAATTGGTGCCAGTTGGCTTGTGCTTGGACATTGAGGAAGTCCATTTGCACGGTGGTGATCTCTTGGACGGCTCCTAGGTCCAAGACAAAGTCCATATGCACTCCTTTGTAGGAAACCCAATTGGCGTCCTTATCAGGAAATCTCCAAGACTCAAAAGCGCCAAAAATCCCATCGGTCAGGCGGGAAACTTCCGCTACTCCTCTGCTAGGAGTGGTGATTGGAATTATTTTTTTCTGATAGGAAAGGGCCTTCTTCATTTGTTCCATTCGGTCAAACATTCTTTTGAAGTTCAGTCCGTAATCTTCCAAAGTAATGGCACGTTCTCCGATTCGCTGGATTCCCGCATTTTTGGCTTGCGCTAAGAAATTTGCAACTTTTTCTTTCATTTCGGGTTTTACGATAACCTTCTCCGAACTGTCTAGCGTATAAAAACTGCCAGGTGCTCCCAAAGGAATCTGTCCTGCAATTTGAATTTCAGCGATGACTAATGGAAGTCGGGCTTCGCGTATGCGTTTCAAGGTCACTGGTTCCGTTTCGGTCTCTTGTTCCGCCTGGTCAAACAAACGACTGTACTGCTCCATCATTTCGGGGGACAAATAATTGGCAACCGCATCGCGGGGGTCTCCAAAAATATTGAGTCTAAAATTGTCTTGTAGTAAGGCTTTTCGCATTTGATCGATATACTGGCGAACAAAAGGGGCTCCAGCGCCATAATAGCCCTGTAGGAAATCATCGATTATGGCTTCAGGATCGGCTTCGGGGTTCCACATCAACTTGGAAATGAGATAGGCTCTGAGGTGGCCAAACTCTCCTTTGTTTCCCGTGGCCTGCATAAACAACGCGCCGACGCTATTTTTGATGTAAAACTTAATATTGGGACCAATGGTATGCAAGTTTGGAAAGGGACTTACGGGATTTGCAAATTGTATGTTGTAGTCCCAGATCAAAATGTCTTCACTCATTTTTCCCCAGTCTTCTAAGTCTTTGGTAAAGGCTGGGTCGGTATCAAAAACCGGTTTTTCTCTGGTGCTTTCAATGTTGCAGAGCATGATGTTCACATTGGGTTCCGCGAGGATGTTACTGGGTGCGGCCCGAGTATACCAATAGGCTAAAGTGGAAATAATCTTGTCTGGAAATTCTCGTGCTACTTTGTTGACAAACCAAATCATAGATCCGCTGGGGAGGTTGCCGTATTTTTTATTTAGCACAGTACAGGGCCCGCATTGGCAGTATTTGTCGTTGTCGTTTTGACTTACTGACCAATATTTTGCTTTCGGATTTGCTTCAATTCGTTTGCGTAGATCTGTTACCAAGGTTTGGAACATCGCTTCGTTAGACAAACACAATTGGGTTACTGGATTTCGTTCTCCATCGATCAAAGAAAAATATTCGGGATGGGTTTTCCCGTATTTTTCTGCAGGAACTAAAACCTCAAAGGTATGTACAAAAAGACCCCAAGTATCTCTTGAAGAAAGTTTGTGCCAAGCGGCATATTCTTCATCACGGGCGTCATAATACGAGGTGGTTCGGTATTTAATCACCGGAATTTTTATTTCATTCTCTGGAAGGGTAAAGGAAGCTGTCACAGGGGGCAGCACCTCGTCATCCGAACTGTATTTTCGGAAACCAAAAAATTCCAATAGCGAATAAATCCCATAAAGCAATCCTTTTTCAGATCCCCCTGTAAGTAAAAAGTCATTTCCCAAACGATGGAATTGATAGCCTTCTTCTTCTAGGAGTTTAGTGTCCAGAGCAGCAGACTGGGCTGCTTGGGTGTTTCCTAGATAAATTGCATTTTCACCTTGATAGCGGTCTTCACCAACAACAGTTAGTGCTGGGCTTGCAATTTTGGATAAAAAAGTACGCAATTCTGCAGCAGCTTTTTGCTCTAGGGGACTTGCCTCTTTAGGAATGACTATACTGAAGTTTGTACTCCCTTCTAGAATCAATTTTTTTAGTGTGCCAAAATCCCCGTTACACGCATAATGTGACAAGGTCGCTATTCCTCCCAATGCTAATCCTGAGGTTTTTAAAAATGTAGCGCGTGAAATCGGGGTTTTTTTAGTCTTCATACTGACGTCTTTAAAATCGTTATTTAAAAGAAAAAGATTCCTTACGGTTTCTTTTCACTGTATCAAGTTAACAGTTTTTTTGTGAAAAAAGTCTTGGCGCTTTGCTTTATAAAATGGGGCCGTTTAGCACATTATTAATCGCAGAAACACTGCCACTAAGAGAGTTATATCCCTGAATGACTTGGTGTTCCGCTCGTATCGTCAGGGTACATGCGTCTCCTCTTTTGAGGATTTTTAAAAATTCCTCAACTTCGTATTTTTCATTTGAAATAAGGTCTTCCAGTTCTAAAATCCGCAACTGTTTATTTAAAACGAGGGAACGTTTTACTTTAATTTTTCGGTCTGCAATTTCTAAAAGTACGTAGTACTTTTGATTTCTTTTAAACAGATTTGCCTGTATTGAAAAATCCAATCCCAATTTTCTTGATTTAGAAAGATATAACGTTACGGTATCCCGAACTTCAAAATCAAACTCCACTGATCCTATCGCTTCTATAGATTTTTTGGCATTATTGACGCGATACTCCCATTGAGAGACTCCTTTGGTAGCAAAAAGTACTAGTACAAGGACTAGTTTGAGGTGTAATTTCATTGAATTAATACAGTATAACAGAAATCAAATATACCCAATTACAGAGGAATAACATTCATGCAACTTGCTGAATTGAAGGGATTCGAGTCCATTTATTTACTAATTACTTAAAGGAATAGGCACGATTGTATTGGGTTAACTGATTGGTTGAAGATCCTTTGTACTGAAGATTTGGATTTATTACCTAACAAATCTTACTTTTAGGTCTAAATCTAAATCGCAGGAATTATGAAAAATTATTTGATCCCCCTTTCTATTCTCATCGGTGCACTTTTTATTGGAATTGCTTTAGTACGTTCAAGCAAGTCGGAACAGTATGAATATGTAAAAGAGAATGTTGTTTTTGATAAAAGTAGTGGCAAGACGTACTTCACCGATCAAAAGCAGTATATCGATATCAAAGGAGATCGTTATCAATTTGACTAAAAAAAAACTGTTTTAAAAACGTTATGAAAAAATTCGTTGTTTTAATTGTTCTGGTTGGATTAACACAGTGGTCTTGTGTAAAAGACGAGGATGCTCCTGCTATCATTCCACCTTCTCCTGGAAATGATGGAGGTACTGCTTTAAAAGAATCATATCCTTCGTATTCTAACATTTTTTCTACTACTAAATTTACAATATAATACACTCCTTAGTATTGCGAATTTATATCATAGGCTAATTTGTTCTAAAAGAATAAACTCCTGAGCTGGATTGATTCCCGCTGTCATCTATTGCGATGATTTTCCAATAATAAGTGACGTTGTTTTCCACTTCTAATTCTAGACTAGTTTGTTCTTCTTGATAGTCAATTGTTTCAATACGTGTACTGGCGTCGTTTTGATCTAGGTATACTTCAAACTGAACTAGATCCCCATCTACATCGGAAGCGTTCCACCTTAGGATAATCAAATTATTGACCCCTGGCGTGACGTTCGCTCCAGAACGAGGGGAAGTCAGTTCTGAGGGAAACGGAGCGTAATTTATAATTGCGTCTCCCGCTAAATAAAACTTCCAGGAGCTACTCTCTGCAGCAGTTGTGCTTGTCTCCCCAATACTTTTTACAAGCCAGCTGTAAGGTTCAGCTTTGGTAAGTGCTACTGTGGTTTGATTGGAAGCCGCGGTAAAAGTTTGAGAAGATTGCGTCAGTAAATTGGTCACCACTACCTCGTAGGAAACTGCGTTTGTAGCTTCAGACCAACTAAAATTAACGTTGCTTTGGGTGTCATTTATGGGGGTTCCGTCCAAACAGGTTTCGTTATCAGCAGGGCTTATCAATGTAGCAATTCCAGGGTCAACAGGGACTGGATCTTTTGCACAACTGCTTAGAATAAAAATTAAACCTCCAATAAATAATGCAACTCTTTTCATATTTATTCTTTAATAACTTGAATCGATTGATCCAGGGTATTTCCTTTCACAGTCAGGATATAAACACCCTGTTTGTATGCTGCCGTTTCCAAAGTGTAATTACGTACTCCGAAAGGCAGATTGACGGTTTTGTAATCAACTAGTTGTCCGTTGGGTAAATACACCCCGATTTCAATCCACTGGTCTTCACCTCCTATGTATAATTCTAGGTGTTCATTAAACGGATTAGGTGCATAGTTGACCTCAAAAGAATTTAAGTACTGGTTTTGGAACAGCCCTTGACATTCAATACCCGTTGAAATTGAAATGTTATTGATCCCTTTTTCTAAAGATACGGTGTGTTTACTGCTGCTTGTTTGGGTTGTTTTCCCGTTGTGGGTGATTTGATAGGTACTACCCCCTAAAAGATCAAAACTCACCGTCTGATTTGATTTGTTCAATAAACTACTTACTTGTAGTAAATCAGGCTCGGTAATAGTTACTTCAAAACAGCGCTCAAACTCCGTTGGACTTACCCCCTCCACAGTAATACATAAGTTATAAACCCCAGCAGACAGCTGATCCAAACTCCAGTTCCTAGCTGTTAATCGGTCTGTAGTGTTGACCGCACCGCTAACAACTACGTTGTACGCTACCGAAGTGTCTAGTACAGTCAAACTAATGCTGTTTTCCCCTGCACACTTTTCGGTTTTAGAAATAGTGAAGTTTCCTGGAGGGAGGTAGTAAATTAAACATCCGTCTAAATCCACAAGTTCTCCCAATGGTGTATCAGGACAGATATCAAACGGATTCCAAACCCCATCGTGGTCAAAATCATCTGATACATCTCCCACACCATCCCCATCTTCATCTATTTGGTCTGGATTGGATACCAGTGGGCTGTTGTCTAAAATATCTGGGATCCCGTCATTATCCCTATCATCTGTTGCTAGTGCTGGCTGAGATTGTAATTCTAAGGCAGCTGATGTATTCTCTGGCATCTGAAGATTGGTTTGGGTGACCACCACTGGTACTTCAGGAGCACCATCTTCTGTGTTTACATATTCTACAACAACTTCATAAATGTTGTCTTTATTTGCATCTCCAGGGTTTTCATAATCTGGAGGAGTAATAAATTCAAGGTAATCCTCATTTTCATCCTCTACTGTGTCTCCATTTTTCCTTTGTCCTTCATCTTTACTTCTAGTTTTGATCGTAAACTTACTTGCATCTACTCCACCCTTTATTTTCTTTTTGACTTTCCATTTGCCTACATTCTTTTGGTTCGGATTGAAATACCTACGGTGATCTACTTTAGCCCCTAAGTCTTCATCGAATATATCGAAAATCGATATAAAGAAAGGTACTTGAGTACTTGGATTAGGAATATCAATTACCTGTAGCGTCTCTTGAGCTGATCCGGTGAGTTCTTCCCCTTGTGCTGTGATCGTAAAGGGGTGTGCTGTTACTGTTTCATAATCTAATTCTAAAGCAGTAACGATTATATAATTATGATTAATAAACCCAGACTCCAAGGTAGCTGGCAGTAGTTCTAAATATCCATCTCCCGAAAGTGCAACGCTATTAATTGGACCCCCAGAGGGATCTTTAACATCCACATACCCAACAACGCTGCCTACAGGGGCATCTTCACTGACATCAAAGGTGACAATGGTGATTTCAGGAGGTCTAGGGGCATCTTCAATGACAATTGTTACAGAACCAGGCACCTCATTCTCTCCATCAGTAACTATGAAATTAAGCCTGTCCCTATTATAGTCCGAGTCGAAAGCTAGCAATACCCCTTTTGCAACTCTAATGGTTCCTTCGGGACTAATTTCTAACACTCCTGTAAAGCTTCCAGTGGGTTGTGTAAAAGTGAGTGGCTCACCCTCTGGGTCTATCGCTTCTATTTTTCCTAGTTCAAGTCCATTTGGAGGAAACTGTACAAATGTAATTTGGGTGGTTTTAATCTCGGGAATAGGATTGTCTTTGTCACACACATCACCGATACCGTCTGCGTCTTTATCCGCTTGGTCTGGGTTTGCGGTATCTATACAATTGTCTTCGGTATCTACTATGCCATCCCCATCCGTATCTCGCTGTGAGGCTCCACAACCAAACTCATCTACTACCGTAGGAATTAATTCACCGAAAGTAGGGGTTCCCCGAACATTATTTATTTCTG
>DQCR01000020.1 GCA_003533785.1 Flavobacteriaceae bacterium
TTGCTCACAACCATCCTTCAGGAAACCTCACACCCAGTGCCAGTGATAAAAATCTGACGCTTCGTATAAAAAAAGCAGCTTCTTTTTTTGACATTACTCTGTTGGATCACCTGATTCTTTCAGACAAAAAATACCTTAGCTTTGTGGACAAACAACTGCTTTGAGTCTTCTAGTATACACACCAAAAGTCACCACTCGTTTCCAATATGTGTTTCGACAGCTGTTTGTGAGAATTCTGGAAATCCCTATACAGTTCACTGCTTCATTGGATGAGTTTGTTGCCTTCCCTGGGGCCAAATTTAGCTATGCCTCGGAGCCATTAGGACAGGAATTTCATGTGTATGCCAATGGATTTCTATCTGAACAGGGAATTTCCTATCAGGATTTAAAAAAAGGGAGATGGCTAGAATACCCTGTTCTATTTTCACACGAGCGATCTTCGCGTATCCCCTTTGATCTCTTTGCGGCAAGTTTTTATTGCCTTTCTAGATACGAAGAGTATTTACCCTATTTGAAAGATGAAAAAGGACGGTATCCTGCAGTAGAATCTTGGGTGATCACAGAAGGATCGCTAGAGGAACCGTTAGTGGATTTATGGGCTATTGCTTTTTTGGAAGAATTGCAAAAAGACTTCCCGGATTTGAAACCGTCTAATAAAAACAAAGATTCACAAGTACAGCCCTTATTAATTTTATCTAGTCCTTTAAAATATTTTTATAAACCGAGCCTGACCAAAGCACGTCAGTTTCTTCAATCTCTATGGAAATTAAATTGGTGGGATGTGTTGGAGCAATTGTTAGTTGAGTCACGACTCCTTTCCGATCCCTATGCGAATTACGATGCTGTTACAACCCATTTGAACAAAGCAGGCCTTCGCCCTGAATTTTATTTTTTATTCACACAAAAACCCTATGAAGGCGAAGCAACAGCAATATATAATACAAAATTACAAGCTCTGATTAAAGGAGTTTCCGATGATTTTGTAACTACCTCGTTACTTTCTTATCACTCGCAATTCAATGAAGCGGAACTAAGGGACGAATTATTCAGGATGAACCAATTGATCCATCGACCTATCCAACGAACCCGGTTCCATGGAGGAATAAGAAACATTGCTGCTACTTATTCCATGTTGTTGCAAATGGAAGTACTGCATGATTTGAGTATGGGATATGAAGAAGAGATCGGATACCGCGCCTCTACTGCAGTTCCTTTCTATTATTACAATCTCGAAAATGAATATCAAACCCCTCTATTGCTTCATCCTGTCGTCGCCTCGGAAGCCGGTTTGAGAAAGCATTCCAGTCATGTGGCATTTGAAAAACTAAACCGATTAGTCAATCAACTCCCAACACCTACTGGAACACAGAAAGTTGCTTTTTCCAATACGATTTGGCAAGAGGAAGATAACAATCAGCTTTGGAGAGAACAATTTTTCAACTATCTTGAAAAGCATGCTGGCTATCAATAGCTTAACTACACTATTTTTTGATCTGGATCATACTCTCTGGGATTTTGAAACCAATTCCGCCATGACATTCCAAAAGATTTTTAATGAAGAAAAAATAAATTTCTCGCTGGAACGATTTATTGAAACTTACAGCCCGATCAATCACGACTGTTGGAAACGTTATCGCAATAACAAAATTACCCACCAAGAATTACGAGTTCAAAGATTGGAGAGAACATTTCAAGCATTGGAGTATTCTTGTTCTCCGGAACTATTAGACCGAATCAACCAACGCTATGTTGATTACTTAAGCGACTTCACACAACTCTTTGAGGGAACTCAGCAGCTTTTATTCAAACTAGGAAAGCGATATGAGATGCACATTATCACAAATGGATTTGACACTGTTCAATATCACAAGATGAATAATTCTGGATTACAGCCTTTTTTTGGGAAAGTATTCACCGCGGAGGGAGTAGGCTTCAAAAAACCCAGTCCTCAAATTTTTGAATTTGCCCTTAATGATACTGGTAAAAAAGCCTCTGAATCTCTAATGATAGGAGATAGTCTGGAGGCAGATGTAGAAGGTGCACTAAATGTTTCCATGCAAGCCATTCACTTCAACTCCCACGGAGAACCTGTGCACAACCTTTGCCCCATTGTGTATTCAATGAAAGAATTAGAGCGATTATTACTTTAAAAATTCCGTGCTGCTAGGATTCACAGTATTAAATCCCCAATAAATATTTCTATTTTTGCCATAAACTCACCCGTATGAACCTATCCCAAGCGCAAAAAGCAGTAGACGATTGGATCCAAGAACACGGGGTCCGCTATTTCGACGAATTAACCAATATGGCTCAGCTGACCGAAGAAGTTGGCGAAGTGGCGCGTATCATCGCCCGACGTTATGGCGAACAAAGTGAAAAACCTACCGACCAAGAAAAAGACTTGGGCGAGGAATTAGCGGATGTGATATTCGTCGTTCTATGTTTAGCAAACCAAACGGGGATTGACTTGCAAGCGGCTTTTGATAAAAAACTGGAAATCAAGGCAAAACGTGATCGCCAGCGACATCACAACAATCCAAAGCTCAACGCTTAAGCATTCATGAATCTATCCCTTCTGCATCCCACAGCAGTACTCCAAGGCCATGTAAATATTACAGGATCCAAGAGTGAATCCAATCGCTTGTTGATTCTTCAAAACTTATTTCCCGAAATAGAAGTGACTAATTTGTCTAATGCAGACGATGTAAAAGCCATGGTCGCAGCCCTTAGTCATCAAGAACAAATCAAAGATATTCATCATGCGGGGACTACAATGCGCTTTCTCACAGCCTACTATGCGACCAAGGAGGGTGAGAAAGTAACCCTGACGGGTTCATCAAGAATGCAGCAGCGTCCTATTGGGATTCTTGTTGATGCATTAAGACAACTAGGAGCATCGATTAGCTATACAAAAAAAGAAGGCTATCCGCCATTGCATATTGAAGGAAAAAAAATCACGACTTCAAAGGTTCGTTTACCCGCTTCGGTAAGTAGCCAGTATATTTCAGCTTTGCTATTGATTGCCCCAAGATTGGAAAAGGGGCTGGAAATTCTATTGGAGGGGAGAATCACCTCCTTGCCTTATATAAAAATGACTCTTGCTCTGTTGGAAAAATTAGGGGTTTCTGTTGAATTAAATGATCAATCCATTAAGGTGGAGCCTTTAAAGCAGGCTATTAATCGACAAACTCTTGTGGTTGAGTCTGATTGGAGTTCTGCTTCCTACTATTACAGTATGGTAGCTCTCGCCAAGGAAGCCAAAGTACACTTAAGCAGCTATCGAAAAGAAAGCTTGCAGGGAGATGCTGTTCTTGTCGAACTATATCGTGAATTGGGAGTGGACACCACCCACACTAAGGATGGAATTCAGCTAGAAAAAATCAAAGGATTCACCCCACCAGATAAAGTTGCATTCGATTTGGTGAATTGCCCCGATTTGGCACAGACTGTAGCAGTTACTTGTGCAGGTCTAGGAGTAGGGTGTGATCTAACGGGATTGCATACTTTAAAAATTAAAGAAACGGACCGATTGCTGGCATTGAAGAACGAACTCACCAAACTGGGAGCCCAATTAGATGTTACAGAGGATAGTTTGTATTTAGAAAAAAACGGTTCGCTACTAGCCAACCAATCTATCGCCACTTACCAAGATCATCGTATGGCCCTGGCCTTTGCTCCCATAGCATTAAGAGTCCCGATAGCTATTGAAGAGGCCGATGTTGTGAGCAAATCATACCCTGATTTTTGGACGGATTTGGAAGCCTTAGACTTTCATTGTAGTAAAATGTAATTTTTGTTGCTAAATATTTGACTTCCCCTATACGGAGACCCTATATTTGCACCCACTAATTATTCACTATGAAACTTTCAGATTTTAATTTTGACCTTCCAAATGGCTTACTCGCACAACACCCTGCAGCAGACAGAGACGAATCTCGACTGATGGTATTGAATCGTAAAGAGGGGTCAATAGCTCACCATACCTTCAAGGATATCATCAATTTTTTTGATGAAGGCGATGTGATGGTATTGAATAACACGAAAGTTTTTCCAGCACGATTATTTGGAAACAAAGAGAAAACTGGTGCTCGAATCGAAGTATTCTTATTGAGAGAATTAAATGAAGAACAGCGTCTGTGGGACGTATTAGTCGATCCTGCACGAAAAATCAGAATCGGAAACAAGCTCTATTTTGGCCCCGACGAAAGTTTGGTTGCCGAGGTGATAGATAATACCACTTCGCGAGGGCGTACCCTGAGATTTCTTTTTGATGGATCCTACTCTGAGTTTCGCACCAAGTTGAAAGAATTGGGCCAAACCCCCCTTCCCAAATACATCAAAAGAGATGTAGAAGAATTGGATATTGAACGCTATCAAACTATATATGCCAAGCATGAAGGCGCTGTTGCGGCCCCTACAGCAGGTCTTCATTTTTCAAAACACCTACTAAAAAGACTTGAGATAAAAGGAGTAGACCTGGCAGAGCTAACCCTCCATGTAGGTTTAGGGACCTTTAGTCCAGTTGAGGTGGAAGATCTTTCTAAACACAAAATGGACTCCGAAGAATTAATCATAGATCCAAAAGCGGTTGATATTGTAAATACAGCCCTCAAGCAAAAAAGGAAAATATGTGCAGTAGGAACCACTGTGATGCGCGGTTTGGAAAGTTCAGTGTCTTCAAAAAGCACACTGAACTCCTATCGCGGGTGGACCCATAAATTTATTTTTCCTCCCTACGATTTTTCCATTGCAAATTGTATGATAACTAACTTTCATACACCCAAATCAACACTTTTGATGATGGTCTCAGCCTTTGCTGATCCTGATTTTATCAAAGAAGCCTATGAAGAAGCCATCAAGGAAGAGTATAACTTTTATTCGTATGGTGACGCTATGCTGATTCTGTAAATTCCAATTGTATTTCAGTGAAACAAGACATACGGGCCCTTAGTTTAGAAGAACTTAGGGCTTTTTTTATAGCAAAAGGGGATCAGGCATTCAGAGGCAATCAAGTTTATCAATGGCTTTGGCAGAAGGGTATCCATGATTTTGAACGAATGACCAATCTGTCCATTGATGTCCGTCAACTATTAGAGGATAATTTTTCTATTAATCATATTGCCATCGACACCCAACAAAAAAGCACTGATGGAACCATTAAAAATGCCGTAAGGCTTCACGATGAATTGGTGGTGGAGTCGGTTTTAATTCCTACAACAACCCGAACTACAGCTTGTGTTTCTTCTCAAGTAGGATGTAGCCTAGATTGTACTTTCTGCGCTACATCACGTCTGAAGCGCATGCGGAATTTAAATCCCGATGAAATTTATGATCAAGTTATGGCCATGGACCAACAAAGCCGCCTGTATTTCAATAAACCCCTATCCAATATTGTGTTTATGGGCATGGGAGAACCATTGATGAATTATAATAATGTTGTTGCAGCAATTGAAAAAATAACGGCTCCTAGCGGGATGGGTGTGTCTGCCAAAAGGATTACTCTCTCTACCTCCGGTGTACCCAAAATGATTAAAAAACTGGCTGAAGAATACCCCAAGTTCAAACTGGCTGTTTCGCTTCACAGTGCACGACAGGAAGTACGACAAAACATAATGCCCTTTGCCGATAAGTTCCCTCTAGAGGACCTTCTCGATTCTTTACAATTTTGGTATGAAACAACAAATAGTCGGATTACTTTTGAATATGTAGTGTGGGAAGGAATTAATGACACTCAAGAAGATATTCAAGCCCTTGTAGATTATTGTCAGAAAGTTCCCTCTAAAGTGAATTTAATTCAATACAACAGCATTGGAGAGGATCGGTTCCAACAGGCTCCAAAAGCAGTCGTAGAATTGTATCAAAAGGTTTTAGAAGCGAATGGAATTGTGGCCACAATAAGAAGATCTAGGGGATCGGATATTGATGCAGCTTGCGGACAATTGGCCAATAAAAGCCAAGCCTAAATTATCTCTTTATGCCAGAGGTAGCTTTTAAGTAGTATATTTGGTTTGGTGTATGAAAGTGGTTGAAAAGATTAAAGCCCCCATCTATGATGAAATGGAAAACTTTGAAAAAAAGTTTACCCAATCCATGGCATCCAAAGTCTCACTTCTGAGTCGAATTACCCATTTTATTGTCAACCGTAAGGGAAAACAGATGCGCCCTATGTTTGTTTTTTTGGTGGCAAAGATGTTTGGAAATGGAAAAGTAGCAGAACGAACCTATCGTGGCGCTTCTGTTATTGAATTGATTCACACCGCTACGCTAGTGCATGACGATGTTGTTGACGATAGCAACTACCGGCGTGGTTTTTTCTCTCTCAATGCCTTATGGAAAAATAAAATTGCTGTATTGGTTGGAGACTATCTGTTGTCAAAAGGGCTAATCCTATCTATAGAAAATGAAGATTTTGATTTGTTAAAAATCATATCTGAAGCAGTTCGTGAGATGAGTGAAGGTGAACTCCTTCAGATTGAAAAGTCCCGCAGTTTGGACATTACGGAGAAAGTGTATTATGAAATCATTCGCCAAAAGACAGCAACGCTTCTGGCCGCTTGTTGTGCAATGGGAGCTCAATCCATGAATGCGGATAAAGAGGCAGTTGCCAAAATGCATAAGTTTGGCGAATTGATAGGGATGGCTTTTCAGATAAAAGATGACTTGTTTGACTATGGAGAATCCAAAATTGGAAAACCCTTAGGGATTGACATTAAAGAAAAAAAAATGACACTCCCTTTGATTCGAACCCTGAATACAGTTTCCTCTTCCGAGCGCCGTTGGTTGATTAATGCAGTAAAAAATAAAAACAAAGACAAAAAAACAGTTAAGCAGGTCATTCAAAAGGTGAAAGATAGTGGAGGGCTAGAATTTGCTTTGAAAAAAATGGAAGCATACCGATCACAAGCTCTCGATATTCTTTTTACCTTTCCGAAGAGTGAATACAGAGAAGCGCTGGTTTTGATGCTCAATTATGTTATTGAGCGAAAATATTAGAGATACTTTTCTATTTTTATTGTCCAACAACATATTTATTGATTTCTAGAACTACCATAGATCAAGTTTATGATGCCTCCCGTGTGGAAGAGGTCATTGGTGATTTTGTTGTGCTGAAGAAGTCGGGATCTAACTTTAAGGGGTTGAGTCCTTTTTCTCAGGAGAAAACACCCAGCTTTATGGTGTCTCCTGTAAAGCAGATTTGGAAAGACTTCAGTAGTGGAAAAGGGGGAAATGTAGTTGCTTTTTTGATGGAGCACGAGCATTTTACCTACCCAGAGGCCATCCGTTACTTAGCAAAAAAATACAATATTGAGATTGAGGAAACCCAGCAAACAGATGAGGAGCGCGAGAAAAACTCTGAACGGGAGAGCATGTTCTTGGTGGCACAATTTGCTCAAGAGTTTTTTAAAGAATCGTTATGGGAAGGAACCGAGGGCAAAGCCATTGGGTTGACTTATTTTAAAGAACGCGGTTTTTCAGAAAAAACGATTGAAGACTTTGGTTTGGGTTATTCTCCTAGCTCAATATCGGCTCTTAGCAATGCGGCTAAAAAAGGGTCTCATTCATTGGAGTTTTTGGAAAAAACGGGTCTACTCATTCACAATGAAGAACGTCAGCAACACATTGATCGGTTTCGAGGAAGGGTAATTTTTCCAATACGAAGTTTATCGGGTCGGGTGCAGGGGTTTGGAGGTCGAATTCTCAACAAAGAGGCCAAAACCGCAAAATACCTCAACTCACCAGAAAGCGATATTTATCATAAAAGCAAAGTTTTATATGGGTTGTTTGAAGCAAAAAAAACAATAGCAAAAGAAGACTGTTGTTATCTGGTTGAGGGCTATACCGATGTCATTCAAATGCATCAGGCAGGAGTTACCAATGTTGTTTCTTCCTCAGGGACAGCATTGACCCAAGAGCAAATTCGTCTAATTCGCCGCCTGACTAAAAATATAGTTGTCTTATTCGATGGTGACGCCGCAGGGGTCCGTGCATCTATACGTGGGATCGATTTGATCTTAGAACAAGACATGCATGTTAAAATATGCACTTTTCCAGAAGGGGAAGACCCAGATAGTTTTGCCAAAGGAAAATCGGAGGAAAACATCCGTACCTATCTGTTGGATAAAGCAAAAGATTTCATTCAATTCAAAGCCAGCTTACTTCTTGAAGAGGCCAAAGAGGATCCTGTAAAAAAAGCGGATACGATTCGTGCTATTGTAAGTAGTATTGCCAAGATTCCCGATGTCATACAAAGAGAGGTTTATATTCAGAGCTGTGCTTTGAATATGGGAGTATCTGAAGCGGTACTTTTTAATGCTCTAGCGCAATTGCTTCAAAAACAGCAAAAAGAATCCAAGCAGCCAAGAAAACCCAATCAGTCTTTAGAAGTAGTGAAGCCTCCTTCACAAGAATTGGTTGAAGTGGATGAAGTTTTTGAGCTGGAAAAACAAATCATAAGGCTCTTGTTGCACTACGGCAATGAAAAAGCGTATTTCGAAGACGTAGTTATCCAAAAAGACTCGGACGGGAGTGTACAGCAAGCCGTTCGTCAGATGGAAGTAACTGTTCATGAAAAAGTTTTTTTGGATCTTCAACAGGACGAAATTGAACTAAGCAATCCCTTTTTTAGAAAAACCTATTCCACTATTATTCAGCAATTGCAAGCCAATGGAGAAATTCAACCCATACGTTTTGCAGAAGAAGAAGATAAGGAAAACAGCACCCTATTATCTGACTTATTGATGGAGAATGAAAAATACAAGCTGCACAATTGGGACAAGAAAAATATCTTTGTTAAACAACCTCAGGACCGAGTTGGGCAATCTGTAACACAAACGATATTATCTTTACGCCGCTTTTTAATTAATGAGAAAATCCAACGACTTAATGGTCAACTCGAAGCGAGTTCAGAGAACGATGCTCATCTCTTAGAGGAAATTAATATGTATAACGAATTACGTCAGTTGGTTTCTCAAAAACTTAGTCGAGTTGTTTAAATTATTCGCAATTGCTTGGAATGTAGATACAAATCAAACGAATTGTCGACATTCAATTTTGTTAATATTCGGGTTTTGTAGGTGTTTACTGTCTTTTGATTAATATCTAGCTTTTCAGCAATGTCTATATTTTTGGTGCCTTCTACCAAAAGTTTTAAAACCTCAATCTCTCTTGGAGAAAGCGTCTCGAAATTTGTTTTTGGATCTTCTAAATTGATATTGTAATTCAATTGAGTACGATGTCTAGACGTCACATAAAACCCTTTATTGTAAACATAATTTATAGCTTCAAGAAGCAATTCTGAATTTGTTTTTTTGGATAGATACGCGGTTGCTCCCGCTTTTAGAAGACTAATTGAGTAGACTTTAGACGGTTGGTTGCTGAAGACGATGATCTTGATTTGTGGGTATTCTTCCCTTATTTTTTCAATTAAGGTCACAGGGCTAATGCCTTGTAATTCCATATCCATGACGATGATGTCGATAGGATATTGGGTTAAAATTTTGAAGGCGTGGTTGTACAAATAGGCAGGGGGGGCCAAGCTAATCTGATTACTATCCTTGGCAATTTTTTCGAAACCTGTATGTACAATGGGATTGGAATCCAGTACAAGGGTCTGTATCATAGTTCAACATTTGGGGAATACTAAGATACAAATTTTTAAAGCTTATGTCAATGCTTAAAGGTTTTTTGGAATACTACAAACTGGTATAGCTTCCATTTTGTGTTTATTTGTTTGGTGATGCACTTGATAAATTTCCAAGATTTCTTTCTGGCGATCCGACATCGAACTAACAGGCAATTGATTAGCTTCAGCATCCATTGCCCATTCCATTTCTGGATAGGAGGCACCTAATTGTTCCTCATCGGTGCGTCCGTCATCCCATAAACCATCTGTAGGGGAAGCCGATTGGATGGATTCTACAATACCAAGGTGAGCTCCTACAGCAAACACTTCTGTTTTCAACAAATCTGCGATAGGACTCAAATCGACTCCACCATCTCCATATTTGGTGTAGAAGCCCACACCAAAGTCTTCAACTTTATTTCCAGTACCAGCCACTAGATACCGGTTCAGCGCTGCAAAATAATACAAGGTAGCCATTCGGAAACGAGCTCTTGTATTGGCAAGGCTCAGATGATGTTTCTGTTCATTTTCAGTAGGTGGTAATACTTCCTTGAAGGCTTCAAATAGTCCTGTAAGTTGTATAGTATTTGAGTGAACATTAGCGAATTTAGCTGTCAACCACTCCAAATGTTCTTTTGCCCGATTGACTTGATTAGAACCTTGATGGATTGGCATTTCCAAGGCAATAACTGGGCGCCCTGAAAGGGCACACAAGGTTGATGTTACCGCTGAGTCGATGCCTCCTGAAACGCCTACCACAAAACCGTTCATATTCGATTCCAAGGCATAAGAGTTCAACCATTCCACGATATGTTCTACAACTTTTTCAGGATTTTTCATAGCGCTTTTATAGTAATAGAATGTATTTTTGCATAAAAATACAATCATTTCACATATAAAAAAAGATGGAATTCTATCTTCATGAAAAATTTAATTTCTCAACAGGTTTTGTCCTTTTAATTTTACTCGTATTGAGCTTTGCTTGCCAGGATAAAAACTCATTGAGAGCTGAAATTGAGTCACTTCCTGTTGAAATAAAAGTGGATCGTTTTGACCGAAAATTTCACGAGGCTTCTCCCGAGCAAATTCCTAACCTCAAAGAAGAATATCCCTTTTTGTTCCCAGAACAATTTGATGATAGTATTTGGATAAAACGCCAAAAGGACAGCCTTCAACTTTTATTACAGCTGGCTGTCGATAAAAAATTCCCCAATGAAGAGTCTCTAAAAAAAAGCCTTAGTCAGCTTTTTAAACATATCAAATTTTACTTTCCACAGACTCCTATTCCATACACCATTGGATTGATTAATAATGTTGATTATCAAAGCAAGACAATCTATAGAGATAGTCTTTTGATTCTCTCTTTGGACACCTACTTGGGAAAGGATAACGAACTGTATGAAGGGATCCCTAAATATATTCGTCAACAAATGGATGAAGCTTATTTGACTTCTCATGTCGCTGACAAATTTTTAGTAACCCAATTGAATCCTCTTGCCGAACGCACTTTTTTGGCACAACTCATATACCAAGGTAAAATACAATACGCCAAATCCTTACTCTTGCCCGATCTTTCAGAAGCCAAACGTTTGGGCTATTCTGAGCTACAATTCCAATGGGCTAGGGAGAACCAAAAATATATTTGGCAATATTTTATTGAGAGACAATTGTTATACAGCACCGATCCTACTCTTTCACAACGTTTTTTAGAGCCGGCTCCTTTTTCCAAATTTTATTTGGAATTAGACAACGAAACACCGGGTCAGATTGGAGTGTGGTTAGGTACTGAAATTGTCAAAGCCTTTATCGAAAAAAAACCAACAATTCCGCTAGAAGAACTCTTGGCTCTTCCTGCCCTTACTATATTTCAAGAATCTAGATACAAACCCAGCAGATAAAATGGCAACAAGCAAAGAATCCTCTATTTCAATTCAAATAGGCCTTGATGAAAATAAAATACCCGAAACCATTCATTGGTCTGCTCCTGATGGGGGAGTAGAAAATGCAGTGGCTAAGGCCCTGTTACTTTCTCTATGGGATAGTGAAACCCAAGAAACGTTACGAATGGATTTGTGGGTGAAGGACATGCCAATTGATCAAATGCAACGCTTTTTTCATCAAAGTTTAGTGACGATGGGCCAAACCTATTTTCGGGCTACAGAAGACGAGAAAATGGCACAAGGGTTTGAAGATTTTGCAGCTTTTTTTGCTGAAAAACTTAACATCAAATGATCATTTAGCAGCAGCAAAGTCAATCAAAAGATCTCCGATTGATTCTGTTATTGATTTCAAACCTAGTTTTTTTGTAGCTGAAGTAACAAAGCATAAGGGGATTTCTTCCCAATCCTTTTTCAATACCTTTTGGTAAGCCACTACATTGCTGTCAATTGCATTTGAACTTAATTTATCCGCCTTGGTAAAGACCAAGTAGAAAGGAATTTCATGCCTTCCCAGCCATGCAATAAACTCCAAATCTATAGGTTGTGCTGGATGGCGAATGTCCAAAAGAACAAAGGTGAGCAGGAGTTGCGTTCGCTTTCTGAAATAGGATTCTATATAGGATTGAAACTTCTTTTTTTGGACTTTAGAAACTTTTGCATATCCATATCCCGGTAAATCAACTAGATACCATTGCTCATTAATCAAAAAATGATTTATTAGCTGTGTTTTACCTGGACGTGAAGACGTTTTGGCAAGTTTTTTTTGATTACATAGGGCGTTGATAAGAGAAGATTTCCCCACATTAGAGCGACCAATAAAGGCAAACTCAGGACGCTTTTCTGAAGGACATTTTTCAACTTCGGTATTGCTGACAATAAATTGAGCAGATTTGATCTGCATGACCAGTTATATTTGGCAATTTTGAAACCACTCCATTACAATTTGATTGAATCGATCGGGATGCTCCATCATCGGGGCATGTCCACATTTATCAATCCAATATAAAGTGGAATTAGGGAGTAACTTGTGAAATTCATCTGCCACATTAGGAGGAGTAACTTGATCTTGAGCCCCCCATATAATTGCAGTAGGAGTTGACATGTTTGGCAAATCCTTGGACATATTATGACGGATCGCACTCTTGGCAACGGCTAGTGTTTTAACCAGCTTTTTACGGTCATTGACCGTCTCGAAGACTTCGTCTACAATTTGCTTTGTGGCAACTTTGGGGTCGTAGAAGACTTCCTCACTTTTGGCTTTTATATAATCATAATCTCCGCGTTTGGGATAGCCATCTCCCATTGAGTTTTCATACAGACCAGAACTTCCAGTAATGATAAGACCTTTAACCATTTCTGGATGCAACTTAGTGTATAGAAGACCAATATGCCCTCCGAGTGAGTTGCCCAAGAGGACCACATTATTTAATTCCATAAACGTAATAAACCCATGAAGATACTCGGCAAAGTCTTTCACATTGGTTTGAAGTAGCGGACGATCATATACTGGTAATTCAGGAATGATAATTTGATAATTATGCTGAGTGAAATAAGACATAACACCTTCAAAATTACTCAGTCCACCCATCAATCCATGGAGGATGATGATAGGCTGACCGGTTCCTTCAGCAACATATCGGTACCCCTTTTTTTCAATTAATTGATTTTCCATCCGCAATCACTCCTGTAAGAAGGGCAAATATAGAGAATTACAAGTTTAAATCGCTTTCCTATGACTAAAACCCAAGAAAAGGACAGAGTGGTAAAAGTTATCAACAAAGTGGTAAATAGTGGTAAAAAGTGGTAATTAATTTCTATTTTTGATAGTACAAAAGCTAAAAAGCTCTGATGCAGCATTTTATAGGAACATATGAGTGTAAGGCAGATGCCAAAGGACGCATTATGATTCCCGTTGCCCTAAAAAAACAGTTGGCTGCAGTGGTGAGTCAAGGATTTGTTCTGAAGCGAGCTGTATTTAACAGTTGCTTGGAATTGTATCCTATGAAAGAATGGGAGCAGCTTATGACAAAAATTAATACTCTTAACCGATTCAATAAGAAAAACATTGACTTCATCAGACGATTTACCGCAGGAGTGAAAATGGTCGATGTAGATGCTTCAGGACGTTTGCTAATTCCAAAAGACTTGTTGGGACATGCAGGAATGAACAAAGAAGTAGTTGTGTCTTCTGCAGTCAATATACTTGAGCTATGGGATAAGACCCAATACGAAGAAGCTATTGATGCTGCAACTCTAGATTTTGGCGCTTTAGCCGAAGAAGTAATGGGAGATCAAAATGAAAATGACCTATCATAAACCGGTATTGCTGCAAGAAGCGATCGAAGGACTAGCGATTCGTCCCTCCGGGGTTTATGTAGACGTCACTTTTGGAGGAGGAGGTCACTCACAAGCAATCCTAGATCAGCTAGCTACAGACGGTAAACTCTATGCCTTCGACCAGGATCCTGATGCACAAGCACAGGCACTTTCCGATCCTCGATTCGAATTGATTCCTTCCAATTTTTCTTATTTACAACAACACCTTCGTTTTAACGGGGTCACTTCTGTTCATGGCATACTCGCCGATTTTGGGGTTTCTTCTCATCAATTTGACAGTGAGCGTCGGGGATTTTCAACTCGATTTGAAGGGCCTCTAGACATGAGAATGAATCCAGCACAAGAACAATCTGCTTCAACACTGATCAATACCTATTCAGAGTCCCAACTCACCAATCTGTTTAAAAACTACGGCGAATTGCGCAATGCCTTCAAGTTGGCATATGCAATTTCAATTCATCGAGAAAATCACCCCATTCACACTACCAAACAGCTTAGACAGGTTATCGAGCCGCTAGTGCCTGAGAGGTTTTTAAATAAGTATTTGGCACAAGTCTTTCAAGCCATCCGAATCGAAGTAAATCAAGAATTGGAGGTTATAAAGCAATTTTTAAAGCAATCTTCAGAGGTATTAGTCCAAGGGGGGCGGTTGGTATGTATTTCCTATCATTCTCTGGAAGATCGTTTGGTTAAGCGGTATATCCGTGAAGGCCAATTCGAAGGGACAGCTCCAGTAGATTTTTATGGCAATAGAAGTACACCGCTCAAAAAAATAGGGGGAATGGTTCACCCCGACCAAAAAGAAATAGCTGAAAATAATCGGGCACGAAGTGCTAAAATGAGAATCGCTGAAAAAAGATGAAACAAATTCTCGCTTTCCTGAACATGGAATTTCTTCTCAAAGAAGGAGCACTTCGCAATTGGCGCTTTGTTTTCTCACTTTCTCTTCTGGCAATGATAATGATAGAGAGTGGGCATCAGGCCGATAGTAAGATTTTTAAAATAGCTCAGCTCAACGAAGAATTAAAAGCACTAAAAAGTCAGTTTGTAGAAAAACGATCACACTTGATGCGCTTGAAAATGGAGACCAAGGTTGCTGCTGTTTTGAGAGAAAAGGGAGTGAAAGCATCGCAAGAACCTCCCGTAAAGATAATTGTAGAATAAATGAAATACTCAGCCCAAAATAGAATCATGTCGAGAGTGTACCTGGTCGTAGTGGGCTTGGTTCTATTTGCTTTGGTTCTTGTAGGCAAGTTATTTTATATCCAATGGGTCCAAGGTGAGTTGTATACTTCCAAATTGGAAGCGAGCACTTTAAAAAGTGTTGTTCTAGACGCGAGTCGAGGAAATATTTATGCCGACGACGGGAGTATATTAGCGACTACTGTCCCTCGCTATGAATTGCGATGGGATGCTATGGTAGTGTCTAATGCGATTTTTGAAACTCACAAAAACGCTTTGGCAACCGAATTGGCTTCTTTTTTTGGGGCATCCAAAACTTATTTTTTAAGCCGTTTACAAAAGGCGAGGAAACAAAAAAATCGCTATTTCCTCCTTGCAAAAAATCTGAACTATTCGGAATATCAAACCCTAAAGAATTTCTCCATTTTAAAACTCCCTTCCTATAAAGGAGGCTTAATAGTAGAGCAACAACTCGTCCGAGAACATCCCTTAGGTAAAGTTGCTGAACGAACCGTGGGATATGAAATGCGCGATCCTTCAGGGTATTTTCTTCGTGTGGGACTGGAAGGCGCATTTGGTCAATATCTGAGAGGAGAGCCAGGACGAAGACTAAAGCAAAAAATTGCCAACGGACAATGGAAGCCCATTAATGATAGTAATGAAAAAGAACCTACATCGGGTTTTGATTTGCATACAACGATCAATGTCAACATACAAGACATTGCTCATAAGGCTTTGTTGCAGCAGTTGGAAAGATTTGAAGCAGATCACGGAACGGTAGTGGTAATGGAGACCCATTCTGGGAACGTGAAAGCCATTGTAAATTTAGGACGAACATCCAGAGGCACCTATTATGAAAAATTAAATTATGCCGTAGGAGAGGCTCACGAGCCTGGTTCAACCTTCAAATTGATGGCGATGATTGCTGCTTTAGAAGATGGGGTGGTGGATGTAGATGATAAAATTCATACGGGAAAAGGGGAACTAACTTTCTATAACAAGTTTAAAGTAAGAGATTCCAAAAGAGGAGGCTACGGAACTTTAACAGTCGGGAAAGTATTCGAAGTGTCATCGAACACGGGCGTTGTAAAAATCGTCTATGATAATTATAAAAATAATCCAGAGCAATTTGTTAATCGTCTCTACAATATGGGACTGAACAAACCCCTTGGGATATCTATTAAAGGGGAAGCGAAGCCCAAAATTCCTTATCCAACAGATTCCACTTGGGATGGGCTAGATTTACCTTGGATGGCCTATGGGTATGGAGTTGCGCTGACCCCCCTCCAGACTCTTACATTTTACAATGCTATTGCGAATGGAGGAGAAATGGTGAAGCCCAAATTTTTGAAACAAATCAGTCGCTTAGGAAATCGTCCAGAAAAAGTTTTTCGTAAAGAAATATTAAACCCTGCTATATGCTCGCAGCAAACAGTTGAAAAAGCCCAACAAATGATGTTCAATGTAGTGGACAAAAAATGGGGAACGGCACACCAAATAAAAGATGAAGTTCTACCCTTGGCTGGAAAGACGGGTACTTGCCAGGTAGATTATACCACGGATAATGTACAGTATATATCAAGTTTTGTTGGTTATTTTCCAGCAAATGCCCCAAGGTATTCTTGTATTGTAGTGATTCATAAACCAAACAAAAAGAAAGGCTACTATGGCGCTACTGTGGCAGCCCCTGTTTTTAAAAAGATAGCCAAGAAAATTTACACCAATACCCCTAAAGAAATACGAATCACCAATGCTGAAATAGAAGCCTTGGAAACCCAAAGAACAATTTCTTCTGAGGTTCCCTTGCCTAGTTTGATTGGAATGACAAAGACGGAAGCCGAACAAGTGGCAAAAAGTTTAGGAATAAAACTCACAACAAAAGGAAATGGAGTAGTCGTACGGCAATCAATTCAGGCGGGGACTCCTTCTCACACTGTCAAAAATCTATTGATCGAATTGTCATGATAATACTGAAAGACTTGTTGTATAAAGTATCCTTGGAAGCTGTTTTTGGGGAGTTGCAACAGCAGATTAAATCAGTTACATTCGACTCTAGAGCTGTGGAATCGCAGTCTCTTTTTGTGGCCTTGAAAGGAGAAGGGTTGGATGGGCACGACTACATAGAATCGGCTATAGAAGGGGGAGCCATTTCCGTATTGTGTGAAGTACTTCCCTCCACCTTAGACGACCGATGTACATACTTGCAAGTGCAAGACAGTCATAAGGCATTGGGTATTTTGGCTTCAAACTTCTATGGAAACCCCTCGTACGACTTAAAGGTCATTGGTGTTACTGGTACCAATGGAAAAACTTCGGTAGCCACTATGCTCTACGGATTGTTCGAATCTTTGGGCTATCCTGCTGGTCTTTTATCTACCGTAAAAGTATGTTTTGGTGGATTTGAAAAAGAAGCAACCCACACCACTCCAGATCCCCTTCAAATCCAAGCCCACCTGGCAGCAATGAAAAAAGCGGGAATTACCCATTGCTTTATGGAAGTTTCCTCGCATGGGATTGCTCAAGAAAGAATTTCAGGGATTTCTTTTTCCGGCGGTGTCTTTACCAACCTAACCCATGATCACCTTGACTATCACAAAACTTTTGCTGCCTACCGAGACACAAAAAAAAGATTTTTTGATCAACTGCCTCAGCAAGCTTTTGCTCTCATCAATGCAGATGACAAAAATGGAGTAGTGATGGTTCAGAACTGCAAAGCCAAAACCTATACTTATGCAATTAAAAATTACGCAGATTTCCCTGTTAAGGTATTGGAGCAGCAGTTTGGGGGGATGTTGTTGAAAATTAAAGAAACAGAATTATGGACACCTTTAGTTGGTAGATTCAATGCCTCCAATATCATTGCGGTCTATGCGGTGACCGATTTATTGGGTCTTGATCCACTTGATAGTATGAGCGCAATTAGTCAATTGGAGTCGGTTCCTGGACGTTTTCAAGTCCATCAAGGCGCCCAGAACAGATTTGTCATTGTAGACTATGCCCATACCCCAGACGCTTTGTCACTTACTCTTGAGACCATTAATGAAATACGCACCAACAATGAATCTCTGATCACCGTGGTGGGCTGTGGGGGCAACAGGGACCAAGAAAAGCGTCCTAAAATGGGCTTTGTTGCAGCACAAAAAAGCAACCAAGTCATCTTTACTTCAGACAATCCACGAACCGAAGACCCGCATCAAATTTTAAACGAAATGCGTGAAGGTGTTTCCCCAGAGGCGTATAAAAAAACACTCGTAATAGAAGATAGGAAAGAAGCTATTCAAGCGGCTTTTCAATTTTCAAAACCGAATGATATCGTATTAATTGCTGGAAAAGGGCATGAAACCTATCAAGAAGTAAAGGGAAATAAAATACCCTTCAATGACTACGAAATAGCTAAACAAATTTTTTCCAACTCCGACTAATATGCTCTATTATCTATTCAATTATTTAGAACAACAATACGCACTTCCTGGAGCGAGTCTTTTTGGATTTTTATCTTTTAGAGCGGCTTTATCAGTTATTTTCTCACTACTACTCACCACTATTTTTGGAAAGCGCATCATTTCATTTCTTCAATCCAAGCAAGTCGGAGAATCCATACGCGACCTTGGTTTGGATGGACAAAAAGAAAAAGCAGGAACTCCTACTATGGGAGGTGTGATGATAATCTTATTTACTCTGGTCCCTGTCTTTCTTTTGGCAAAGCTGGATAATATCTATATCCAATTATTGATTGTAACCACATTATGGATGGGGACGATTGGGGGGGTAGATGATTATATCAAAATATTTAAAAAAGATAAAGACGGATTGAAGGGAACATTCAAGGTTTTTGGTCAAATCATACTGGGGATATTTATTGGTAGTGTTCTCTATTTTCATCCAGGAGTGACCGTGCGCCAAGAAAAACATGATCAGCTTCAAAAATCAATGGCGATCGAAGACATTCAAGATCGCTTTCAGCCTGCTATCAAATCCACACTGACAACCATTCCGATGCTTAAGGATAACGAATTCAATTATGCTTCCCTATTGATGGATGACCATTATAAGAAGTGGTCTTGGTTGCTGTTCATTCCTATTGTAGTCTTTATTATTACAGCTGTTTCCAATGGGGCTAACCTTACTGACGGAATCGATGGTTTGGCCGCTGGAAGTTCCGCGATTATGGTATTTGCATTGGGAGTCTTTGCCTGGGTTTCTGGGAATCTCATTTTCGCCGATTATCTCAATATTATGTTTATTCCGAAAGTGGGAGAGGTCACAATTTTTGTAGCTTCTTTTTTGGGATCACTCATTGGATTTTTATGGTATAATACCTATCCCGCATCCATTTTTATGGGAGATACAGGGAGCTTAACCATTGGCGCACTAATATCCGTAATCGCAATAATGGTTCGCAAAGAGCTTCTTCTACCTATTCTCTGTGGGATATTCTTAATAGAAGCACTTTCGGTTATCCTACAGGTTGGATATTTCAAGTACAGTCGAAAGAAATGGGGCGATGGAAGACGGATATTTTTAATGTCTCCTTTACATCATCATTTCCAAAAGAAAGGATTTCATGAAAGTAAAATAGTCGCTCGATTTTGGATCGTTGGAATTCTACTCGCCGTTTTATCAATCGTAACTCTAAAAATACGTTGATGGAAAAGAAGGGAGTCATTTTAGGGGGAGGAGAAAGTGGAATTGGTACAGCACTACTAGCCAAACGTAAAGGGTTTCATGTATTTGTATCCGATCAGAATTCATTGTCTTCAATAGCCAAAGACACACTACAAAAAAATGCAATTCTGTGGGAAGAAAACCAACACGACCTGGAACAGATGAAAGACGCCCATTGGGTTATGAAAAGCCCTGGAATTCCAAATAATGCGTCTATAGTAACTCAGTTGGAAGCGTTGAATATTCCCATACTTTCTGAGCTGGAATTCGCCGCTCAATATACTGATGCTTTGTTAATTGGAATTACTGGGAGTAATGGCAAAACTACCACCACAATGCTTACCCATCATATCCTGAAAAATGCCGGACTACACGTGGGCTTGGCAGGAAATATCGGGACGAGTTTTGCCCGCCAAATCGCTGAAAACAATTACGATGTATTTGTATTGGAGATTAGCAGTTTTCAGTTGGATCATATTCAAAAGTTTGCTCCACACATCGCTGCCATTACCAATATAACTCCCGATCATTTGGACCGTTATGAAAATGATTTTGGTTTGTACATCAAATCCAAATTAAAAATTGCCACAGCACAACAAGCTTCCAACTTTCTGGTCTACAATGCAGACGACAAGAACCTGAGCGATCACATCCTATCAGCATCTTTCAAAAGTACTCTACATCCTTTCGGATTCAAAAACAACGAGGAGTCTACAAGGCAAACCACACTTTCTGAAGACCATATTCAAATACAAAACGAAAAAAAGACAACTATGATACCCACAAATTCTTTTGCGTTACAAGGGCGCCATAATCTGCTCAATGCGATGGCTGCCGCCACAATTGCAGATCTATTAAAGATTAGTAAATCTGTGATTAGGGAAAGCTTATCAACATTTCAAGGGGTTCCACACCGTCTGGAAAAAGTGCTAAAAATTCAAAAAAAGCAATTTATCAATGACTCGAAAGCCACCAATGTAAATGCTGCCTTCTTTGCTCTAGAGAGTATGGAAAAATCAACAGTTTGGATTGCTGGAGGGATAGATAAAGGAAATGAATACGAAGAGCTATTACCCCTGGTACACGAAAAAGTGAAAGCAATAGTATGTCTTGGGGTCAATAACGAGAAGTTGTTTGGAACATTTGAAAAAGTTGTGGATGTCATCATTGAAACACAATCAATGGAAGAAGCAGTTAAGATTGCTTCAAAGATTGCCCAGCCAAATGAAAATATACTGTTGTCTCCCGCCTGTGCCAGTTTCGACTTATTTGATAATTATGAAGACCGAGGCAATCAGTTCATTAATGCGGTTAGAAATTTATAAATGATCAACCTCTTAAAACATTTTAAAGGTGATAAGGTGCTCTGGGGAGTGGTAACCCTATTAGCGGTCTTTTCATTTTTACCTGTTTACAGTGCCAGTACCAATCTCTCCTATGTGGTAGGGGTTGGAACACCTACAGGCTATCTAATTAAGCATGCCATTATACTTGTCTTTGGTTTTTTCCTGATGTTTTTAATTCATAGAATTCCATACAATTATTTTAAGGGGATTTCTATACTGTCCCTTCCTTTGGTTTTCTTACTATTGCTCTACACGGCTTCTCAAGGAATCCTAATTGCTGGAGCCAATGCCAGCCGCTGGCTACGAATTCCGGTTCTGGGTTTGAGTTTTCAGACTTCAACTCTAGCCTTCGTTTCCTTATTGACCTATGTTGCTTACTATTTATCTAAATATGAAGGGCAATCCCAGTCTTTTGGGCGCTCCTTTTTGATGCTGTGGCTTCCCATTTTCAGTTTTGTTTTTATCATACTACCTGCTAATTTTTCTACTGCCGCACTTCTTTTTTTAATGGCTTTTGTTATGGCATTTTTAGGTCGCCACCCCAATCGATATTTATTAGGGATCATTGCTGGAGGACTGGTTGGGTTTTTGATTTTTATACTTGCTGTAAAAGCCTTTCCAAATCAATTTCCCAATCGGATCGATACTTGGATGAATCGCATAGAAAACTTTTCTTCTGGAGATGAGGCCAGCGGAAATTATCAAATTGAACGTGCCAAAATTGCGGTAGCTTCTGGCGGTTTATTAGGAGTAGGTGCTGGAAAAAGTGTGATGAAAAATTTCTTGCCTCAAAGTTCATCGGATTTTATTTATGCAATAATTATAGAAGAATATGGATTGATAGGTGGCTGTATGCTTTTGTTTCTCTATCTCGTATTGTTGTTTAGAGTGGTTGTAGTAGCCTATAAGACCTCGGATAGTTTTGGAAAACTCTTGGCCGTTGGGATGGGACTACCCATTGTCTTTCAAGCCCTGATTAATATGGGTGTTGCTTTACAAGTGCTTCCGGTTACTGGACAAACACTGCCACTCATAAGTAGCGGGGGTACTTCTGCTTGGATGACCTGTATTGCATTGGGAATTCTTCTTAGTGTGAGCGTCAATATTCGAGCTTCAGAAACACCATCAAATAACCCTTTAGCCGAACTAAGTGAAATTGAATAGAATCATCATATCGGGAGGAGGTACTGGAGGGCACATATACCCTGCTTTAGCCATTGCAGATACGTTAAGACAGCGCTCGCCAGAAATACAAATCCTATTTATTGGCGCATACGGTAAAATGGAAATGGAAAAAGTTCCCGAGGCAGAATATCCAATACGGGGGCTTTGGATCGATGGGCTCCATCGTAAACACTTTTTTAGAAATATTCTTTTTCCAGTGAAGTTGATAGTAAGTGTGCTTCATTCTTTTTTCTATTTTATTCGTTATCGGCCGCAATTTGTTATTGGGACGGGCGGTTTTGCCAGCGGTCCGATGGTATTTGTTGCCAGTTTGTTGGGCACTCCTAGTTTGATTCAAGAACAAAATTCCTTCCCAGGAATTACCAATCGATTATTAGGCAGAATTGTCAATAGAATTGCAGTTTGTTATGCGGGGATGGAGCGATTCTTCCCTAAAAATAAACTCATAGTCACAGGGAATCCTACTCGAAAAGAATTACGTACTAATTTGATTGAATCTCAGACAGCAAAAAGTTTTTTCGAACTAGTACCAGATAAAAAAACACTAGTAATTCTAGGAGGAAGCCTCGGTGCCCTGAAGATCAACGAATTAATTGCTCAAAAGCTTACCTACTTTAATTCCCAAGGGTGGCAAGTAATATGGCAATGTGGGAAACTTTATTACTCTGAATACCAGTCCAAGGGCTCCCCCTCAAACAAAATATATCCATTTATTAATAGAATGGACCAATTGTATGCAGCTGCTGACCTCATTATAAGTAGAGCAGGAGCCAGTACTATCGCTGAACTTACACAGGTAGGCAAACCCGTATTATTTATTCCTTCTCCCAATGTGGCAGAGGATCATCAAATGAAAAATGCCAGAGCATTGGAATCTCAAAATGCGGCTCGTGTTCTAGCAGAAAAAGATCTAAAACATCATTTTGAAACTGTTTTTGAGAGTTTGAGTTCCGATTCAGACTTAATGCGGATTCTTGGACAAAATATTCGAAATATGGCAAGACCCAATGCGGTAGAAGAAATTGTGGACGAAATTGAAACCTTAGCTGCAGTATGAAAAAAAGAAATTACTTTTTTCTAGGTATTGGGGGGATAGGCAATTCAGCCCTAGCACAACATTTCACATCTTTAGGACATCTTGTTGCTGGATATGACCGAATGCCAAGTAGCGTTACACAAAAACTTGAAAAAAATAAGCTAGATGTATTGTATGAATTTGCGCCTGAAAAATTACCTGCTTTTGTAGATCCTGAAAACACAACTATTGTGTGTACAGCTGCCATCAAACAAGACCAACCTTGGTATCAATATTTTGAAAAAAAGGGATACTTGATTGAAAAGAGAGCTCATGTTTTGGCTCAAATTGCTAATGCAAAGACATGTGTAGCGGTAGCTGGCACCCATGGAAAAACAAGCACACTAGCAATACTGAGTCATATATTTAAAACAGCAAAACAGTCATTTACAGCCTTTGTGGGTGGCATACTCCAGGGATACGAATCAAATTATATTCATACAGGCGATTCCTATATTTTGGTGGAAGCGGATGAGTTCGACCGTTCCTTTCTAAAACTCCGTCCAACTCATGCTGCCATCACAAGTATTGATCCCGATCATCTTGATATATACCATTCCAAAAAAGCTTTTGAAAAAGCTTTTGAAGATTTTGCCAATCAAGTAGAGACCTCATTAATTGTTGGGCCTGGCGTCGCCCTAGAAGGACTCAAATTAGGAACAGCAGCTACATCGCCCTACCGGATGGAAAATTGTAAACTCACTGAGGAGGGATACCGGGTTGATTTTTATTTGCGGTCGCCTAAGTCAGAATCTTTCTTAGTTGATGTTGTGGGGCAACACAATTTGTATAATGCACTCACAGCAGCCGCTCTAGCAACAGAATGTGGCATTTCTATCTCAGCAATACGAGAAGCCTTAAAAAGTTTTCGGGGAATTCATCGTAGAATGAACATCTATCCGTTGCATACCAACACGATAGTGGTAGATGACTATGCACATCATCCTACTGAAATTCGTGCGGTATTCAACACCCTCAACGAAAGGTATCCAGAATTGAAAAAAACTGTAGTGTTTCAACCGCATTTATACAGTCGTACACAAAACTTTTTAGATGCGTTCGCTACTGCATTATCATTATTTGATCAGATTTATTTATTGCCAATTTATCCTGCTCGTGAACAACCCATTCCTGGAGTCAGTTCACCAGCTCTGTTGGATCAAATCAAACAACAAAATAAAGGAATGATCTCAAAAGAAGAAATAGTATCCTTGGGCATGCATCCAAATCAAGGAATAATTGCTTTGTTGGGAGCGGGAGACATTGGAGAAGTGACGGCTAATTTTAAAAAAGTAATTGCATGAAAAAAAGACAAATATTCTTTTTCATTTTTGTGATGACTTCGGTTGTACTTATATCAGCTTTTGCTCACAAACAGAACAAAAACAGAAAAATAATTGCGCTAAAAATCCAATATGTACAGGACGCCCCCTTGTTTTTGAATGACTCTCTCGTTAATAAATTGTTAATACAAAAAGCAGGGTACAAACAAGACCAGCTCAAAGATGAATTAGATTTGAGTATGCTGGAATCTTGGATTGAAAAACACCCTGCTGTTGCGGAAACGGAGGTCTTTACCTATCCCGACGGAAAGATTGAAATGCGGATTCAAGAACGGGAACCTTTCCTAAAAATAGAGAATGAAAAGAGCTTTTTTCTCGATCGAAATGGAGTCTCTTTTTCCATCCCTTCTCCAATGATTGATAGCTTACCCAAAGTACAAGGTTCTATAAGTGAATCTGAATTCATTTCGCTAGTACAAATAATTGAAACGCTTCAAGAAGATCCATTTATTCGCCAGAATAGAATTGAAATAATCAAACATGAAACGGGATACAGCATGGCTCTTTCCAACTTACCCTTTATAATTGAAATGGGTCAAGTAGACAATCTGTCAATTAAAATTAACAAACTAAAAGCCTACCAGGCCTATTTAATTTCACAAAAAGAACCGCTGCTCCCCAAGCGGATCAATTTGGCATTTAAAGGTCAGGTGGTAACATCAAATTAATACACTATGGAACAAAACTCAATATCTGTTGGCCTAGACATTGGAACTACCAAAATCGTAGCAATGGTTGGCAAAGAAAATGAATTTGGCAAAGTAGAGGTTTTAGGCTTGGGAAAATCAAAAAGCTTGGGGGTTCACCGTGGGGTGGTCAACAACATCACTCAAACCATCCAATCGATCCAACAAGCTGTTGAAGAAGCCAAAGTTACTTCTGGGCACTCCATCCAGGATGTGGTTGTTGGAATTGCTGGACAACACATACGGAGCTTACAACACAGTGATTATATCACACGGAGCCATCCAGAAAAAGTAATTGATCAAGAAGATATTGATCAATTAATACAACAGGTTTACAAACTTGTAATGCTGCCTGGAGAGGAAATTATCCATGTGCTTCCTCAAGAATACAAAGTTGACGGACAAGCAGAAATTAAAGAACCGATTGGCATGTATGGAGGCCGTTTGGAAGCCAATTTTCATGTGGTAGTAGGACAGATTCACTCTATAAAGAATATTGGTCGTTGCATAGTAAGCGCCAATCTCAAATTGGCCAATATTACTTTAGAACCCCTAGCGTCGGCCGATGCAGTATTGACTCAGGAAGAGAAAGAAGCAGGGGTCGCATTGATTGATATTGGAGGTGGAACAACGGATTTAGCCATTTTTAAAGACGGAATTATTCGACAGACCGCCGTAATTCCCTTTGGTGGAAATATAATTACCGAAGATATAAAAGAGGGCTGTTCTATTATTGAAAAGCAAGCCGAGCTTTTAAAAGTAAAATTCGGATCGGCATGGCCTGGAGAAAACCGCGACACTGAAATTGTTTCCATTCCGGGACTTCGCGGTAGGGATCCTAAGGAAATCTCACTTAAAACCCTATCTAAAATCATCAATGCTCGGGTAGTTGAAATAATGGAACAAGTTTTCCTTGAGATAAAAAACTATGGGCATACTGTACAGAAGAAGAAATTGATTGCAGGGATTGTTCTTACTGGTGGAGGAAGTCAATTAAAACACCTAAAACAATTAGTGGAATACATTACTGGAATGGATACAAGAATTGGATACCCGGGGGAACACTTGGCAGGAGAAACCTCGGCGAACAACACCAGCCCGATGTATGCCACTGCTGTGGGACTCCTGATGAAAGCGCTTGAAAGTGCCCCAGAAGCGATGGGAGAAGAAGAGCGGATGGAAGACTCGGAGACACTTTCACTAGAAGAAAGTTCTGGCAATACGCCTAAGACTAGTGTAAATACCGATCGTAAAACAATAATTGAAAGATTTGGAGACCGCTTAAAAGAATTTTTAGATAACGCCTAACCATAAACCATATCATGCAAGTAGATAATAAAGACAATTTTAGTTTTGATTTGCCCAAGAATAAAAGCAATGTCATCAAAGTCATTGGTGTTGGAGGAGGAGGTAGCAATGCTATTAATTACATGTTCCATCAGGGTATCAAAGGAGTTGATTTTGTAGTAAGTAATACAGATGCACAGGCATTGAGTGAGAGTCCTGTCCCCATCAAAATACAGCTAGGAGCTACACTTACGGAAGGCTTGGGCGCTGGCGCCAATCCTGAAGTAGGAGCTTCCGCTGCCAAGGAGAGTTTTGATGATTTGCAGACCCTTCTAACCACGCAAACCAAAATGGTTTTTATTACTGCTGGTATGGGAGGAGGAACAGGCACAGGTGCGGCCCCCATCATTGCACAAATGGCCAAGGAGCTGGACATCCTCACGGTTGGAATCGTTACTATGCCATTTCAATTTGAAGGAAAATTACGTACGGACCAAGCTCAGATTGGTTTGGCCAATATGAAATCATCTGTTGATTCATTGATTGTAATCAATAATAATAAATTACGTGAAGTCTATGGGAACCTCGGATTCAAAGCGGGCTTTTCGAAAGCAGATGAAGTCCTTGCTACTGCAGCTAGAGGGATAGCTGAAGTCATAACGCATCATTATACTCAAAATATTGACCTTAAAGACGCAAAAACAGTTCTGACGAATAGCGGAACCGCCATTATGGGTTCGGGGAATGCAAGTGGTGCCAATAGAGCTCAAGATGCTATTGTCAAGGCGCTAGACTCCCCATTATTAAATGACAATAAAATAAGTGGTTGTAGAAATGTATTGTTATTGATTGTCTCCGGTACAGAAGAAATTACAATTGATGAAATAGGTGATATCAATGATTTTATTCAAGAAGAAGCTGGAAACAATGCGAATATAATTATGGGAGTGGGAGAAGATCAAAACCTTGGAAGTTCAATTGCTGTCACGATAATCGCCACTGGTTTTAATGCAGATCAACAACACGATATTTTCAATACCGAAGCCAAGAAAATCATTCATAACCTAGAGGATGATCAAAAAATGGAACATCAATTGCTCGATTCTATTGAAATAGAAGAGATTGAACCAACCTTTGTCCACGTTAGCGATGAAGTTCCCTCCTCAATTCATGAATTCGAAGCAGACTCTACAGCAACTGATAAAGAGGAAGATTTTGTAGAAATGGATTTGGATGTGGCAAGAAATTTAGAAGTGATTTATGAATTGATAGAATTACCTGAAGTGGAAGAAATCGCACCTGATCCAATTAAAAATATAGTACCAGATGATTCCTATCCAGAAGAAGACTTTGTATTTAACGATCTTGACGAAGAAATAAGGGATATTGAAGTGATTGGCCCTGAACTCGTTTTGGCAGAGGAAAATCAATTTAGTTTGGAGTTCGATTTGTCATTAGATGCTGCAGGAACTTCAGCTGCCTCAAATCAAATGGAAGTTTTATCAACTGAGGAGGAACCCCTTATAAAATATGAATTAGATGAAGATGTTGAGGAGGAAATAAAGGAAAATGAACATGTTTTCCAACATGAAGAAAAAGAATTATCTGACGAACTTTCTGAGGAATCTCATGAATCGAGCCCTTTTGAACAAAGTATTTCAGCCTCTACCCAACAAGAAAACGAAAAACGAAAAGAACAGTTGAAGAAATTTAATTATGCTTTCAAAAACAGTGTTCATCGGATCGAGGAACTAGAACGCCAACCCGCTTATAAGCGGCAAGGGATTGATCTAAGCAATGAAGCTCCTTCTAATGAAGGTTCGCGAATGAGTTTAGACACTGACAGTAATGATCAAATTCAGCTGCGATCTAATAATTCTTTTTTACACGATAATGTCGATTAAAACATGACTCTACAAGAAAAAATCACTACAGCACTAAAAGAGGCAATGAAAGCCAAAGACAGCTTGAAATTAGAATCTTTACGGGCCATAAAATCTGCCCTATTATTGGAGCAAACCTCAAGTTCAGGTGCAGAAACCCTGACTGAGGATAAAGAAGTCAAATTGCTCCAAAAATTGGTGAAGCAACGGAAAGACAGCGCGACAATTTTTAGAGAACAAAATAGAGTAGATCTAGCCGAACCAGAAGAGGCTCAAGCTGCTGTCATTCAAACCTTTTTACCTGTCCAGTTGACGGAGGCAGAAATAGAAACTGCCATTATTTCAATTATTGACCAATTAGGTGCAGAGGGTATGAAGGATATGGGTAAAGTAATGGGAAAGGCCTCTCAAGTTCTCTCTGGCAAAGCTGATGGAAAAACAATTTCCACTATTGTCAAAACAAAATTGATGGGCTAAACGTGATTTGTTGTAATAGTTAAACACGTTTGAAAAGCATGTCATAGTGTAAGGGATCTTTTCCGATTTTTTCTACAACTTCTAATCCCGCAGTTGCAAGGGTTACTATTAAACGTTCCGATTGAATCCACTTTTCGTCAACCTCACAGTACAATAGCCGTACCTTTTCAAAGAAAGAACTTTTGATCAATTCACTGATAACGATTTCTTCATGCCCTTCTACATCTATTTTTACTACATAATTGTTGTGTTTAGGAACAATTGAATTGATCACAGTATGGTCTATAGTTGAAACGGTCTCATAATCACCGGTGGTCTTCTTAACTTCTCTCAAGGTACTTTTGCCCGAATGATTTTCATCTACCATGAGCTTTAATTCTCCATTGTGATTTGAAATGGCGGCTTCAACGATCTGATAATCCGTAATGGTATTGATCTCTAGGTTTGTTTTTAATAGCGCAGCTGTTTTTTTTGAAGGTTCAAACGAAACGATATGCTCAAAATTCTTGTTTTTCCCTGCCAAAATAGAGTAAAGGCCCTGATTGGCACCAATATCCAAAAAAACAGCCTTTTGGGAGTATTGCATTACAAGTGAACTAAAAAACCTTCCATAACTCCCTTTGTAATACAGCTTGAATGTTTTATCCTTTAGATTTGGTGACAAAAGAATACCATAAATCGATCGAATGGGTTCAGTGGGCTTGATGAGGTATCGATAAAGCAAATACTTTACTTTATACCATTTTGTTCGGATGTAGAAGATAAATAAGTGTTTCTGGTAGATTTTAAAAATAACTATTTTTTGGTTAGCCAGGTCCTTTGTGATTCCCTTTTATCAAAGCTTGAAATAATGTATTTTTACCGAATCAAACGGCCCAGTAGTTCAACTGGATAGAATATCAGATTTCGGCTCTGAGGGTTGGGGGTTCGAATCCTCCCTGGGTCACAAAAGATTGAGTATAACCCCAGTTCACACTGGGGTTATGTCTTTGCAGTACTAAACTTAATTCACCAAACTTTGAATGGATGTGTTGCCTAAAATTGATAGCGTTTCATTCCGAACAGTTTCAAAAACTCCCTTAATCGAACAAACATTCTCTTCACACGCCTCACAAGGCGCATAATAATTTAGAGAAACACAAGGTAGCAGGGCAATAGGGCCATCGATAACTCGCATTACTTCTGTCAAATAGATTTCATTAGGAGGCTTATTAAATCGATATCCGCCATTCTTACCCCTCCTGCTTTGCAAAATTTGAACATTGCGAAGTTCTCTTAAGATGGCTTCTAAAAATTTTTTAGGAATGCCCTCTTTGGAGGCAATTTCAGAAGAAAAGATTGGTGTAGAACGATCTTTATTTTTCGCCATGAAGGTGAGCGCTTTTAAAGCATACTTACATTTTTTCGAAATCATTATAATTGATTTTTCACAAAGGTAAAAAAATTAAATTCCAATAAATCCTATAAACTTTATAGGAATTAGTTGTTTTAATTAAAAACTGTTCTATTTTTGACGTGAAATAAACACAAACCATGAATACTAAACAAAATGAAACACTAGCGTTGCATGCAGGGCACAATGCATCGGATACACAAGGTACTCGTGCCGTTCCCATTTATCAATCGACATCCTATGTGTTTGACAACGCAGAGCACGCCGCCAATCTATTCTCCTTGTCGGAACCAGGATATATTTATACACGTCTTAACAATCCCACCAATGATGTTTTAGAACAACGATTGGCTGCGGTTGAAGGAGGAGTAGCTGCGGTGACGACTGCTTCGGGAACTTCTGCTATTAGTACAACCCTCATGGTGCTGTTAAAAGCAGGGGATCATATTGTTGCTTCCAGCAGTTTGTATGGGGGAACCTATAATCTATTGAGTGTCACCCTACCTCGATTGGGGATCACTACAACTTTTGTAGATCCAGACAATCCAAAGAATTTCGAAAAAGCAGTTCAATCCAATACACGTGCTTTTTTTGCAGAATCGCTAGGCAATCCAAAATTAGATATTCTTGATTTGAAAGGGATAAGTGGCTTTGCTCAAAAGGCGAAAGTACCCTTTATTGTTGATAATACTGTAGCCACTCCAGCCTTATTAAACCCCATTGATTATGGTGCCAATATTGTTATTCATTCGTTAACCAAATACATCTCAGGAAATGGAACTTCACTAGGAGGGGTCATTGTTGACGCATGTACTTTTGATTATGGCAATGGCTTATTCCCGGAATTTACAGAACCTTCTCCTGGGTATCACGGTCTGGTTTACCATGAAGCTTTGGGGGCCCAAGCATTTATAGCCAAAGTTCGCGTTGAAGGACTTCGAGATTTTGGAGCAGCTCTCAGCCCCTTCAATAGTTTTCAAATCATTCAAGGCCTTGAAACACTGAATATTCGATTAAAACAACATTCTGAAAATGCATTAGTCATTGCTCAGTGGTTAGAACAGCAAGAAGAAGTGAGCTGGGTGAACTACCCAGGATTGGCTTCCAGTAAATACAATTCTCTTGCCAGTAAATACATGCCTAAGGGGCAAAGTGGAATAGTCACTTTTGGCGTAAAAGGGGGCTTTGAAGCAGCCAAGCATATTGCTGATAAAACAGAATTATTTTCTCTTCTTGCCAATATTGGTGATACCAAATCATTGATTATTCATCCTGCCAGTACTACACACCAACAATTGGATGAAGAAGCTCAAAAATCTACAGGAGTAACGCAAGATCTTATTCGACTCTCCGTAGGGCTAGAATCTATTGAAGATTTAAAACAAGACTTGAAACAGGCTATGAGTTAATTATTTTAAACATTAATAATATTTGATGCCTCCCTGTTGGAGGCATTTTTTTTATAAGTGACCCAATAACATGCATTTCTGTGTAAAATGGATATTGATTTATATAGCCACTATATTGCCATATTTTCTTCTTTTTTTCTTACACCTTTTTTGATTAAAATTTGGAAACGAGATTTGAGTCCAATCTAGTCTACATCATAAATAATTAGAACATAAAACCCTTTAAACCTCACGTGAACACTGATAATAGCATTCAATACTAAAAAATATACAGTATGCATTTTAAAGCAACTAGTCTCTAGCCATAAGCCCTTTTTTTCTTGCACTATTGAAACACATACATTGAACAAAAATTCAAAATTATGAGACAATTAATCGTTTTAATGTTCATTGCTGTAGCTTCTTTTTCAGTACAAGCTCAAAAATTTAAAGGACTGGATGTTAGTCCTTTAGATAAAATTCAATTTCCTTCTGATCATGGTGAAGCAAAGACCCTTCTTCACGTTCTGTATTCTCGTCCCCAATTAAAAGCGCGAGAACTTACAAAATTAGCTCCCCACGGTAAGATATGGCGTACGGGAGCGAATGAAGCAGTGGAAATTACGTTTAATGTTCCGATGTACCTGGGGGAAACTGCTATTCCGGTAGGTAGCTATTCTCTTTTTACAATTCCCGGAGAGTCAGAGTGGACTGTGATTATAAATAAGGCAACCAATATTTGGGGAGCTTATAATTATAGTGCAGACAAAGATGTGGTTCGAATGCAAGTACCCGTTGTTCAAACAGATCAATCCTTAGAAGCCTTTTCTATGGCAATCGAAGCCATTGAAGAAGAAATACATTTGCACATAGGTTGGGACACCGTTCGAATTTCAGTTCCCTTCCGTAAATAAAAAATCACCTATTAAATTAACCCGCTTCGGCGGGTTTTTTTATAGGTTTTTGGGATTGATTACAATCATTGCAATGAACAAACTTCCCAATAAGAGTTGGAATCCATTTGACCAGTCCCATCCCCCTTTAATTATTGATAAAATACCCTGAAGAAGAAAAAGCATCCCCATTAGAATGAAATAATACCTTTGAAAAAACTTTTTTTTTGTTTCTGAGAGACGCGTTATTTTAAGCAATAATTTATTGAGCAATAAAATAACCCCAACAGTTAGCAATAGAATCAATAGGGCTTGAAACATTTTTACGATTTGGATACTTGCAATTTAAAAAAAATTGAAGAAATTGTAGTATAAGTAATTGACTATAGCATCATGTAATTATGGGAAATACTATTCCTCAAATTGACCTAGAGCAGTTCCTTTCTGAGGATAAATCTGCAAGGGACAGTTTTGTTCAAAGTTTAGGGTCAGCCTTTAGTGATATTGGTTTTGTTGCCTTGCGAGGACACTTCTTGACTACGGATTTGATTGAGGAGTTGTATCGTCAAATAAAGATATTTTTTAATTTACCCGAACCCGTTAAAATGAAATATCACGTTCAGGGGCTAGCTGGACAACGCGGATACACTCCTTTCGGAAAAGAAACAGCCAAAGGATATGCACATGCGGATCTTAAGGAATTTTACCACTTCGGACAATATTTGACCGCCGAAGAGAACCAGAGTCTTCAATATCCTGATAACGTATTGGTAGATGAACTTCCAGAGTTCAACCGCATTGGAAAACAAGTATTTAAAGCTCTGGAACAAACAGGAGCAGCAGTACTCAAAGGGATTGCTCTTTATTTGGATTTAGATCCTAATTATTTTGAGGAATATGTACAACAGGGAAATTCTATTCTTCGTCCCATTCATTATCCACCCCTCCTGGGGGAACCCTCACAAGCTGTTCGAGCGGCTGCACATGGAGACATAAACTTGATCACTTTATTAATGGGGGCCCAGGGAGGCGGATTGGAAGTGCAGAACCGATTTGGAGAATGGATTCCTGCGAACGCCCAAGTGGGTGAATTAATGATCAATATGGGCGATATGATGGCTCGATTGACTAATAATCGACTCAAATCAACCATTCATAGGGTAATTAATCCTCCGAAGGAATTGTGGAGCGAATCCCGATACTCCATTCCTTTTTTTATGCACCCCACTGCTAATATGCCTTTGAATTGCTTATCCAATTGTGTGAGCTTGGAAAATCCTGCCCAATACAGACCTATCACAGCAGGAAACTTTCTAAAGCAACGGTTAACAGAATTGGGTCTAGTTAAAATATAATCGTTAATGTAAAGGTCTTGGATGCAATTGTACCTTTGTATCCACAATAAAACAGGAAAAAAACAGTTTAGAATAGCAATAAGTTACGCTTTATGAAAAAAAGACTACTCATATTATTGACTTTAGGCGTTTTCACCTTTGGAATGGCGCAAACAGCCGATGCCCCGTGGCGAGTAAATATATCTGCCAACGCTATTGATATTTATCCAGTGGGTGGAACCCCAAGTACATTATTACCAGCCGGTTCACAGGGTGGTTTTTTTGATGATTTCACCAATGTAGGAGACCACTGGACTATTGGAGGTCCAACCCTTTCTGTAGAACGCTTTTTGAAAGGAAAATTTTCTGTTGGTGCCATGCTTTCGATAAATAATGTGTTTAAGATAGAGGGGAATACCGCTGGAACAGAATATCCTTATTTTAGCGTAGATGGTTTTATAAAATACAGTCCCTTCACTGGGAAAGGAGTTCGTCCCTTTATATTAGGGGGTTGGGGTTTGTCCAGTTTTGAATCAATTTCTTTGGATGATGAAAACCCTTTGTTTTTGTCTTCCAACGTTTCCCAACAAGTAGTAGGAGGCTTTGGATTGGATTTTTATCTTGCCTCTAACTTAGCATTAAGTGTGCAAACAAACTTCAAAAACCCGTATGAAACTAATGGTGTGCGACACTTTCAGCACCAAGCGGGATTGAGTTATACCTTTGGAAGTAACGACCGTGACAAAGACGGCATTCCCGATGATAAAGATAAGTGTCCAGACGTTCCTGGTTTGAAAGAATTTGAAGGCTGTCCTGATACGGACGAAGACGGTATACCAGATAATGAGGACGATTGTCCTGAAGAAGCAGGATCCAAAGAATTGAAAGGTTGTCCAGACTCAGACGGGGACGGAGTAGCAGATAAAGATGATAAGTGTCCAGAGGAATCAGGTTCTGTTGAAACAGAAGGTTGTCCAGATTCAGATAATGATGGTGTCCATGATGGCATAGACGAATGTCCCGATGAAGTGGGGGTAGCATCCAATAAAGGTTGCCCTTTAGATTTAGAAGATCAGGATGGTGATGGTGTTCCAGACGCAGAAGATCTTTGTCCAGAGCAAGCGGGGACAGCTGAAAAGAATGGATGTCCTGACGTATCTGATGCAGTGGTTCAAACCATGAACAATTACGGAGCTATGATCAACTTCATGGCTAACAGTGATCGTATATTGGGTAAAAAGATGTTTGATACTCTGGAGAAGATTAAAGCACTTTTGGAAGAAAATCCGAATGGAACTTTCCTAATTGAAGGCTACTCTTCTAGCGATGGTGATGAAGCTTATAACCAAGCATTATCAATAAAAAGAGCAGAATCAGTTCGAAATGCTCTCATAAAGATGGGGGTTGATGTAGGGCGATTGGAAATTTCTGGTCAAGGAGAAGCTAATCCACTGGATAGTAATGAAACGGCAGAAGGTAGGGCCAAGAACAGAAGGGTTCAATTTCGACTTAAAATGGGGAACTAATTAAGCAAAAAAGGAATGTAGTAAAAAAGCAGCTTTGGCTGCTTTTTTTTATAACTGTTTTAGAGTACGAATAACATCTTCTGGGTCTTCAGCTTTAAACACATGAGAACCTGCAACTAAAACATCTGCACCCGATGCAATCAATGTTTCGGCGTTCTTGTCAGTCACTCCCCCATCAATTTCAATTTGCACTGCAGCTTCTTTTCGCTCAATAAGCGTTTTTAAAGATTTCACCTTATTAAAAGTACCTTCGATAAAGGATTGACCACCAAATCCAGGGTTCACACTCATCAAGCAGACGAGGTCTAGGTTGGGAATGATGTCTTCAAGTACAGCTATAGGCGTATGTGGGTTTAGAGCCACACCCGCTTTCATTCCACAGCTTTTTATTTTTTGAACGGTTCGATGCAAATGAGTACAGGCTTCGTAATGTACTGTAAGCACAGCCGATCCTAAATCCGCAAAGGTGTCTACATAGCGGTCGGGATCTACAATCATTAAATGCACATCTAAGGGTTTTTCTGCTATCCCTTGAATAGCCTTTAACACCGGCATTCCAAAGGATATATTGGGAACAAATACGCCATCCATGATGTCAATATGAAACCAATCGGCCAGACTGGAATTGACCATTTTACAGTCTTTTTCCAAGTTGCCAAAGTCAGCTGCCAGTATTGAGGGTGCAATTAAAGCCATGTAGTATGAATGAAAAAAGGCAACTCGAAAGTTGCCCTTTATATTATCCTAAATAGGTTTTCAATATTTTACTTCTTGAAGTGTGTTTGAGTCTTCGAATCGCTTTTTCTTTAATCTGTCGAACACGTTCTCTGGTCAAGTCAAATGTTTCTCCAATCTCTTCCAATGTCATGGAGTGTTGATTACCCAATCCGAAATACAAACGAACAACATCAGCTTCTCTGGGAGTGAGCGTCTCTAGGGCGCGTTCAATCTCAGTCCGCAAAGACTCATGGAGTAAGGTTTTGTCTGGATTGGGAGATTCGCCACTATTGAGTACATCATAGAGGTTGGAATCTTCTCCTTCTACTAAAGGGGCATCCATGGATACGTGACGTCCCGAGTTTTTTAAAGACTCTTTAACATCATTTACTGTCATGTCCAATTCCTTTGCAATCTCTTCTGCAGAGGGCGCTCTTTCGTGCGCTTGCTCCAAGAAGGCATAGGTTTTGTTAATTTTATTAATAGAACCAATCTTATTTAAGGGTAACCGAACAATTCGCGATTGTTCTGCCAAAGCTTGTAAAATGGACTGACGAATCCACCAAACGGCATAGGAAATGAATTTGAATCCACGTGTTTCATCAAAACGCTGAGCCGCCTTAATCAACCCAAGATTTCCTTCATTGATTAGATCCGGCAGGGTAAGCCCTTGATTTTGGTATTGTTTGGCCACAGAGACAACAAAACGAAGGTTGGCTTTGGTCAACTTTTCTAGAGCAATTTGATCACCAGCCTTAATCTTTTGAGCCAATTCTACTTCCTGCTCAGCTGTGATTAAGTCAACCTTGCCGATTTCTTGTAGATATTTGTCTAAAGATGCGGTTTCTCGATTGGTTACCTGTTTGGTGATTTTTAATTGTCTCATAGTTATCCTTTATTATAGATGATACGAACTCAATGCTAAAAGGTTACAAAAAAAAGCTTTTTTCTACTCTCTTTTATTGTCTTTACGCTCAGGTCGAGGTAAAAGAGCTTTTCGAGAAACTTTTTCTTTTCGTGTTCTTGAGTCAATACCGAAATACTTTACTTCAAGGACATCACCCATATTGACAACATCGGATACGTTTTCTGTTCGTTCCCATGCCAATTCACTTACATGAAGCAGCACTTCATTTCCAGGAGCTTCCAAATATTCAACGACAGCACCAAAATCAAGCATCTTAATCACTTTCACTTCATAGGTCTGCCCTACTTCTGGCTTGAATGTAATAGAATCTATCTTGGCTTCTACCATCGCAATACCTTCGGGAGAAGTACCCAATATTTCTACGATACCTTCTTCGGTAACGGGGTCTTCGTTAATTACAATCGTACAACCCGATTCTTTCTGTAATTCCTGAATCACCTTTCCACCCGGACCAATTAATGCTCCAATAAATTCATTTGGAATGGTTCGGTTAATCATCTTTGGAGCATGCTCCTTCACGGAAGTTGCCGGTTGTGAGATTGTTGCTTCTAAGTGATCAAGGATATGCAAACGACCTTCTTTGGCTTGCATTAATGCTTGGGTGAGGATTTCGTAACTCAGTCCCTTAATTTTAATATCCATTTGACAAGCTGTAATACCATCTCGAGTTCCAGTAACTTTAAAATCCATATCACCCAAATGATCTTCGTCACCCAGAATATCAGATAATACGGCATAGCGATCGCCCTCTGTAATTAATCCCATAGCAATTCCAGAAACGGGCTTGTTGATTTGAATACCTGCATCCATCAATGCCATCGTTCCTGCGCAAACAGTAGCCATGGAAGAGGAGCCATTGGATTCCAACACTTCAGAAACAACACGGACGGTGTAGGGACAATCGTCAGGCATTACTTTTTTTAAGGCACGTTGTGCCAAGTTACCATGTCCCACTTCTCTTCGTGAAGTCCCACGAAGAGGTCGTGCTTCACCCGTTGAAAAAGGAGGGAAGTTATAATGTAAGTAAAAGTTTTCTTCGCCTTGTTCTGTAGGAAGGTCAATAATATTAGCTTCTCTCGAAGTTCCTAAAGTAACAGTGGCAAGTGCTTGGGTCTCTCCTCGTGTAAATACAGAGGAACCATGAGTAGAAGGTAAATAATCAACCTCACACCAAATAGGACGTATTTCAGTAGTCTTTCGGGCATCTAGACGGACGCCGTCATTTAAGACCAAATCACGGACTGCTTTTTTCTGAGCACCACTAAAATATTTTGAGATTAAGTCTCCTTTTTCTTCCAATTCTTCTTCGGAATAAGCTGCTTTGATTTCTTCTTTTAATGTTGAGAAAAGCTCCCCTCGGTCGGCCTTGCTTACACCCTTTTTTGCAATTTCATAGCATCTGTCGTATGCGAGGCTATGAATATGGGCTTCCAATTCTGCATCTTGATCCTCTCCCTCATACTCTCGAGTTTCTTTTTTTCCTACTTCGGCAACAAGTGCTTCTTGGGCTTTGATTTGATCTTTAATGGCTTCATGACCAAAAGCAATGGCCTCCACCATTTCTTCTTCACTAATTTCGCTAAATTCACCTTCTACCATTGCCACAGAGTCGGCACTGGCTCCAATCATAATATCAACATCAGATTGGGCCAATATTTCTTTACTTGGGTTGATAATCCATTCTCCGTCCACTCGTGCTACACGGGCTTCAGAGATCGGATTTTCAAAGGGAATATCGGAAAGTTGTAGAACGGTTGAGGCTGCTAATCCTGCAAGGGCATCGGGCATCACAGATTCGTCATGAGACATCAACTGAATCATAATTTGGGTTTCAGCGTGATAATCTTTAGGGAATAAGGGACGAAGTACTCGATCCACCAATCGCATTGTAAGTATCTCTTCGTTACTAGGGCGGGCTTCTCTCTTAAAGAATCCTCCTGGGAAACGACCAGCGGCGGCAAATTTCTCCCGATAGTCAATGGTCAATGGAAGAAAGTCCACAGGACTGGCATGGCGAGCCGAAACGGCTGTGGCAAGGAGCATACAATCTCCCATGCGAACCACAACGGATCCGTCGGCTTGTTTGGCGAGCTTTCCTGTTTCGAGCGTAATAGTTCGCCCGTCAGAAAGTGTAATTTCTTGGGTAAATGTCTTTGGAATCATAATTATATTGGTTTAACCTTTAGTGTTGTGTGTTGTGGCAACCAATGAAAAACTACAATTCAGTATTAAAAAAGGGTCGATTATTTTCGAATACCTAATTCTTTAATAACCTCACGGTAGCGAACGATATCCTTGGCCTTGAGATAGTCAAGTAAACTTCTTCTCTTTCCTACCAAACGAACCAATGAACGCTCTGTGTTAAAATCTTTAGCGTTATTTTTGAGATGGCTGGACAAGTGATCGATGCGATGTGAGAATAAGGCAATTTGGCCTTCTGTAGATCCGGTATCATTTTCAGATTTCCCGTATTTTTTGAAAATCTCTTTCTTTTTTTCTGTTGTCAAATACATGCCAATATTTATTTAAATGATTATTATGTACACAAATGATGGGCAAAGATACACTTAATTGTCTGATAACAAAGTAAAACTAAGAACGAAGATGGCGGTTGAGAACCAAATCCAGATAGTTGTTTATTTCACCTTTGAGGTTCTTTCGGTGGACTATCTTATCTAAAAACCCTTTTTCTAGTAAGAATTCACTGGTTTGGAAGCCTTCTGGGAGTTCTTTTCCTGTGGTATCTTTGACCACTCTGGGCCCAGCAAAAGCAATAAGTGCACCGGGTTCCGCAATATTAATATCTCCTAACATGGCGAAGGAAGCTGTTGTGCCACCGGTAGTTGGATTTGTGCAGAGCGAAATGTAAGGAACACCCGCTTCGGAGAGTTCACTCAGTTTTGCTGCAGTCTTGGCCATTTGCATGAGTGAAGTAGCGGCTTCCATCATTCGTGCTCCTCCCGATTTGGAGATGACCAATAAGGGAATTTTATTCTTCAAGGCGTGGTCGGCGGCTCGCCAAATTTTTTCTCCAACGACAGATCCCATGGAACCACCAATAAATGCAAAATCCATACAAGCAATAACCAACGGTTTACTCTTGGAATTCCCAACAGCGACCCGAATGGCATCATTCAACTTGGTTTTTTTATTTGCCGCTTTGATGCGGTCCTTGTATTTTTTAGTGTCTTCGAATCGAAGAAAATCTTTTGATTTCAGATCTGCGGCAATCTCAATAAACTTATTATCGAATAGGATTTCAAAATATTCTTTACTCCCTATTTGAACATGATAATCGTCCTCTGGACTAACGTAGAAATTCTCTGCTAATTCCTGAGTTTCAATTATTTTCCCTGTGGGAGTTTTGTACCACAATCCTTTTGGGGTATCCTTTTTTTCTTCCGTTTTGGTCTGGATTCCCTTTTCACTTCTGTTGAACCACGCCATAGAAAAATTTTAATCTAATGTATTGACATTATTCAAATCTTCAAAAGCTTGAATGAGTCTAGTCTTTAAAGTGCTTTCGCCCACGCGAAGCCATTTTCTGGGATCGTAATATTTTTTATTGGGCTGTTCAGCCCCTTCTGGATTCCCAATTTGAGTTTTTAAATAATCAATATTATAATTCATATAATCTCGAATTCCCTCTGTAAAGGCAAATTGTAGATCGGTATCGATATTCATTTTTATCACTCCATACCCAATGGCTTCTCGAATTTCTTCGATACTGGAACCAGATCCTCCATGAAATACAAAATCTACTGTGTTGCTAGGAAGCTTATAGGTCTTACTGATATATTCCTGAGAATTTTTGAGAATTTTAGGCGTTAAAACCACATTACCAGGTTTGTACACCCCATGAACATTTCCGAAAGCA
>DQCR01000004.1 GCA_003533785.1 Flavobacteriaceae bacterium
AACTTCTTCAGCAGGGGCTTCATCAGTAGCAGCTTCTTCCGCTTCAGCAGCAGCTGCATCAGCCATTCGCTTTTCATTGACAGCTTTTTCAGCAGCAAGGGCAGCGGCTTTAGCTTCTGCTTCAGCATTACTCAAGCCATCGACTTTTGCCTGGATCTTAGCTTCTTTTTCTTGCAGCCAAGCTTCAAATTTCTTTTCTGCTTCTTCAGCACTAAAGGCTCCTTTGCGAACGCCACCATTGAGATGGTGTTTCAGCATTACCCCTCTGTAGGACAACAAAGTGCGTGCTGTGTCTGACGGTTGTGCCCCGTTTTCCAACCATTTGACGCAATTGTCAATATTGATTTCGACGGTAGCCGGATTGGTATTGGGATTGTAGATTCCTAATTTTTCTAGATAGCGACCATCGCGAGGAGAGCGATTGTCTGCGGCAACGACCCAGTAGAAGGGTTTTCCTTTTTTACCATGGCGTTGCAATCGTATTCGTACTGGCATGTCTATTAATTTGTGTGGGTACCCGACCCACGGGTTATTAATTTTGGACTGCAAACATAAGCAATTATGAGGGGACAACAAGGGGGATTGTAAAATTATATTTGTAGTTTTGCCCACTAAATTTCTGATTGCATATTCATGGAAATAACTCATCAAGAACTGGACGCCCTCAATGCCGTGGTTACTATAAATGTAGCGCAAGAAGACTTTGCCAGCAAAGTCATAGAAGTCCTGAAAGATTACCGTAAAAAAGCCAATATTCCTGGTTTTAGAAAGGGCCATGTTCCAATGGGTTTAATCAAAAAACAATACGAAACGGCGGTAAGCGCCGATGAGGTTAATAAATTGCTCCGGGAGCATTTAGATTCTTATTTAAAAGAAAAAGAATTCCAAATACTAGGCAATCCCTTGCCCAAAATGCAAGATGAAATTGACTGGAAAGCAGACGCCATCCAATTCGAATTTGAATTGGGCCTTTCCCCTTCGTTTGAAATTAATTTGAAATCCCGAAAGAAAGTAGTTCACTATCGAATCGAAGCCGATAAAAAAATGATTGAAGAGCAGCTTCAAAGCATTCAGAAACAATACGGCAAATTAGTGGCAGAGAAAGAAGTTTCTGAAGGGGTAGAAATTACAGCGCAGTTTATAAATGAGGTAATGGAGATTGACAATACAGCCACCTTTGAATGGGAACAAATCAAAGAGAAAAAAAACCAATCGGCTTTCAAAGGCAAAGCGGTAGGCGATTCATTTTCTATATCTTCTAAAGGGCTTTTTGAGCCAGTGGTAGCACAACGCCTTTTGGGAATTTCAAACGATCAAGCAGCCAGCTTAAAAGAAGAGCTTTTAATTAGTTTGAAAGAGGTGAATACCCGCGAACTGGCCCCGCTGGATCAAGAATTATTTGATAAAATATACGAAGCGGGAACTGTAACTTCTGAAACTTCTTTAAAATCTAAAATTAAGGAGGGAATCGAAAAACAATTTGAGCAGCAATCAGACCAAAAATTACTCAACGATATGACAGAGTATTTGGTGAAAAACACCAAATTTGACCTCCCTGCAGAATTCTTGAAGCGTTGGATTCAAAATTCAGGGGAGAAATCACTGACTGTAGAAGAGGCAGAAGAAGAATATAGCCGTTCCGAAAAAGGAATCCGTTATCAGCTGATCGAAGGAAAACTAGTAGCCGATCACGAGTTACAAGTGCAGTTTGATGAAATGAAGGATTTTGCACGCAATATGATTACGATGCAAATGGCCCAATACGGACAAATGCCCCCCGAAGAAAAAGAAATGGAAGGTATCATTCTTCGAGTTTTGTCCAATGAAGAGGAAAGCCGTCGCTTGCAAGACCAACTGATGAGTCAAAAAATGCTTACTTTTTACAAAAATAACGGTCCAATAAAAGAAAAAGTGATTTCCTTCGATGCCTTCATCAAAGAAGCCTACGGACAAGCGTAATTTTTAGTATTTTTAAAAAAAACTTGCATGAACTACGGAAAAGAATTTAAGAAATTTGCGATCAAGAAACACGGCATCAATGCGATGTACTACGATAAAATCGTGTCCAGCATGACTCCCTATATCATTGAAGAGAGACAGTTAAATGTCGCTCAGATGGATGTTTTCTCTCGTTTGATGATGGATCGTATTATGTTTTTAGGAACAGCCATAGACGACAATGTGGCCAATATTATTCAAGCACAGCTACTTTTCTTACAAAGTGTTGATTCCAAGCGTGACATTCAGATGTATATAAATTCTCCTGGAGGGAGCGTTTATGCAGGTTTGGGAATCTATGACACCATGCAATTCATCAGCCCTGATGTGGCTACTATATGCACAGGAATTGCCGCCTCAATGGGGGCAGTATTACTTTGTGCAGGAACCGATGGCAAACGATCGGCACTTCCTCATTCGCGTGTGATGATCCATCAACCGCTTGGAGGAGCTCAAGGACAAGCCTCGGATATAGAAATTACTGCCCGAGAAATACTGAAACTTAAAGACGAACTCTACGCTATCATTGCCAAACATTCGAAGCAAAGCGTTGAAAAAGTTCACGATGATTCCGATCGGGACTATTGGATGCGAGCCGAAGAAGCCAAAGCCTACGGCATGGTTGACGAAGTACTGAACGAATAGTAACCCCCACACAATTTCTTACTATGGAAAAAGATCACCTAAGCTGTTCCTTCTGCGGCCTTTCTAAGCCCCAAACCGAATTATTGGTTGCAGGGATGGATGCACACATCTGTGATAAATGCATTGAGCAAGCCCATCATATTGTTCAAGAGGAAAACAAATCATCTCCCAATAATTTTAATGTAGACCTTAAGCCTCCAAAAGAAATTCGCACCTTTTTAGACACATACGTTATTGGACAAGACGGAGCCAAAAAAACACTATCAGTAGCTGTCTACAATCACTACAAAAGAATCCAATTACTTCAGGAAAAAAATGAAGTAGAATTACAAAAAAGTAATGTGTTGCTGGTCGGACCTACAGGGACAGGCAAGACATTAATGGCACAGACCATAGCCAAACTATTGAAAGTACCAATAGCTATTGTAGATGCAACGGTGTTAACCGAAGCTGGCTATGTAGGAGAAGATGTTGAGAGCATTCTCACTCGGCTTTTGCAGGCGGCAGATCACGATGTGGAACGTGCCCAATTAGGAATTGTTTTTATAGATGAATTGGACAAGATAGCTCGCAAAAGCGATAATCCTTCCATCACACGAGACGTCTCTGGCGAGGGAGTACAGCAAGCCTTGCTTAAGCTTTTGGAAGGGACAGTAGTCAATGTTCCCCCCAAAGGCGGTCGCAAACATCCCGATCAAAAATTCATTGAGGTTGATACCTCCAATATATTATTTATTGCAGGAGGTGCTTTTGACGGAATTGAGCGAAGTATTAATAAACGACTCAATCTTCAAGCCATCGGGTACAATACCCAAAAAGAATTAGAAAATATCGATGGAGATAATCTTTTGCGTTACATCACTCCCAAAGATGTCCGTTCATTTGGTTTGATCCCAGAAATTATCGGTCGTCTCCCTGTGCTGACGCATATGAACCCATTAGATAGAGAGGCGCTCAAAGCCATACTAACTCAACCCAAAAACGCCTTAACGAAGCAATACCAGCTTTTGTTTGAAATGGACGGTATTGAATTAACGTTCACTTCAGGGGCTTTGGAATTCATAGTGCAACAAGCCATGGATTATAACCTCGGCGCTCGTGGACTGCGTTCTCTATGTGAGTCTATTCTAACAGAAGCGATGTATAGCCTTCCCAATACGGAGACCAAAACTTTAAAGGTGACTAAAACCTATGCAGAAGAACGACTAAGGAAAGCCGATCTCCCCGCACTCAAAGCGGTATCTTAACAGTGGGCCAACAATTCGTCTAAGTATTTTCTTGAATTGGACAAACGAGGCACCTTGTGTTGCCCTCCTAGCTTCTTCTTAGATTCCAACCATTGATAGAACAATCCTTTGGGAGCCACTTGAATTTTTGGTGATAGCAACGTTATATCTTTATAACGTTTGGCTTGATAATCTGAATTGAGATTTTGCAACTCTCGGTCAAGTATTTGTGCAAAATGGTCAAGGTCACATGGGGTACTGGCAAATTCGATCAACCATTCATGTCCTCCTTTTTCATGACCATTCATGAATATTGGGCCTACTGTATAGTCTAGGATTTGAACTCCAGTGTCGGCTGCGGTTGTGGCCAATGCTCTTTCTGCATTTTCCACCATCAGTTCTTCACCAAATACATTTATGAATTGCTTGGTCCTTCCACTCACGCGAATTCGATAGGGATGAAGACTTGTAAACCGAATTGTATCTCCAATGCGGTAGCGCCATAATCCTCCATTGGTTGTGATGACCAATTCATAGACTTGATCCAAGGTTACTTCCCATAAAGCCAATGTTTTGGGTTGTTTTTCACCCCATTCTTCTTGGGGAATAAATTCATAAAAAATTCCATAGTCCAACATCAATAACAAATCGGATGAATCGTTTTGATCTTGGATGGCAAAAAACCCTTCCGAAGCATTGTAGATTTCATAGTATTTAAAGTTTGGTTTGGGAAAAAGTTGTTGGTACTGTTCCCGATAGGGTTCGAAACTCACCCCCCCATGAAAGTATACTTCCGCTTGGGGCCATAGGTCGTGAATATGATTTTTTTTAGCCTCAGATAAGGCTTGTTGCAAAAGCACCAACATCCAAGAGGGCACCCCTGCGAGGCTAGTTACTTTTTCTTCCATTGACTCCTTTAGAATAGCTTTCATTTTGGCTTCCCATTCGGGCATCAAAGCGGTTTTTTGACTGGGAGTGCTGCTGAGTTCCGCCCAAAAGGGGAGATTGTCTATGATGATTGCAGAGAGATCACCAAAATAGCTGGAGTTATTGTGATAGAGATCGCTGCTTCCTCCAAGCCGTAAGCATTTGCCAGTGAGCAGCTGGGATTCACTATTGTTATTGAAATACAAAGAGAGCATGTCTTTTCCAGCCTTGTAATGACAGTTTTCTAAAGAAGCAGAACTCACAGGGATGAATTTGCTCTGAGCTCCAGTAGTCCCACTAGATTTGGCAAACCACTTAATACTTCCCGGCCAGAAAATATTTTGAACTCCTTTTCGCGACAGTTGAATTTCATTTTGTATGTCTTCGTAACGTACTAATGGAATTCGCTTCGAAAAGGTAGTGTAATCCTTGATGGATTTAAAATCGTACTGAATTCCGTAGTGCGTTTGGGAAGCTTCATCCAGCAAGCCATGAAGAACTTCCTGCTGTACTTCGTGAGGGAACTTAATAAAAAGTTCGATTTGGTGGATTCGTTTTTTAAGAAACCAAGAAGCGATAGAATTGAATAAGGGGATTGGCATACAAATGGTATCTTTAATGTAAAAATAGCAAAATTCGTTTCGTCAACTCGAAACAGTTTGTAATCAAATCAACACTCATGGTCTTTCACAGCCTTTTAAAAAAAATGATAACGGAAATACACACACCAGTTCATTATTTTTTGGATTGTGAGGGAGATGTATTACTAGTTCACGATTGCGTCGGACGTAAAATATCTCTTGCACTGAAGGGCACTCAGTGCTTGCATTGCAACAACGTCAAACCCATTTTCCGACAGGGTTTTTGTCAATCTTGCTTTTTTGAAATTCCCCAAGCTGCAGACTGGGTCATGCGTCCAGAATTGAGCAAAGCACATTTAGATATTGAAGACCGAGATTTGAATTATGAAAAAAAAGTGCAATTGCAACCTCATATTGTCTATTTGGCATTGAGCAGCCATCTTAAGGTGGGAATCACAAGAAAAAGTCAAGTACCAACCCGATGGATTGATCAAGGAGCTCACCAAGCGCTTGCCCTACTTGAAGTTCCCAATCGTTACCTTTCTGGGGTGGCTGAAGTGGCATTGAAATCCATTTTTTCAGACAAAACCAATTGGCGAAAAATGCTCCAAAATGAAAAAGAACCTGTCGACTGGAACGCAGCACGAAAACAATTTATCGCACACCTACCTGAAGAGCTAATGCCTTATCTTCAATCCGAACAGGTTCCAACCGAAATTGCGTATCCTGTAGAACAATATCCTCAGAAAGTCAAAAGTTTGAACTTGAGTAAATCACCAAGCTATTCTGGCAAATTGGTAGGAGTGAAAGGGCAATACCTGCTATTTGAAGATCAAACCGTTTTCAATGTGCGTTCTAACGAAGGGCATCGCCTAACGATTACTATCGCTTAGTGGTGCTTTTTGGAGTTTTTTACACCTCGTTGAATGTCCTGAATTTCTTTGGCAGTCAAATGACGCCAATGACCTACTTCGGTATCGAGAGAGACATTCATGATCCGCACTCGTTTCAAATTAGTCACACGATAACCCAAGTATTCACACATCCGTCGAATCTGGCGGTTCAGTCCTTGTGTTAATACGATTCGGAATTCTTGCTTGCGGGTTTGTTTTACCCAACACTTTCGTGTAACGGTACCTAGAATGGGAATTCCATTTTGCATTTTTTTGATAAATTCAGCTGTGATGGATTTATTCACTTGCACCACATATTCTTTTTCGTGTTTGTTGTGTGCGCGGAGTATTTTATTGACAATATCACCGTCATTCGTCAAAAATATCAAGCCCTCGCTGGGTTTGTCTAGGCGCCCAATCGGAAAAATCCGACTGGGGTAGTTGATGAAATCGATGATATTGTTTTTTTCTACACGAGTATCGGTGGTGCAAACAATTCCAACGGGCTTATTAAATGCCAGATAGACAGGCTTTTTTCTTTGCGAATTCATTGCGACACCATCAACAGTAACACGATCCTTTGGAGTAACCTTGGTTCCCATTTCAATTTTCCTACCATTGACTTGTACTCGACCGGCTGCAATAAGTTTATCCGCTTCCCGCCGGGAACAGTAGCCTATTTCGCTGAGATACTTATTGATTCGGATGGGTTCTGAAGTCATCTTAGGAAATTTCTTCGTTTATAGCCAACCCAAAACGTTTACGAAAAAGACCAACAGCAAGATAAAGAAATGGGGTATCTATGGCAGCAACAAGCACTTTAAATAGAAAACTTGACAATACCAACCCCCAAAATAGATCCCAAGGAAGCACCTTAAACATACACAAGAGGAGGATGACGGTGAAGGTGTCAATAAATTGAGAACTGAATGTCGAAAAATTATTTCTAAGCCAGAGCATTCTCCCTTGTGTGAGCTGCTTCCAAAAATGGTAGAGACGTATATCTATGAATTGAGCAAAAAGGTAGGCTAGCATAGAAGCTAGAACTGCTAATGGCGAAAGTGAAAACACCTTTTTGAAGGTCGCATCATCGATAGGGGAGTTGACCGAAGCAGGTGCAGCATCGCCGAGCAACAGAATACCCATTGAAAAGAAAGAGGCAAAAATTCCAGCAACCACCACTTGATTAGCTTTTTTACGCCCATAAATTTCTGAGATCAGGTCGGTGATCAGAAAGGTGATGGGATAGGGCAGGATGCCCACTGAAAGTTCAAAAAGGGAAACTCCAAAAAAAGATAAGTCTAGCGGTTGCCAAACAAAAAACTTTTGAAAAATGAGATTGGAAACAACCAATGAAGTGATAAAGAGCGCTGCTAGAAACAAATAAATTGTCTCGGCCAGCGTGCGGTCTTTGGGCGTCATATTAATAAATATTTATTTCGAAAGGAAGCTGTGTTTGAATGCTAAGGAAACGAGTGGATTTTGATGGATTGAAGAGCAGTTGCTTCCAAAAAGGAGATAGTGAGTTTTGCCATTGAAGTTTTAGTAGGGGAAATCCTTCGGAAAGAATGGTTTCCAAATCAGGAGTGATGTTCGGATAAGAGACCACATTGTAGCGTTCAACTTCAGCAGCATTGGCCGCCATTGCTATAGCCGTGTGTAGGTCTCCTAACCCGTCTACCAATCCCTTCTGAAACGCTTGTGTGCCCGACCATACCCGTCCTTGGGCGACTACTTCCACCTGATTTATATCCATAGAACGCCCTGCACTTACACGTTCCTTAAAGGTGCTGTAAACTTTTGCAATACTTTCCTCTGCAGCATTTCGAAAGCCTTGAGAGGGTTTTTCAAAGGGACTATATCCCATTGCATTTTTGTGGGTGCTGACCTGTTCGGCATTGATGCCTATGTCATCGGTAAATTGTTTCACATTGGGAAGGGTGGCCCATACGCCAATGGATCCGGTGATGGACAAGGGATCGGCAATTATTTTCTCGGCAGGCAAACTGATGTAGTACCCACCTGATGCTGCAACATCTCCCATTGAAACATAAAGGGGTTTTTTCTCTTGGGCGGCTTCCAGCCGTTCCCAAATAATTTCAGAAGTTAAGGCATCTCCACCAGGGGAATTAATACGAACCACAATCGCTTTGACACGAGGATTCTCCAGAGCCTCCTCGAGGGCTTCAATAAAGACAGTCTTTCCAATTACTGTTTCACTGCCCTCACTATACAATATGGTGCCCTGTGCATAGAGCACGGCAATTCGATCTTTAATTTCGTTATCATAGGCAGATTTAGGACTGCCCATAGCCGACAAGGAGACGTAGTTTGCTTCCTCCCCAACCTGCTTTTCAATTTCCTTGAAATATGCATTTTCGTATCTCACAGCATCGATCAAGCCCGATTCTTGGGCCCGTTCGGGGGTGTTCCCCGCCAACGCATTGGCGGCAATATCCAATGCTTCTCTGGATAGTGCTCGGGAGTCGGCCATCTCTTGAGCCAAAACCGCCCACAAATCGTCAAGCAAACTTTTAATCTGCAACCGATTTTCAGCACTCATCTTATTGTCCAAATAGGGTTCCACGGCACTCTTATATTTTCCCAATCGAATCACTTCCATCCTCACTCCATATTCATCTTGAAAGTCTTTATAGTATAGTATTTCAGAACTCAAGCCTTTAAATTCGATTTGCCCGACAGGATTGAGAAAAACACTGTCGGCAACACTGGCGAGGTAATAACTTTTTTGGGTAAAAAAGTCTCCGTAGGCATATACAAACTTCCCTTTTTCTTTAAAGGCTTGTAAGGCACGCCGGATGCTCCTGGTTTGAGACCAACCGGCCTGGATGAATTGCGATTCCAAGCTAATTCCTTCTATATTGGTATCTTCTGCTGCCGTTTGAATGCTGTGTAGGATTTGATCCAGTCCAAGAGATTCCGACTCAAAACCAAGACCGACATTGAATTGTTCTACGGCAGGGACACGATCGTAAATTTTTTTGTTCAACTGCAGTCGTAGAACGGAATTGGCTTCTAGGGCTTGTTTGTCTTCCGAGGGCATACTGCTTAGGGTAGCCAGTCCTGCAATTCCCATTAACAGAAGTACGAAAAGGAAACCAAAAGCAATCAGATTACCAAGAATAGCTGCCAGTATATTTTTAAAGAAATTCATAGCAAAACAATAGACACCAAAGATAGTGTTTGTAATTTTGGTGTAAAAACCAAGATGGAACATTATTGTTTTATAGCTATGGGGAGTAATATGGGTGAGCGAATGCAAACCCTCCTACTGGCAATGGAGCAGATTGAGGGAGCATTGGGCCGTATTCGACAAATCTCCCCACCCTACGAAACTGCCGCTTGGGGATTTGAGGCACCTCCATTTATCAATGCCTGTTTGCAATTGGAAACCGACCATTCGCCTGAAGAATTGCTTTTCAAACTCCAAGCGATAGAAAAACAATTTGGCCGCACCCCTTCTTCTTCTAAAGAATATGAGTCGAGAACGTTGGATTTGGATTTGATTTTTTACGGAAATCAAAGACGAGACAATCAGAGCCTACAACTGCCCCATCCTCGGATGCATGCGCGTCATTTTGTGTTGAAACCGATGCTCGATTTGGCTCCTAACTTTCAGCACCCTAGCTTGAAATTAAGTCTCCAAGAATTGCATAATGATTGCAAGGATACCACACCGATAAACGTGCTCCCTTTTCAAAGCTGGTTGCCCTCCCTTTTTGAATCTCGTTCTTATCTGGCTATCGCCGGTAATATTGGTAGTGGAAAAACAACTCTGACCCAACGTTTAGCTGAAGACTACCCGGTTCAAGTTATCTTGGAATCTTTTGACAAAAACCCACATTTGGCGGCTTTCTATCAAAACCCCGAAGAATATGCATTGAAAACCGAACAGTACTTTTTGCAGTCCCGTATCGAGCAACTATCCACACCCCTACTAACCCCTTGTGTCAGTGATTTTTGGCTAGAGAAGTCCCTTTTGTTTGCGCAAGCAACGCTATCCCAATCTCGCTTTAGCGAATTTCAAAAAAGTTTTATAAGCCGCTCTTCCCAAGCCATTTCCCCCGAGGCTGTTGTCTATTTGTATCGCCCAGTCTCTGAATTGTTATTGCACATCAAAAAGCGAGGAAGAGTCTATGAACAAAATATCTCTAGCACCTATTTGGAAGCCATCACAGCAAGTTATGAACGCAAATTGGAAGAAGTATTTTCCTATCCCATTCTCAAAATCGACGCCACAGGGCAGCACTGGGATCGCCAATCCTACGATTATGTAAAACTCCTTTGGGAGCTAGCGCGCCTTTAATTTGTAATAGCAGTCCCAAATCACCACTCCTGCTGCTACCGCAATATTTAGAGAATGTTTGGTCCCTACTTGGGGAATTTCAATGACCGAGTTGGCCTGACTCACGACTTCTTGCGACACTCCTTTCACTTCATTTCCCAATACCAAGGCTTGTTTCCCATCGGGACTGGGAAGAAAATCAAGGAGTGATGCTGCTCCTTCCGCTTGTTCAACAGCATGCACCCGAACGCCTTCTTTTTGAAGCTGCTGCACCAGATTCAGGGCGGTTTTTCGGTATTCCCAATCCACCGATTCGGTGGCTCCCAAGGCTGTTTTCTGGATGTCTTTATGGGGTGGGGATGCTGTGATTCCACAGAGGTATATTTTTTCTACCAAAAAGGCATCAGCCGTTCGAAAAATCGAGCCAATATTGTTGAGACTTCGCACGTCGTCGAGGATAAGAATGAGAGGGGTCTTGGGAGCGGCTTTGAAATTCGCAATCGTTTTTCGATCCAACTCCTCGTTCTTTAATTTACGCATCCTCAAAAATACATATTTCAGCAAGGACCATTTGTTTGGAGGCAATCTAAATTCTACATTAGCAAAAACCCTAATTCGTGGCTGGCAAAAGCAAGGAAACCCCTTTAATGAAACAATACAACCAGATCAAGGCAAAATACCCGGATGCTTTGTTATTGTTTCGGGTGGGCGATTTCTATGAAACTTTTGGAGAAGATGCTATTAAAGCGGCCAAGATTCTCGGAATTATATTAACCAAAAGAGGTGCTGGAAGTACCAGTGAAACAGAACTGGCAGGCTTTCCACATCATTCCCTTAACACCTATTTACCCAAATTGGTGAAGGCCGGTTGCCGAGTAGCGATTTGTGATCAGTTGGAGGATCCCAAAATGACCAAAAAGATTGTGAAGCGAGGCGTTACTGAATTGGTGACTCCTGGGGTTGCGCTGAATGAGGAAGTACTCGAGCAAAAACAAAACAATTACTTAGCCGCCTACTACAGCGATGGAAAGCAAGTGGGACTTGCCTTTTTGGATATTTCCACCGGTGATTTTTGGGTGAGCGAAGGGAGCGAAGTGGAAGCGGCCCAATTGCTAGAAAGTTTTTCTCCGAGTGAGCTGTTGGTGGCCAAGCCTCAGAAAGCCAACTTTGCTGCGATCCATGGCACTGCGTGGCCCGTCTTCTATATCGAGGATTGGGTGTTTGCTCCCGATTTTGCTCAACAAAAACTAACCGCCCATTTTGAAACTACCAGCCTGCAGGGTTTCGGGGTTCAGGAGATGCAAACAGGGATTGCAGCTGCCGCAGCCATATTGCAGTATCTATCGGAAACCCAACACGACCGCCTGTCCCATATTCATCACATTCAACCTTTGCACTCCAACCAATACATTTGGATGGATCGGTTTACTGTCCGAAACCTAGAACTCTTTCATTCCACTTCAGCTGGAGGCGTCCCTCTGATTGATGTGATTGACTATACCTGCACTCCCATGGGAGGACGGTTGATCCGTCACTGGTTGGCTTTTCCGCTGTTGGAGGAAAAAAAAATCCTCGATCGCCAAGCCGTTGTTACCGGCTTTTTGAAGCACTTGGAAACGCATGAACAAATAGAAGAAGCGCTTTCAAGCCTTTCCGATATGGAACGAATCAGTGCGCGAATTGCGACCTACAAAGTGAGCCCCAAAGCCTTGATACACTTGCTGGCTACTTTGGAAATGCTAGGCCCCATTCAAACTACCTTACAAGCATCGAAGCAGCCTGCTCTTGTCAGTTATTCCAAGGGTTTCCGTTCGCCTTCCGATTTGATTGCACTGCTGCAAAAGGTCTTGCATCCCGAGGCGCCCGTGGTATTGAGCAAAGGACAGGTGATTGCCGAAGGCTTTCATCTTGAGCTAGATGAATTACGTAGCCTCTTGCATTCCGGCAAAGACCATCTAGACAGGATGTTGGAACGGGAAACTCAACGTACCCAAATCCCTTCTCTTAAAATTGCATTCAACAATGTATTTGGGTATTATATTGAGGTACGCAACACGCATAAAGACAAGGTTCCAGACGAATGGATTCGAAAGCAAACTTTGGTGAATGCCGAACGCTATATCACGGAAGAATTAAAAGAATACGAAGCCAAAATCCTCGGTGCAGAAGATAAAATCAGAAGTTTGGAAGCCCAGCTCTACAATGAGTTGTTAGACCAGCTACAGGAATTCCTGCCCGATCTAAAACACAATGCCCAGTGCATCGCCCGTTTGGATGTGTTGTGGAACTTTGCCTATACCGCTAAAAAACACCAATACCGTGCACCTCAGTTTGTTGATTCGGCGTATTTGGAAATCACTGCGGGCCGCCATCCGGTCATTGAACGGCAGTTGCCTGCAGGGACTCCTTTTATTCCTAACGATTTGCGTTTGGATGCCGACAACCAACAACTCATAATGATTACCGGTCCTAATATGTCTGGAAAATCGGCTATCCTCCGACAAACCGCCCTGATTGTCCTGCTAGCACAAATGGGAAGTTTTATTCCGGCCGAAGCAGCTAGCTTCCAATTGATCGATAAAATATTTACACGGGTAGGGGCCAGTGACAATATTTCTTTGGGCGAGTCCACCTTTATGGTTGAAATGAACGAAACCGCCTCTATACTTAACAACATCAGCAAGCAGAGCTTAGTTTTGCTCGACGAGATTGGCCGAGGGACAAGTACCTATGACGGCATTTCGATCGCTTGGGCCATTGCTGAATTTCTCCACGAACATCCCCACCGCCCCAAAGTGTTGTTTGCCACCCATTATCATGAGTTGAATGAAATGACCCAGCGTTTTGAGCGGATCAAAAACTTCAATGTCTCCGTACAAGAATCTCCCAACAAAGTATTGTTCCTTCGCAAACTTGTTCCAGGCGGGAGTGCCCATAGCTTCGGAATCCACGTGGCCAAAATGGCTGGCATGCCTCAGTTGGTTTTGCAAACCGCCCAGCAAAAACTCAAAACCTTGGAAGCGACCCACGGCTTGGAAGATCGTTCGGCGGCCTTGCAAAAGGATACAGAAGAAATGCAACTGAGTATTTTCAATATCGATGATCCATTGTTGGAAGAACTTAAAGAGGAAATCAGCCGCTTGGATTTGGACACACTTACACCAGTGGAGGCCTTGATGAAACTCCATCTGATCCAACGAAAACTAGGTAATAAGAGCGTGGACTAATTTGGTAAAAAGGTGGGCTTTTTTACAAAAATATGTACATTTGTGTCCGCCAAAAGCGAAAGTAGCTCAGGGGTAGAGCATCACCTTGCCAAGGTGAGGGTCGCGGGTTCAAATCCCGTCTTTCGCTCTCTTATATTTAAGTTCAGCTCGGATGGTGGAATTGGTAGACACGTTGGACTTAAAATCCAATGATCATTGCGATCGTGCGGGTTCAAGTCCCGCTCCGAGTACTGAAACCCTCTTTTTAGGAGGGTTTTTTTGTATGTTGAAATTCCAAATCTTACTCATATGCACATGCCTAGGGATGGAATGTTAAAATCGCTCTCGAAGAATATTTTCACCTCCTTGGAAAGAATTATTTATTATTTTGTCAGGTATTTTATGATTAGATGTTTCCAAAAATATATTGCTTCTTTTTTATATTTTCCTTCGTTTCTTACGCTCAAGAAGCTGTTGAGAATTTAGATTTTTTGTATCCCAAAACAAATGTTGTTATTGAATATCAAGACGATTGGGGCAAGAACAATTATAAAAAAGTAATTGAAGAGTTTAAAATGAAGCCTTTAAAATTCAATGACATTATTTTTTTAGGCAACAGCATCACCGCAGAAGGCAAGGATTGGAGTCAAAGACTGAATTATCCTAATGTGAGAAACAGAGGGATTGGAGGCGATGTTACGGATGGCGTGTTAGCCAGATTGGCTGAAATCACCTATTTCAAACCCAAAGCCATCTTTCTTCTCATTGGGATCAATGACTTGTGGAACAATGCTCCTTCTGTGCCAACTCCAGAATATATCGGAAACAATATTGTCAAAATTACAGAGGCGATCCATTCCGATTCCCCCAAGACCAAAATCTATGTCCAAACAGTTTTGCCCTCAGGGAAAGAATTGTACATTGATAGGATAAACACCGTAAATCGAATCGTCAAAGCCAATTCCATACTCAAAAACTTTAAAGTGATTGATCTTCACTCTGTTTTTGTCAATGAAAAAGGCCTAATGAGAGAAGATTTAACCACCGATGGCATCCACCTCAATGAAAAAGGATATCGGACCTGGACGGAATTTATCAAACCCACAGTCCATAAATTAGGAGGCTAATTGCCGTTTGATTCTCTCATTGATATGATCCCACAGCCAATGCAAGAAAACCAGAGGCATCCTCGTGGATTTTAATGGAGCCTCGCTAAAAAGCTGAAATAACGGAGAATTATTTATATTGAGGACATGAAAAAATTCAGTTTGCCGTTAAAAATAATTGGAGTTTTTGTGCTCCTTCTGCTCCTTTTCCTTTTTTTAGTTTTTCGTTTTTTCGATACCACCTTTCTACATTTTGAGGATGACTATACTGAAAAAACAACTTTCGAACAACGTACTGAAGCGGGATTTACCTTTTTAGACAGGAATGCCAATGGCCAATTAGAGCCCTACGAAGATGATCGATTGCCACTGGCCGAGCGTGTGGAAGATGTCCTTTCTCGAATGACTATTGAAGAAAAAATCCATCTTTTGAAAGGCTCTGGAACCGCATCGGCGATGGGTGAAACAGCCCCTGGTGGTGTAACGGGAGCTGTTGGAACGATGGTTGCCACGCCACGCCTAGGTTTACCCACCCTCTACTTGTCCGACGGCCCAGCCGGTTTGCGAATATCCCCAACACGGGAAGGAGAGGATAGGACCTATTTCAGTACGGCTTTTCCCATCGCTACTCAATTGGCTTCAACTTGGAATGAAGCCCTTATCAATGAGATTGGAAAGGCCATGGGGGAAGAAGCCCGAGATTACGGAGTGGATGTGATTCTGGGTCCAGGGGCCAACATTCACCGTCATCCCTTGTGTGGGCGCAATTTTGAATATTTTTCAGAGGACCCCTTACTGTCGGGCTATATGGGAGCGGCCATCGTCAATGGAATCGAAAGCCAGGGTATAGGAGCCTCGGTAAAACATTTTGTAGCCAATAATCAAGAAACCTGGCGGAATTTCAATGATGTGATTGTATCTGAAAGAGCCCTGCGCGAAATTTACCTTAAAGGTTTTGAACATATTGTAAAACGATCTCAACCTTGGGCCATCATGTCATCATATAACAAAGTAGGCGGGTCCTACACTTCGGAAAGTGAACAGCTATTGTCTGAGGTACTTCGCAACGATTGGGGGTTTGAAGGGATGGTGATGACAGATTGGTTTGGCGGGAAAAATGCCCCTCAACAGATCAGGGCTGGGAACGATCTTTTGGAACCGGGAACCAATCGTCAATGGAAGGCCCTACGGAAGGCCCATACTGAGGGCAGTCTATCGGAAGCTATAATCGATCGAGCCCTTCGTCGGATATTAACCGTGGTATTTAAGTCTCGAAAAATGCAGAATTATCAACGCTCTAATCAGCCCGACCTAGCACAACATGCAGCTTTGGCTCGTTATGCAGCGGCAGAGGGTATCGTGTTGTTAAAAAATGAAGGAGTATTGCCTTTGGCCGACTCTTTGAATGTTGCCTTGCTGGGAGTTTCGTCCTATGAATTGATATCGGGAGGAACCGGTTCGGGGGACGTGAACGAAGCCTATACCATTTCCCTGCAGCAAGGATTAGCTGCAGCAGGCTATCAAATTAATGTATCTGGAGCAGCGATTTTTGAAACACACCGAAAAAACAACGCTGAGGGTTTTGTCAAACCCGAAGGGGTAGCCGCCATATTTACGGCCTACACCCCTCCTGAAATTGAATACACTCAGGCCCAATTGGATGAAATGGTAGCTACTTCAGATATTGGAGTGATTACTTTAGGAAGAAATTCTGGGGAGTTCGTGGACCGCTATGAAAAAGGAGATTTTTTACTGACTGATCAGGAACAGCAGCAAATCACAAAGATTTGTGAACGATTTCATTTGGCCAACAAAAAAGTTGTACTGGTTCTCAATGTTGGTGGTGTGATTGAAACGGCATCTTGGAAAGCGCAACCCGACGCCATTCTATTGGCTTGGCAAGGGGGACAAGAAGGAGGAAATGCCATAACCGATGTTTTGAAAGGAGCAGTAAACCCCAGCGGAAAACTACCTGCCACCTTTCCGATGCAGTTATCGGATCACGCTTCCGATGCAAATTTTCCGAAAAACCGCATTCATATAAAATTAGAAGATATGTTTATCGGCATGTTGCTTCCTCCTGAGGAGCGTACCGAATCAGAAAAAATAAGAGACGAAGATTTTACTTATTACGAAGAAGGGGTATATGTTGGTTATCGTCATTTTGACAAAAAACAATTAGAAGTCTCGTATCCATTTGGCTTTGGTTTAAGTTATACGGAATTTGATTTTAGTGATTTGAGAGTAAGCTTGGATAAAGACACACTCAGATTATCAACAACAGTAAAAAATATAGGTAAACTTTCGGGTAAAGAAGTTGTCCAAGTTTATATTGAAAAAAATAATTCTTTAATCGACCGACCCATCAAAGAATTAAAAGCATTCTTAAAAACTGACCTACTTGATGTAAATGAAATCCAAAATATCAAAATGGATATTCCTATAAATGAACTTAGTTATTGGGATGAGTCTTCCGGTAATTGGTCATTTGAAAAAGGAGACTATAAAATAAATATTGGTACTTCTTCAAGGGATATAAGACAAACTTATCAGATTGAATTATAAATAGACTTATTCCTCTGGAGTAGATTCTGTCTCTTGAGGAGCCTCCTCAGAATCTCCGCCCAGTTTGATTCTTAAAACAATTTCATGGGTTTTAAGATTTACTTGAGAGAGCAGATTCTCAGTTGGTGTTTCATATGCATATCCAACATCAAAATTACCCAAACTAATAAAAGACAATAAGGCTATTGAGCTGTTTGTTCGTAATGATATGCCCAAGTCAAATTGATTTTGCCAACTGGCCATTGCAGTTATATCAGCCGTAGTAGGGAGACCTTTCACTTTTCTCACCATTAAAGACGGTTTTAAAATAATATTACTACTTAATTCAAAGTTTGCTCCACCTCCTAGGTAGGCGTGGACTCTGTCTTTAGCAGTTATAGCCAAATCTTTATTGCGCTTTACATTGAAAAGACGAGGGATAGAAAAAGAAGCCCAATAGTTTGATCCTTTAAAATAGACTCCAGCCCCTATGTTTGGATTAAACTTACTCAGTCCAATTTGCGAAGGATCCCCATAGGGATCATAAGTACTTAATTCAGTAGGATCTGAATTATAAAAATTACCACCAGCTTTGAGTCCTAAATAAACAAGGTTCACATCACTAACTTGTAATTTATATGAGAAGTCAACGTATGCGAATGTCTGTTGTTCTACAAATACCTTATCTGAAACTAGAGACAATCCAAGGCCCACATTATTTTTTCTTGCAGAGGAGTACGCTAAGGCAAATGTTGTGGGTGCACCTTCCACAGAAACCCACTGACTCCTTGAAGTAAGGGTAAGCATACTTGGGGCTTCAGCACCAGCGAAGGCTGGGTTGATCACATTCATATTATACCTGTATAAAGAATAATAGGATTCTTGTTGCCCAAAGCTCAGAAGTGAGTTTATAAGTATAATTACTAGACCTATTTTTTTGATCATACTTACCTGGTTAGGAAGAGCCATCCTTCAAAATCAATTGAGCCGTTTCCATCTAAATCAATACGATAATAATAACTGCCCTCTGGTAAATCCTCCCCTTGGGAATTACCACTCCAATTATTTTGATAGGGTTTGGCTTCGAATAATAACTTACCTGTTCTACTGTAAACCCATACTTGATTATTTGGATAACGATCAATTTCTCTTACTTGCCATCTGTCATTTATGTTATCTCCATTAGGAGAAAAGAAACTTACAATTTCAATACTTTGTCTTAAAGCTTCATTTGAAAAGTCAGACGGATAGCTGGTGTAATCTAGCGGATCTGTTCCAGCTAGTGTTTCGTCTAGATTAGGGAATCCATCACCATCCTGATCATTGTAAGGATCTTGGTTAACACTATCTCTTTCATCGTTTACTCCATCGTTATCTTGGTCTCTTAAATTAGACTCCAAGTAATTTGCAATACCATCACTATCTGTATCATCGTCCATTGGCGTCCCATTAGCGTTTAGATCCTCATCTATGGTATTTATCCCGTCCCCATCATCATCAACGTCAGCATGATTGTAAATACCATCGGAATCAGTATCTAGTAAATTGCCTTGATCATCTAATTCCATT
>DQCR01000012.1 GCA_003533785.1 Flavobacteriaceae bacterium
TGGATGCTCAAAAGGGTTAAGAAAACAACTACTCCAATACCGTCATTAAAGAGCGATTCACCTGCAATTCTTGTTTCAGTGATCGAGGAGAGATTCATTTTTTTGACCATGGCGAGAACGGCAATGGGATCGGTTGGGGCAATTAGGGCCCCGAAGAGTAAGCAATCGATATATGAAATACCCATGTCGCTAAGACCAAGTAGAGGCAGTGAAATCATCCAATGCAAAGCTGTGCCTATAGCAAAAGTGGAAAAAATAACCCCAAAAGAGGCCAATAGAAAAATGGTCAATTTATCTTTTAAAAGTTCGTGGACATTAACACTTATAGCCCCAGCAAACAATAAAAAGGGCAGCATCACATTCACCAGAAGATCACTAAAATCATATTCTCTGAATATCGTTGCCACTGTTTCTAATACGGATGGGAAAACCATTCCAATCGTCATGATGGAAATGGACATAACGAGAGCCAAAACCATCAATCCAATCGTGGTTGGGAGTTTGAGTAATCGAATGTTTATTAGAGAAAAAAATGCGGCAAGGCTTATTAATATAGTAGATAATTCTAAGATTTTCATTTCAGGTTTATTTTCTCTGAAATTATAAAAAAATTAATGGATCATCAATCGCTTGATATACTTTCCAATCAAATCAAATTCCAGATTGACCTGGCTGCCGATTTGAAGACGATGGAAATTGGTGTGTTCATAGGTATAGGGTATGATTGCAACAGAAAAAGCATTGTCCTCAGAATCCACCACCGTCAAGCTCACTCCATTTACGGTTATTGATCCTTTTTCAATGGTAACATGATTGGGACCCTTGTCGTATTCAAAGCGATAGCGCCAACTTCCATCTTCATTCTCAATGTCAGTACATAGGGCTGTTTGATCGACATGTCCTTGTACAAGATGTCCATCGAGGCGAGCATTCATAAGCATTGCTCTTTCTAAGTTCACTAAATGACCTACTTCTAAGGTGCCCAGGTTTGTTTTCTCTAGGGTTTCCTGAATGGCTGTTACGGTGTATTGTTCGTTGTCTTGAGCTACCACGGTTAAACAAACCCCGTTGTGAGCCAAGCTCTGATCAACTTGTAGCGCTGATGCAAGGGAACTTTTCATTTGAATGTGCAAATTAGACTGATCTTTGGTCAGTTGAGACACCTCTCCGAAAGCCTCTATAATTCCTGTAAACATCTTTGTTTTCTTTACCTTTGGCGAAATTAGAAATAAATTGACCATCATGGCTCACCCGACAAAAATAATTATGGGAATTTCTTTGGGAGATCCCAATGGTGTTGGCTTAGAAATTATTTTAAAAATATTTGAAGATCGCAGGATGTTTGATTTTTTCACTCCGGTTCTCTTTGGTCCTCGTCAAGTGGTTCAATTTCACAAAACGCATTTTAATCGAGATACCCCCCTTCATTTTATTTCTAATTTAAAAAAGCTGAACAAAAGCAAGTTGAATCTTCTTGAGGTTCCAACAGAGGACTATACTGTAGCTTTTGGGCAGGTAGACCCCCTAGCCGGACAAATCGCCATTGCCTCACTTGAAGCTGCTACAGAAGCGTTGGAAAATAAAACGATACACGCACTGGTGACAGCACCCATCCATAAAAAATCCATTCAATCCGAAAAATTCAATTTTCCTGGGCACACCCAATACCTAGCTCAGGCCCTTAAAGGAGACGCTCTTATGTTAATGGTTTCTGATCGATTACGAGTGGCTTTGGTGACGGACCATATTCCAGTTAGCGAAGTGAGTAGCACCATTACGGCTGATAGTCTCAGAGCGAAAGTACAGCAATTTTACCACAGTTTACAACAGGATTTTGGGTTGGTTAAACCTAAAATTGCTGTATTGGGAATTAATCCTCATGCAGGCGATGCCGGAGTGATTGGCGAAGAAGACGATACTATGATTCTTCCTTTGCTAGAGACCTTTCAAGAAGAAGGGAAATTAATTTATGGGCCTTATTCTGCGGATAGTTTTTTTGGCTCAGGGGCAGTAGATGAATTTGATGGAGTATTGGCTATGTACCACGATCAAGGTCTGATTCCCTTTAAAACCCTTTCTTTTGGACAAGGAGTCAATTTCACTGCTGGTTTATCGGCGGTACGAACCTCACCAGATCATGGAACTGCATTTGATATTGCTGGCCAAGGAGTAGCCCAAACCGACTCATTTAAGGCTGCTCTATTCGCAGCCAAATCAATCGTTGCTCAGCGAACCCCTTAAGCCTTCCATGGCGGTGCAACTAAAAACCAAGAAGCGTAGCTAATCAAAGAAATTTTTAATAGATTTGCATGCTCAATTTTAGCCTATGGATGCGCGAGCTGTATTTGTTATTCCTTTTGTAGGATTAAAAAACGGATCGCACCTATTCGATTTTAAAATTGATCATACGTTCTTTGAAGCCTTTGAGTTTTTTGATTTTAATCAGCCACAATTTGAAGTGCGAGCAGTATTGGAAAAAAAAGAGTCTATGCTGAAATTTACAATTTCAGCCCAAGGAACGGTTGGCGTCCACTGCGATGTATCAACCGAAGCCTTTGACTTACCCATGAAAACCCAATATGATCTCATTGTCAAGTTTGGCTCAGAATACAACAATGACGATGATGAGATTTTGGTCTTGCCTCATGGAAGCTTCCAAGTAGACCTCTCACAATATGTCTATGAAATGATACTGTTGGCCTTGCCCACGAAGTTGATTCATCCTCAGCTACAGGACGGAACCTTGGTATCCCCTATTCTTGATAAATTAAAAGAACTTGAGCCCAAAGAAAAGAAGTCAGAGCGCGATATTGATCCGCGTTGGGACAAACTAAAAGACCTGTTATAAACAAAATAGTGACATCATAAATAAAGGAAACCATGGCACATCCTAAACGAAAAATATCAAAAACGCGCAGAGACAAAAGACGCACGCACTATAAAGCTAGTGATCAACAGATAGCTACTTGTGGTGCTACTGGCGAGGCCCATCTATACCACAGGGCACATTGGCACGAAGGTAAATTATACTATCGAGGAAAAGTTCTGATTGACAGTTCGGAAACCGCAGAAGCATAGTTTATTCATGTTACAAACCCATAGCAAACTCTTCCAAATTCTATTGGAAGGGTTTTTTTATGAAATGGGACGACATGTCAAAAAAACTACTATCTTCACTTTAAGGAAACACAGTTAAGTAAGAATTTTTAAATGACTTCTGTGCCACAAAAAACCATCAAAGCAGCGATTACTGCTGTTGGGGGATTCGTCCCCGATGACATACTCACCAACTTTGATCTTGAGAAAATGGTTGATACCAGCGACGAATGGATTATGTCGAGAACAGGTATAAAAGAACGCCGTATACTTAAAGATCCGTCTAAGGGAACCTCTTTCTTGGCTATAGAAGCTGCTAGGGATGTTCTTTCTAAAACAGATACAGCTCCTGAGGAAATTGATATGCTCATCCTCGCTACCATTACACCAGACATGAAAGTTGCCGCCACGGCAGCAAAAGTAGCTACCGATATTGGTGCTATAAATGCCTTTGCATTCGACTTGCAAGCGGCCTGTTCTGGTTTCCTCTACAGTATGTCTTTGGCCGCAGCAAAAATTGAATCGGGTCATTGTAATAAAGTACTGGTTGTTGGTGCAGATAAAATGTCCTCAATTGTTGATTATTCAGACCGAACCACCTGCATCATTTTTGGTGACGGAGCGGGAGCAGTTCTTATGGAGGTCAGTTCCAATTCCTATGGATGGGAAGATGACTTTTTCCGTTCCAGTGGGGTCGGGCAGGACTATCTACATGTTAAGGCAGGGGGATCCCTTTTCCCAACCAGTTCATACACACTGGCCAAAGGCTGGGAATCAATCTATCAAGATGGTAAAACAGTATTTAAATATGCAGTTTCGGAAATGGCTGCAGCCACACAAAAAGTCTTAGAAAGAAACAAACTGGACCCTGAAATGGTAGATTATGTTATTGCACATCAGGCGAATAAACGTATTTTAGATGCCACACAGACACGAGCAAATTTGAATAAAAAGAAATTTTTAACCAATATAGAACATTACGGAAATACAACCGCGGCAACTTTACCGTTGCTCATGCGAGATTTTGAAAATCAATTTAAAATCGGAGATAAACTACTTTTTACAGCCTTTGGAGGTGGATTCACGTGGGGATCTGCCCTATATACTTGGGCGTATTAATTATAGATAAAAACCAAAACATGGATATTAAAGAAATTCAAAATCTAATTCGCTTTGTTGCCAAATCTGGAGCACATGAAGTCAAATTAGAAATGGAAGACATTAAAATTACAATCAAAACAGCAGCTGATAATGTCCTCCCCGAATCCCAAACAATTGTTCAACATTTGCCTGCAATGCCCAATGCGGCAGTGCCTTCTACTCCTGTTGTTCCCAATACCGTTGTGGAAGCAGAAATTCCTGCTACCACTGCTGCCGCGCATTCTGATTCAGAAGAGAATGATCCGAATTTGATCACTATCAAGTCACCAATAATTGGAACTTTTTATCGAAAGGCTTCACCCGATAAACCTGCTTTTGTTGAAGTAGGTACAGATGTCAAACAAGGGGATATTTTGTGTGTTGTAGAAGCAATGAAACTCTTTAATGAAATCGAATCCGAACTGAGTGGAAAGATTGTAAAAATTCTCGTGGACGATGCTTCTCCAGTTGAGTTTGATCAACCTCTCTTTTTGATAGACCCTTCTTAAACCTCCGCTCTATGTTTAGCAAAATATTAATAGCCAATCGTGGTGAAATCGCCATGCGAATTATTCGCACTTGTAAGGAAATGGGGATCAAAACGGTTGCCGTTTATTCTAAAGCCGATGTGGACAGTCTTCATGTTCGTTTTGCCGACGAAGCAGTATGTATAGGACCTGCTCCAAGCTCAGAGTCCTATCTCAAAATTTCAAATATTATAGCTGCAGCAGAAATCACCAATGCAGACGCCATCCATCCAGGATATGGGTTCCTCTCCGAAAATGCCAAGTTTTCTAAAATTTGTAACGAGCACGAGATAAAATTTATAGGAGCTTCTGCCGAGATGATTGAAAAGATGGGAGACAAGGCCACGGCCAAAGCTACTATGAAAAAAGCAGGCGTCCCAACCATCCCAGGATCGGAAGGCCTTTTGGATTCGTTAGAATCTGCGCATGAGATTGCCGCCGAAATGGGCTACCCTGTTATGCTGAAAGCCACAGCGGGTGGCGGAGGAAAGGGAATGCGTGCCGTTTGGCAAGCAGAAGACCTTGAGAAAGCATGGGAAAGTGCCCGTCAGGAAGCTGGAGCCGCTTTTGGGAATGACGGCATGTATTTGGAAAAACTGATTGAAGAACCGCGTCATATTGAAATTCAAATCATTGGAGATTCTTTTGGAAAAGCCTGTCATCTTTCCGAGCGTGATTGTTCGGTCCAGCGTCGACATCAAAAATTGACTGAGGAAACACCCTCCCCATTCATGACAAGCACGTTGCGAAAAAAAATGGGCGAAGCGGCGGTTCAAGCAGCTGAATTCATCAAGTATGAAGGTGCCGGTACGGTAGAATTTCTAGTAGACAAATACAAAAATTTCTACTTCATGGAAATGAACACTCGGATACAGGTTGAGCATCCTATCACGGAACAGGTGATTGATTTTGATTTGATTCGAGAACAGGTTAAAGTAGCCGCAGGAATTCCTATCTCAGGGAAACATTATATTCCTAAAATGCATTCGATAGAATGTCGGATCAACGCAGAGGATCCACACAATGATTTTAGACCCTCACCAGGTAAAATCACCACCCTTCATTTTCCTGGAGGGCATGGGGTGCGCCTGGATACTCATGTGTATTCAGGTTATGTGATTCCTCCCCATTACGATTCGATGATTGCCAAATTGATTACCACAGCACAAACTCGTCAAGAAGCTATAAATAAAATGAAACGTGCATTGGATGAATTCTATATTGAGGGCATAAAAACAACCATTCCATTCCATCGTAAATTAATGGACCACCCCGATTATATTGCGGGCAACTATACCACAAAATTCATGGAAGATTTTGATATAGAAGAGTAAAAAAAAGCAGCTGTTAAGCTGCCTTTTTTTATCCTTTTATTTTCCCTGTATTTTCAGGAAGAACTTCATATCCCATATTATAAAGGGTGAATCCAAATACATCGGCATATAAATCAATGATTTTTGTCACTGGTGTTCCAGCTCCATGTCCTGCTTTGGTTTCAATTCGAATCAAAACAGGAGCGTCACCCGCTTGTTTGTCCTGCAGCTCAGCAGCAAACTTGAAGGAATGCGCAGGAACCACTCGATCATCGTGATCTCCAGTAGTGACAAGAGTTGCTGGATAACGTGTTCCAGCTTTGACATTGTGAATGGGAGAATACCCTTTCAGATAGGCAAACATTTCTTCCGATTCCTCTGAAGTTCCATAATCATAGGCCCAGCCAGCACCAGCGGTAAAGGTGTGGTAGCGTAGCATGTCAAGGACTCCCACTGCGGGAAGTGCCACTTTAAAGAGTTCAGGGCGTTGTGTCATACAAGCTCCTACAAGTAACCCACCATTGGAACCACCCCGTATAGCAAGATATTCTGGGGTTGTAATATTTTCTTGAATCAGATATTCAGCAGCTGCAATAAAATCATCAAAAACATTTTGTTTTTGCATTTTAGTCCCCGCTTTATGCCATGTTTTTCCATACTCTCCACCCCCTCGTATATTGGGAACTGCATATACACCACCTTGTTCCATCCAAACGCTGTTAGTGATGCTAAACCGAGGAGTAATGCTGATATTGAATCCTCCATACCCATAGAGAATTGTGGGATTTTTTCCATTGTAAACGACTCCTTTTTTATGAGTGATAATCATTGGTATTTGAGTTCCGTCTTTAGAAGGAAAAAATACTTGCTTGGAAACATAATTATCAGAATCAAAATCAATACCAGGATTCCAGTAGGGCTTTGAGACTAGAGACTTTGGATGATATGAATAGATACTTCCAGGCCGATGATAATTGGAAAATGAATAATACAAAGTGTCTTGTTCTTTTTTGCCGCGGAACCCGCCAGCACTTCCCAAGCCAGGAAGGGGAATTTCACCAATTAAGTTCCCGTCATAATCGTATTGATATACTTTGGATATAGCATCGATTAAGTATTCTGCAAAGAGATAACCCCCTCCAGTTGTGGGACTTAACACATGCTCTGTTTCAGGAATTACATCTTTCCAGTAGGCTTGCTGTGGTTTGTTTTTAGGAGCTCGAACCACTCGTTGGTTGGGGGCTTCAAAATTGGTTACAAAATAGAAATATTGTTCATCACTATCAAACCAGTACGTATCACTATCATAATTATCTACTATAGGAACCAGCGGGGCATTTTTGCGAGTTAGACTTTTCACAAAAATTTTATTTCCCGAGGTGGCTTCAGAAGCAGAAATAAAAAGATAATCTCCTTCTTCAGTAACATCGGCACCCACATATCGGTTTTTCTCCTCGTCTGTCCCTCCGTAAATCAATTGATCTTTGGACTGTGTGGTTCCCAATTCGTGATAATAAAGTTTGTGTTGATCTGTTTTTTCCGATAATTCGCTGCCTTTGGGCTTGTCATAACTGGAATAGTAAAAGCCTTGGTTTACTCGCCATTGAATTCCGCTAAATTTAATGTTAGTTAGGGTGTCCTCAACAATGGTTTTAGATGCCACGTCCATCACAATCACCTTCCGCCAATCACTACCTCCCTCAGAGATAGCGTAGGCTACAGTTGCGCCGTCTTTTGAAAAGCTGAGTCCAGCTAAAGATGTAGTTCCGTCTTCTGAAAACTCATTAGGATCTAGAAAAACTTCTTCCTTTCCAACGGCATCTTTTCGGTATAGAACATATTGATTTTGCAAACCCGTGTTGCGATAATAATAGGTATAATCTCCTTCTTGAAATGGAGCTGTTTGTTTGGCATAATCCCATAGCGTCTTTAAGCGTTCCGCCAGTTGAGTCCGATAGGGGATGTCTTCTAAATACGAAGAAGTCACTTTATTCTGAGCACCAACCCAAGTGGCAGTTTCATCACTTAAATCATCCTCAAGCCAGCGAAAATTATCAGTGACTGGGGTGTCAAAATAGGTGTCTGTTACAGGCTTTTTAACGGTTGTAGGATAAGTAATACTATCTGTATTCTGGCAACTTAACAATAGGGTGATCACACACAAATAAGAATAAGCTTTCATAAAGATTTGAATTTGGATTTAAAGGTATTAAAACCAAATAAAAGACTAAACCAATTCGTGGGCAAGTAAATATTCGGCAATTTGTACGGCATTTGTTGCTGCTCCTTTTCTCAAGTTATCGGAAACAATCCATAGGTTCACTGTATTGGGTTGAGAGAGGTCACGACGAATTCTCCCAACAAAGACGTCGTCTTTTCCTTCGGCGTATAGTGGCATGGGATAGGTATTTGTATCAGGATTGTCCTGAAGACAAACCCCCTCACTTTCGTGTAGGAGCTTTCGAAGAGCCTCCAATTCATAGTCATTTTGGAATTCTGCATTGACCGACTCACTGTGTCCTCCAACCACAGGAATCCGAATGGCGGTAGCTGTGATATTGAGAGTAGTATCTCCTAAGATTTTTCTAGTTTCATGAACCAATTTCATTTCTTCTTTGGTGTATCCGTCTTCTACAAAAATGTCGCAATGTGGCAGGGCGTTTCGGTGGATGGGATAGGGATATGCCATTTCACCTTCTCTATTGTGGTATTCATTTTCCAATTGCTTCACGGCAGCAACACCGGTTCCTGTAATGGACTGATAAGTTGAAATGACCAAACGTTTGAGTGTGTATTCCCGATGCAGTGGCGCAAGCGCAACAACCATTTGAATGGTAGAGCAATTGGGGTTGGCTATAATCTTATCTTCGGCTGTAAGTTCGTTAGCATTAATTTCAGGCACAATTAGTTTTTTGCTAGGATCCATCCGCCAAGCCGAGGAATTATCTATCACAGTTGTTCCTGCGGCGGCAAATTCGGGCGCCCATGTTTTGGAGGTTTCACCGCCAGCAGAAAATAGAGCAATATCAGGGGCCAAAGCAATAGCTTCTTCCATGCCTACAATGGGGTATTCTTTACCTTTGAATGTGATTTTCTTTCCAACAGAGCGGGAGGAGGCTACAGGAACTAAAATGTCAATTGGGAGTTGACGCTCTTCCAAAACACGTAACATTACTCGCCCTACCATACCCGTGACTCCAACAACAGCTACTTTCATTTTGATGTGATTTTTGGCAAAAATAAGCGGAAAATATTGTTTTTGGTGGATTTCAGCCAATTCTAGCTTTTTTAGATAAAATGTTTTAAACCCAACAGTATGTGAAATATTTAAGGATGAATTACTCGGGTAATTCTTGGGCTTAAGCGGGTGAGGAGTTCATAAGGGATCGTTCCCCCGACTTCCGCCCACTCATTGAGCGTATGATCTGCATCGAAGAAAATAGCAGAGTCCCCTTCAGCACAATTGCAGTCGGTCACATCTACCATCACCAAATCCATACAAACATTACCTATTATGGGCAAGAGTTGACCATGTATAATTACTCGACCTTTCCCTAGTCCAAACTCCCTGCCAATTCCATCAGCATGGCCGATCGGCAAGGTGGCAATTTGAGAGGGTCTCGATGCTTTCCAACCTTGATTATATCCCACATAAGCGCCTTTATCTACTGAGTGAATTTGAGAAATTGGTGCATGCAAACGGGCAATAGGTTTTAATTGTTGATCCCAACTTTTTCGATTGGCAAAACCATATAAACCAATTCCAATACGAACAGCATCCCATTGCCATTCTGGATAATTAAATACACCAGAGGTATTGAGAAGATGAAATACAGTATTTGGATAATGGGGAAGAAAAAAAGATCGAATCTTTTGAAAATATTCCCCTTGTTTTTCTGTGGGAATATGGGGTCGGACTTCTTCTGAGGCAGCCAAATGAGAATAGATACTTTCTACTTGAAGTTTATTATGCTGAAGTTGTTCGAGGAGCCATTCCCGATCTTCCCATGAAAACCCAATACGATTCAATCCAGTGTTAAACTTGATATGAACCGGATATTTAGGAATTCGTTGTCGCTCCACGCAATCCATAAATGCAAACCATGTTTGGCGGCTATATAAAACAGGTTCTAAACAATGTTGAAGCAGCGCAGCAAAAGTTTCTTTCTGTGGATAAAAAACCATAATAGGACAGTCAATTCCTGCCGATCGTAGTGCAATGCCTTCGGAGGCATAGGCAACCGCGAGATAATCAATGCCCTGTTCTATAAGGTTTTGAGCTATTGGGACCACTCCTTGGCCATATGCATTCGCTTTCACTACCCCAATGATTTTTGTCTTGGGTTGTAACTTGGATCGGATCACTCCGAGGTTGTGATTCAGACGAGATAAGTAGAGATCAATGATGGCCATCGCCTATAATTCGTTAGACTTCTTAATGGATCCAGATTTCTTTTTCTTAGGGTACACGGCTTTAAAAAAAGCACCACGACTTAAGGGCTCATAGTCTTGTTTTTCTCCCAAGTGAATCAGATTTTTTTGTGCCGATTTTCGAAAACTGTATTGAGCAAGGTTTCCTGTTCGCGTACAAACGGCATGCACTTTGGTCACATATTCAGCTGTAGCCATCAGCGCCGGCATGGGCCCAAAAGGGTTGCCCTTATAATCCATATCCAATCCTGCAACAATAACTCGAATTCCACGATTGGCCATATCATTGCAGACTTGTACGATTTCATCGTCGAAAAATTGTGCTTCGTCTATTCCGATGACCTCACAACCATCTGCGAGAATGGGAATATTGGCCGCCGCAGGAACAGGAGTGGAACGAATCTGATTGTCATCGTGTGAGGTCACATGGGAGGCGTCGTAACGTTGGTCTAGGCTTGGTTTAAAAATTTCAACTTTTTGTTGGGCGATTTTTGCTCTTTTTAGCCGTCGAATTAATTCTTCTGTTTTCCCTGAAAACATAGATCCACAGATGACTTCTATCCAACCAAATTGTTCTTTAGGGTTTACCGTGTTTTCTAAAAACATTTCGTACTTTTCGTTTTAGACGCGCGACCACTTGGTCGCAAACAAAGGTATTAAACAATTTGTTGCACTTTCTATCATGAAGCATCAACTTCGTAAAGAAATTGAAAATTTAATTCAACTCCTAAATGCAAAAAAGGAGAAAATGTCTGACCAACAAATGCATGAAAGCTTGAGAGACCTCTATGAGCTCAGTGTAATATCCCACCTCAAACCCAAAGGAGAAGAGTCTGCGTCACGTTCTCTCGAAACTCAACAAGAGAAGCTCTTTCAATCATTGGAATCAATGAATATTGCAAAGGAAGAACTGACCCAAGAAGAGTCTTCCCAAGATCAAGAAGAAATTCCCGAGCTTATGGACACCATAAAAAATATGGTAACCGAAATGCCCGAGACCCAAGAAGTAAACGAATTATTCACCCAAATCGAAGAACCCCACTTCGTTCGAAAAGAGGAGACTACCTCCACGGCCTTTGAAGAGAATCCTAAAAGGGAAGAAATCAAATCTCCCCCCAATCTAAACGAACAATTTTCTAAAGGGTTAAAAGTAGACCTGAACGACCGTTTGGCCTTTATTCAGCACTTGTTTAACAATCAATCCACCGAATATCAGCGAGCGATGAATCAGCTTACTACATTTGATTCTCTAGCCGAAGCAGCCAATTTTATTGATACCATGTTGAAACCGGATTATAACCAATGGGAGGGCAAAGACGAATATGAAGAACGCTTTCTGGGAATATTGATTCAATATTTTGAGACCAAATAAGCTGTTATGGGATTGTATGTAGTTCCAACTCCAATTGGCAATTTGGAAGACTTTACCCACCGTGCGCAGCGATATTTAAAAGAGGCCGACTTGATTCTGGCCGAAGACACACGCACGAGCGCTACCTTATTACAACATTATGAAATTCAGACCCCCATGCAGAGTTTTCATATGCACAACGAGCATATCAAACTCGATAGTATTCTTGCACTTCTCAAAGAAGGACAACGAATAGCACTTATATCCGACGCCGGGACTCCCGGAATTTCAGACCCTGGATTCCTTTTGGTTCGAGCGGCTCTCAAAGAAAACTTGGAAGTAAGTTGCCTCCCGGGAGCTACAGCACTAATTCCTGCTTTGGTACAAAGTGGACTACCTTCCGACCGGTTTTTCTTTCAAGGATTTTTACCCCCAAAAAAAGGACGACAAAAAAAACTGGAAGAATTGGCACAACTTCCGGTCACTCTTATTCTTTATGAATCTCCCCATAAGCTAGTAAAAACACTTATGCAAATGGAGCCTTTTTTTGGCCCGAATCGAGCAGTGAGTATCGGCAGGGAACTGACCAAAAAATTTGAGGATACCTTTCGAGGTACTCTGACCCAAGCAATAGAATTCTATAGCCAGCAGCCACCCCGTGGCGAATTTGTTGTTTGTATCGCCTCCGAATAGTTAGCCTATGAAATGGATAAATAACGAAGCGCCCCCCACGGAAAGGGTTCTACAATTGGAACAGAAATTGGGGATCCCAACTGCTGTTGCAACTGTACTCATCCAACGAGGGATTTCGTCTTTTGATTTGGCCAAGACATTTTTTCGTCCCAGCCTTGACGCTCTTCACGATCCATTCCTAATGTTGGGGATGTCCGAAGCAGTAGCGCGCGTTTTTTCCGCAGTAACTCATAATGAAAAAATCATGATCTATGGGGATTATGATGTGGATGGTACAACCGCTGTAGCCTTAATGGCATCCTACCTTCAAACCCTAACTTCAGAAGTAGCGACCTACATTCCCGATCGATATTCCGAGGGGTATGGTCTTTCCAGCACTGGGATTCAATTTGCTCATGATAACGAAATTACATTGTTAATTGTCTTGGATTGTGGAATCAAAGCCATGGAACAAGTTGAAGAGGCCAAGGCGCTTGAAATAGATTGTATTATTTGCGATCATCACCTTCCTGGAGAAGAATTACCAAAGGCAGTAGCTATCTTAGATCCAAAGCAAGAAGGTTGTTCCTACCCGTTCAAAGAATTGTGCGGATGTGGTATTGGCTTTAAACTCATCCAAGCACTTGCACTCGAACAAGGACATGACATCACCTCTTTAATGCCCTATTTGGATTTGGTGGCAACAGCCATTGCAGCAGATATTGTTCCTCTAACTGGTGAGAATAGAATTTTGGCCCACTACGGTCTTGAACAATTGAATACGGCACCGAGACCTGGACTGGAGTTGTTGATTCAAAACACCAAAAAAAAGCGATTGCAGTTGAGCGATTTGGTTTTTATTATTGCCCCGCGAATCAATGCAGCAGGAAGAATGCAACACGGCCATTATGCCGTAGATTTGCTGTGTTCCCCAGACAAGGATTCAGCACTCCCTCTAGCTCGAGCTATAGAATTGATGAACAGCGAACGGCGTCTCACCGATGAGAAAATCACCCAAGAAGCCTTGGAACAAATGCCGGATTTAAACACCGAAGTGAGTACGGTTGTGATGCAAGAAAACTGGCACAAGGGGGTGGTGGGTATTGTGGCTTCTAGACTGATTGAAAGTCACTATCGCCCTACTGTAGTACTCACTGCTTCAGAGGATACTCTGGTAGGTTCTGTACGTTCGGTAAGAGGCTTTGATGTTTATGAAGCCATAAAAGCCTGCAGTGAACACCTGATTCAATTTGGAGGCCATAAATACGCTGCAGGTCTAACTATGGAAAAAACGAATCTTGTACCCTTTCGTGAGGCATTTGAAGCAGCAGTTATAGAACGTATTCTACCCGAACAATTGGAACCCAGTATGATTTATGACACAAGTATCGTGTTTAAAGAAATCACACCCAAGCTGTATCGTATTCTACAACAAATGGCTCCTTTTGGTCCACAGAATATGCGCCCTGTATTTCACACACGAGGTGTAAAAGATACGGGAGGGACCAAAGTTGTGGGGAAAGACCAAACTCACTTAAAGTTAGAAGTAACCGATTTTAGCGGAGTTTCATTTTCCGGAATTGGTTTTGGGATGGCAACACACATCAGTCAAATTAAAAGCCAAGGGAGTTTTGAACTCCTTTACACGCTGGATGAAAATGAATACAACGGACAAAAAAATCTTCAATTAAAAGTAAAAGCGCTACGCTTTACCCAATAAAAAATTATCCTTATTTGTCTATTAAATAATATCGAGTTGAAGTTATTTCAAGCTGGCATTGAAAAGGGAGTTACTTCTGACCTTCATTAAAACAGTTCTTAATTAAATGATTGGTTGAGGGATCATGGGCGGTGATAGCTTTGTTTTTAACTTCTTCTAGAATCGCACTCGAGAGTTGTTTTCCCAATTCAACGCCCCATTGGTCGTAGCTGAAGATATTCCATAGAATTCCCTGCACAAAAATTTTGTGCTCGTAGATCGCAATGAGGGCACCCAAATTGTAGGGGGTGAGCTTCTTTATCAAAAGGGTATTGGTGGGACGATTGCCTGTAAAAACTTTGAAAGGAGCCAATTGGAGGATCTGTTCTTTGGATAGACCTTTTTCTTCCAATTCTTTTTGTACGGTAGCCTCTGATTTACCGCACATTAAAGCTTCAGTTTGTGCAATAAAGTTGGACAACAACTTGGCTTGATGGTCTCCTGTTTCGTGTAAGGATTCTTTGAACCCAATAAAATCGGTTGGGATCAATTTGGTTCCCTGATGAATCAATTGAAAAAAAGCGTGCTGGGCATTGGTTCCTGAAGCCCCCCAGATTAGCGTTCCTGTCTGATAGTTTATTGCATTCCCGTTACGATCCACCCCTTTGCCATTGCTTTCCATAATTCCTTGTTGGAGATAGGCAGGAAGGTTTCTCAAATACTGGGTGTAGGGAATAATGGCCTCACTTTCAGCTTGCCAAAAATTATTATACCAAATACTAATGAGTGCCAATAAAGTGGGGATATTTTTTTCAGTGGGACTGTCGCGGAAGTGTTGGTCCATTGCTCCTGCTCCTCGAAGTAAATTTTCAAAATGATCGGGACCAATGGCCAGACAAATACTTAACCCTACGGAACTCCACAAGGAAAAACGACCGCCCACCCAGTCATTCATGGGAAAGACATTTTCTGGGGCAATCCCAAAAGCATCGATTTTCTCTAGGTTGGTAGATATAGCGACAAAATGCTGGCTGATGGCCGATTCTGGTGCCGAACTGAGAAACCATTCCCGTATGCTGTTGGCATTGGACAAAGTTTCTTGGGTAGTAAATGTCTTGGAAATAACGAGAAAAAGTGTGGTTTCAGGGTCGATTTTTTTCAATATTTCCTTGTGGTGATCCCCTTCCACATTGGACACAAAATAGGGAGTCAGATGATTGCCATAGTATTCCAAGGCTTCAGTAACCATAGCTGGCCCCAAGTCCGATCCTCCAATACCAATATTGACAATGGAATCAATCGATTTTCCAGTATAGCCTTTCCATTGACCAGAGAGGACCTCTTTTGCAAAGCCATACATTTTCTCCTTGGCACGTTTGATTTCAGGAGTGATATCTTCTCCATCAACTTTAATAGCGGTATTCCCTTGTGCTCGTAAAGCCGTGTGAAGAACGGCTCTGTTTTCGGTTTCGTTGATGGCCTCTCCCGAAAAATAGGACGCTATCGCACTGGGTAGTTCCGCTTCCTTAGCCAGTTTGATCAATAGTTGAATCGTTTTTTGGGTCAACCTGTTTTTGGACAGGTCCACATAAAAGTCTTCCCAAGTAAAAGCGAGTTGGTTGAGCCTGTCTTTTTCAGTTTCAAATAAGTTGAGAATGGTCTGGTCCTGAATGGCTGAAAAGTGGGCTTCTAATTCTTTCCATGCAGTGAGTTGAGTGGGATTATGGTTGGGTAGTTTCATATTGGCTAAGACGTTTGTTGTCGTTTAAAAAGTCTGGTTCAAAAGGAATGCATTCTAGCTCGTATTTGATCGGTTCAATTTCGGCTAAAAATTGGGTCTTTAAATCCTTGGAAATAGGTTTGGCGGCTGGGAGCTTTTGTCGGAAGGGGTCCACCTGTTTTCCGTATTTCCAAAAACGATAGCAGACGTGTGGCCCCGCTGTGAAGCCCGTCATACCTACCCACCCAATAACGTCGCCTTGTTTGACGTATTGCCCCCGTCGCACATTGTGTTTTTTCATATGCAAGTATTGGGTTTGATAGATATTGTTGTGTTTAATGGTCACATAATTTCCATTACCGCGGGTATACGAAGCTTTGATGATTGTTCCATTGGCGGTTGCCATAATAGGTGTTCCCACACTGGCGGCAAAGTCAGTTCCCCGATGCGGTTTGATTCGATTGCCGTAATATTTGATTCGCCGCCGCAAGTTATAGCGGGAAGAAATCCGACTGAATTTAACCGGAGCTTTTAAAAAAGCTCTGCGGAGGTTCTTGGCTTGGTCATTGAAATAATCCACTCGACCAACCAAGCTGTCCGATTCAAATTGAAAGGCGTAGAGAGGCTTGCCGTTGTGTTCAAAATAAGCAGCTTTGATTTCTTGTATCCCAATTGAAATGGAATCGTCAACAAATTTTTCTGTATAAATGACTTTAAAGCGATCTCCTTTTTGCAAGCGAAAAAAGTCGATGGTCCAGGCATATACATCGGCAAGATAATAGGTCAATTGATCATTGAGACCACTGTTTTGCATCGTTTCATAGAGGGAACTTTCTATGATTCCTGCTCCCTGCAGTTCGACCAGGCGCACTGGTTTATCAACCTTTTCTCCAAAAAGGCTGTCACGCAGTTGAATCCGCGTATAGCTTTCCACCCCGGGTTCGTAGATAAAAGCATAGGGCGTGGCAATGCTGTCTTGCGTATAAAGCAGCGTATAGGGCTTGCCTATTTGCAATCGGTTCACTTTCACCTTTCCTTTAATGGCCTGAAGTACTTCATAGACCTGAGGATAATCGATTCCCTCTCCTTCAAGAATAGCTCCAAAGGTATCCCCCCTTCGGATTTTTTTTTGTACAACTTGATATTGGTTTAGATCATAGCCATAGCGCATTTTGGGAGGAATTATTTCTTCTTGTACTGTTTCTAGCTTGGGACTAGGCAATGGCGAGTTACAAGCACCAAAAAAGACAAAAATTACAGCAACTCCGCTCCAAAGAAAGGATGGAAGACCAAGCCACCGTTGTATATTTTTATTGGGAGATTTCAATACGGAAGGGATGTTTGAGGTTTTTAAATTTTTCCAAGTCTACTTTAATGCTACCAATGGCCAAATCGGCTTGCATTCGAATGGGAATTCGATTCCGATCATCGGAGACCCACAAGGTTACACTCTCTTTTTCTTTAAAGACACGACCGGCCTGTACGATGGGTTTGAATTTCAAACAAGAGACACGACCAAACTTAGAATTAAGGGTTTCTTTTCCAACGTATTTGAGTTTGAACAAATAATTATCGTTGTCAAAAAACATATTGATAGCAAAACTTCGGTTGGGTTCTAATTCACCGGGGGGTAAAAAATTACGCAGGTAATAGAATGCCGAGATAAAGTCTTGGGCTTTTTCACTAATGGGAATTCGGGTCTTCGTTTTTTTCTTTTTATCGTGGACGAATGCCTCTTGGGCTTCGTGGTCGAAGTCCGTTTCAATATCTTTTGTGTACCCGCCTTCATAAATATCCCGAATTGCTTTGTAGGGCACACCGCTTGACGGGTCAAAATAGCTTTCATAATGGTCTTCTACTTTAAAGAACCAACGGGCCAAACCAATTGTTTTTCCGTAGCCTTTGGCGTGGAAAACCGGTCGGTTGTTCAGGATCGTTTCTTCCAGTTTCAAGGTGGCGATAGAAGCATTAAAAAACCCGTAATGGATTCGAAATTCAAACCATTCCTGATCTTTGAAGGAATCATTGGATTGGGTATTTGGGACCAAATCGGGGAAAATTTCGGGGGCTTGGGCCTGTCCGACAGAAAAGACGGCAATTCCGAACCACAAGAGGGCTATACTTTTCATATCCCTACAAAAGTAGAAAATCTTTTACGAAGCAGAAGGGGAATTGATAGCCTTATATAAGGCATTTCCTTTGTTTGGACCTAATACTTCGACAAGGGCTTCTTTAGGTGCCGCTTTGATGCGCTTTACCGATTTGAATTCTTTGAGTAAAACCTCTTTTGTTTTGGGTCCCACTCCAGGGATTTGATCCAATTCTGAGCCCAAAGCGCCTTTACTTCTTCGATTCCTGTGTAGGGTGATCCCGAAGCGATGGGCTTCATTTCGCAATTGTTGGATAACTTTGAGTGTTTCCGATTTTTTATCCAGATAGAGAGGGATGGGATCCTCTGGGAAATAGAGTTCTTCCAAACGTTTGGCAATTCCAATGATTGCGATCTTTCCACGAAGGCCAAGGATCTCTAGGCTTTTGAGGGCAGAAGACAACTGCCCTTTACCCCCATCAATAACAATAAGCTGTGGCAAGGCCTCGTCCTCCTCCAATAGGCGGCGGTAGCGACGGAAAACAACTTCCTCCATCGAAGCAAAATCGTCGGGCCCTTCTACAGTTTTGATCTTAAAATGGCGGTATTCTTTTTTGCTGGGTTTGCCATTTTTAAACACAACACAAGCTGCGACTGGGTTAGATCCCTGCATGTTTGAGTTGTCAAAACATTCTATATGAACGGGTTCGCTCGATAGCCGAAGGTCTGTTTTTATCTGTGCCATCAATCGCTTTTCATGGCGATTGGGGTCCACAATTTTCATTTGTTTGAATCGTTCCATTCGGAAGTATTTGGCATTGCGAAGAGAGAGTTCGACTAATTTCCGCTTGTCTCCTTTTTGGGGGAGGATAATTTGAATCTCCTCCCCAAAATCCAAAGGATGTGAGCTGAAAATCATCTTGGATTGCGAATGAAACCGTTGCCGAATTTCAATGATTGCCAGCCGAAGAAGTTCGCCATCGGTTTCCTCCAAGCGTTTTTTGATTTCCATAGTGTGCGATCGAATAATTGATCCATAGGAAATCTGAAGGAAATTGACATAGCCATAGCTTTCATCGGAAAGAATGGTAAACACATCAACGTCACTTATTTTGGGATTGACGATGGTAGATTTAGCTTGATAGTTCTCTAGCACCTCAATCTTGTCTTTTATTCGTTGCGCCGCTTCAAACTCCAGTTGTTCGGCATGACTCTTCATTTGGGTTTTAAATTGCTGAAGCGATTCTTTGAAATTGCCCTTTATAATGGAACGAATGGCATGTATGTTCTCTTCATACACAGCTAATTCGATATTCCCCACACAGGGACCCAGACAGTTTCCTAAATGATATTCTAGGCAAAGCTTGTATTTGTCTGCCGCTATTTTGCTAGGGTGCAAGTCGTAATTGCAGGTTCGTAGCGGATAGATTCCTTTGATCAAATCCAAAAGAGTTCGTACAGTTTTCATACTAGTATAGGGACCAAAATATTCAGATCCATCGCGGATGATTTTCCGGGTAGGGAATACCCTTGGAAAAGGTTCTTTTTTGACACAAATCCAAGGGTAGGACTTGTCGTCTTTCAGCATTACATTGTATTTGGGTTGGTATTTTTTGATGAGGTTATTTTCGAGCAGTAGGGCATCCATTTCAGAGGCCACAACTATATGCTCCACTTTCATAATGTTCTTCACCAGCATCCTGGTTCGGTTGTTCAAATGCTGTTTGGTGAAATAGGAACCCACCCGCTTCTTTAGATTTTTGGCTTTGCCTACATAGATTACCCTGTTTTCGGCATCGAAATATTGGTAGACCCCTGGCCCTTCGGGAAGGGTCTTGATTTGGATTTCAATTGCAGGCAATTCCATGCCTAAAAATACGCTATTTAACTAAGTCCAAATAATCTGTACCTGCTAGGATAACTTTCGGGACGAGCGCATTAGGGATTAAATTGACAAGAAAATTTCGGATGTGGCTAGTAGGGGATACTTTTTTAGATTCAAATTGAGAATAGCCTATTTGCTATTTAATGTTGTAATCATTTATTTTATGCAGCGTATTTGAAGATATAATACAAAGAAAAAAAGACGGGAAGCTAAGGGAGTCTGGATAAAAAACTACCTTGTATCTATGACTAAAAAGGAACTGCGGCACCACTATCTCCAGCAACGGAAAGACCTCTCTAAAAAGCAACACCAGCAGCTGAGCAGGCAAATTACGGAAAGGGTATTTCAGTTGATTCTTCCCGATTATCAATGGATTCATGTTTTCATCCCCCTAGCACGTCAGGCAGAAGTAGCCTTGGAACCTTTAATCACTTCACTCTGGGAGTGCAATAAAAAAATAGTGGTACCTAAGCTAACGAGTCATGGTGAAATGACCCATCATCTGTGGACCCAAACCACCCCTTGGCAAAAAAACAACTGGGGCATAATAGAACCCCTTGCTAGCCAAGAAATCCGCCCAGATCAAATCGACCTTGTGATTGTTCCCCTCCTAGCAGTGGATCAAAATGGACAGCGAGTAGGTTACGGTAAGGGCTACTACGATCGTTTTCTGTCCCAATGTTCGGAGCAGGTACATGCCATGGGAGTTGGTTTTTTTCCTGTTGTGGAAGTCATTTCAGATTGTGAAGTAACCGACATAGCTCTCGATAGCTATATCACTCCCATACACGCTTATTTCTTTAAAGGCTGATTGGTATTAAATACCTTTTTGTTAAAAAAGAGGAGGATTCCTACTCCAATGCTGATCCAAGAGTCGGCTGCATTAAAGATGTATTGAAAAAAAAGATAGCGCTCTCCTCCCACCCAAGGCATCCATTGAGGCCAGGTCCATTCCACTAGGGGGAACTGGAACATATCCACTACATGGCCAAAAAAGAGTGGAGCGTAGCCTTCCGAACTGGCCCAAGTGGCCACTTGGCCGTAACTACTGGTAAACCAAACGCCATAGAAGACGGAGTCGATTATATTCCCCAAAGCTCCTGCAAAAATCAAACAAAGGGCAAAAGGGAGCAGTGTGGTATTTCGCTGCCGCAAATTGTCCCAAAGCCAATAGCCTAGGGCAGTGATAGCCACCAATCGAAACCCGGTGAGCAACAGCTTTGCAATGCGCTCGGAAAGAAAAGGGAAGATCGTATCGAGACGGGTACCCATGGCCATGCCTTTGTTTTCTACAAAAAGGAGTTTGAAAAACCCCCAGTCGAGAATGGCTTCTTGCCCGAATAAAGATAGGGGGTAGTTAAGTTTGATGCTTATCTTTATCCACTGATCGATCACCAACAACACCGCAATGAATAATATGGCGGTCAATCCATTTAAGGGACGAAATGAGAGTTTGAACATGTTTGTTAATTGAGCTTAAAAATACACATATCAAAGCGGATTGCAATCGACTTTCCCTCGGAGGTTTACTACTTCAAAAAGCACCTTATCGGAATCTATTGAACAATCTATTTTTTTTTCATTCGATTGAACGGAGAGGGTCATTTCTCGGTGGGTAATTTTGACTCCTGCCGAAAGGGTTTTTAGTTGGCCAGGAGTAGCGGTCAAATCAAGCAGACAAACCCCGGATCTTACAAGGACATCGAGCCGTTGGTACTGTCCTTGAATTTGAATTTTTCCTTCTTCCATTTCAAGGAACACGGCAAGGGAATGAGGAATTTTCAAAGTCATTTGGGTAGCGATTACTTTGTGGGCCGCGAGTTTGTCATTGGGGCGATTCAGAAATGGATTTCGAAATTCTGTGAGTTGAAGGACGTCTACTGTTACCGAAGAGCGAATGCGCATCTGGTCTTGATATTCCCCGGAAGACGTATAGGACATCACTACGTTGTTTTCAGTATGATTGGAGAGTTGAAAGTCTTCGGCAAAGGGAAGCTCAATAGATACGGATTCAAATCCTGACACGGGCCAACTACGGGAGATAACCGATTGGGAGAAGGCCCCTGTACCAATGAGAAAAAGAACAATAAACGTGCCCTTTTTTATTTTTGAATGTTTTTGGCTTCGATGCTTAGTGTGGCGTGTGGAACCAACATCAGTCTTTTTTTATTAATGAGTTTTCCAGTTACTCGACAAATTCCATAGGTTTTGTTTTCAATTCGGATTAAAGCATTTTTGAGATCTCGAATGAATTTTTCCTGTCGGATGGCCAATTGTGTGTTGGCTTCTTTGGACATAGTTTCAGAGCCCTCTTCAAATGCCTTAAAGGTGGGTGAGGTGTCTTCGGTACCATTATTGCCATCGTTCATATAAGCACTTTTTAAAAGCTCTAAATCGGCTTTAGCTTTTTCAATTTTTTCTTCAATGAGTTCTTTAAACTTCAATAATTCTTTGTCGGTATATCTTTTTTTGGTTTTATCTCCCATGACTAAATTTTTTGAATATTTATTCGTGTATCAATTTCATCAAATGTCAAAGATTGTCCCTCAATTAAGTTGGGAACAAATTCCAAATGATCGGTTAGGGTCTCTGTCATTACATAGTGTTTATTTTTCAAAACGGCTTTTTCTAACCCCTCATGCAGTGCTATCCGCACGGCAATCTTATCGGTGACTTCTAGTCCCGCGTCTTTTCGAATGTTTTGTATCCGGTTGACCAGCTCTCGAGAAATTCCCTCTTCTACCAAACCTTCATTCAAGGTACTGTCTAAAGCAACGGTGGTGCCCTGCCCAGTTGCAATCAACCAGCCCGCTATGTCTTTGGTGCTAATTTCTACATCCGAATCTTCTAAAATAATATTTTTTTCATTGACATTTAGTTCAATCTGTCCCTCTTCTTCCAATTGTCTAATTTGCTCTTCAGACAATGATTTTACAGTATTAACAATTGAACCCATCTCTTTCCCGAACCGAGGCCCCAAGGTTTTGAAGTTGGGTTTGATTTCTTTGACTAAAATAGTACTGGCGTCATCAAGAAGCTCCAGTTCTTTCACATTGATTTCCGTCTTGATTTGTTCTTCAATAGACAAAAGCTGTTCCCTCTCTTGTTGATTTTTGACTGGAATCATCAATTTTTGTAAAGGTTGCCGCACCTTGATTTGCTCTTTTTTACGCAAGGATAATCCCAAGGAAACAATCAATCGGGCTTTATTAATACGCGCTTCGAGCTCGGTATCAATAGCCTCAGGATCCGGCTTTGGAAATTCACTTAGGTGCACGGAGGCATAGTTTTCTACTGCGGTGTCCTCGATCAAGTCTTGGTATAGGCGATCGGAATAAAAAGGAGCGATAGGCGCAGCCAGCTTAGCTACGGTTAATAGGGATTCAAAGAGTGTCTGATAGGCGGCTATTTTATCTTGCCCATAACTGCCTTTCCAGAACCGACGACGGTTTAAGCGAACATACCAGTTGCTCAGTTTTTCTTGTACAAATTCAGAAATAGCCCGTGCTGCTCTGGTAGGCTCGTAATCGGCGTAATCGGCATCTACTTGAGTAATGAGTGAGTGCAATTCGGATAAGATCCATCGATCCAACTCCGTCCGATTGGCTCGGTCAATTGTGGCTTCTTTAAATTGGAATTGATCAATATTACTGTAGAGGCTAAAGAAGGAATAAGTATTGTATAAAGTTCCAAAGAATTTGCGTTGCACTTCTTCAATGCCTTCCACATCAAACTTTAAATTGTCCCAAGGATTGGCGTTTGCAATCATGTACCAGCGGGTGGCATCGGGACCGTATTGGTCTAGAGTTTCAAAGGGATCGGTAGCATTGCCTAAGCGTTTGGACATTTTTTGGCCCTTTTTGTCAAGGATCAAGCCGTTGGAAATGACATTCTTAAATGCGATTTGATCAAATACCAGCGTTGCAATGGCATGCAAGGTATAGAACCATCCTCGGGTCTGATCGACACCTTCTGCTATATAATCTGCAGGGAAGGCCTCGCCCCTATCTACCTTTTCTTTATTTTCGAAGGGATAATGCCATTGGGCATAGGGCATCGATCCAGAATCGAACCACACATCGATCAAGTCATTTTCTCGATGCAAAGGGGTGTGACCGTCTTCCCCAACCAAGATGATTGCATCTACGGTATTTTTATGAAGATCGATCTTTTCGTAATTGCTTTCCTCGTAATTGCCTACTTCAAAGTCAATCAAAGGGTTGTGGGTTTGTATTCCTGCTTTTACTGCGCTTTGTATTTCACTGTCTAATTCTTCCAAAGACCCAATGACTTTCATTTGCTTGCCGTCTTCTGATCGCCATATAGGCAGTGGAATTCCCCAGAAACGAGAGCGCGACAGGTTCCAATCGTTGGCATTTTGCAGCCAATTGCCAAAACGTCCTTCGCCGGTGGCTTTGGGTTTCCAGTTAATTTCGTTGTTGTTTGCTACCATTCGGTCTCGCACTGCCGCCATTTTCACAAACCAGGAATCTAGCGGATAGTATAATATAGGCTTGTCGGTTCGCCAACAGTTGGGATAGGAGTGAACATACTTTTCGACTTTAAAGGCACGGTTTCGTTCTTTGAGTCGAATGGCAATTTCCACATCTACAGATTTTTCAGGAACCTGACCTTCGGGATAATATTCGTTTTTCACGTATTTACCTCCCAAGGATCCGAGTTCGTTTCTAAACTTTCCTTGAAAGTCAACCAATGGGACTAGTGTGCCATCAGGATCAGCAACCCGTAAGGGCGGGATTGGGGGCTGAGCCTCCATCGCGACTTTGGCATCATCAGCTCCAAAAGTTGGAGCCGTATGCACAATTCCTGTTCCTTCTTCTGTGGTGACAAAATCACCAGCGATAACTCGAAAGGCATCGTCTGGGTTTTCGGAAGGCAAGGGGGCTTCGTCCCACAATTGTTGGTAGCGAATGCCAACTAAGGCATTTCCTCTAATTTCATCCCCTAGATAGTAGGGGATTTGTTTCTGACGGTTTTCATAGGCCTGAAGAGCGTCTTTAGTTTTCACCTCGACAAACTTTTTACCCAATTGATTTTCCACAAGCTTTTTGGCGAGTAGCACTCGAATAGGAAGGTCTGTGTATTGATTGAAAGTGTGAACAATGACATAATCGATCTTGGCTCCTACGGTCAAAGCCGTATTTGAAGGGAGTGTCCAAGGCGTTGTTGTCCAAGCGAGAATATATAAGGGCAATTCTTCTTGCAAAGCACTAGGCAAACTATCCTTATGGGTTTCGAACATGGCGGTAACCGTTGTATCAGTCACATCCCGATAGGTACCCGGTTGATTGAGTTCGTGAGAACTCAGTCCTGTTCCTGCTTTGGGAGAAAAGGGCTGAATCGTATAGCCCTTGTAGAGCAGGTCTTTCTGATGGATTTGTTTTAAAAGCCACCATACACTTTCAATATACTTGGATTTGTAGGTGATGTAGGGGTTTTCCATATCCACCCAGTAGCCCATTTTTAGGGTGAGTTGATTCCATACATCGGTATAGCGCATCACCGCCTTTTTGCAAGCCTCGTTATAGGCTTCAATACTGATTGATTTTCCAATGGCGTCTTTGGTAATTTCCAATTCTTTTTCCACCCCAAGCTCTACAGGAAGGCCATGGGTATCCCAACCGGCTTTTCGCTTTACTTGATACCCTTTTTGGGTCTTATATCGGCAGAAAATATCTTTGATCGCTCTAGCCATAACATGGTGGATCCCTGGCATGCCGTTGGCTGATGGAGGTCCTTCGTAAAAAACAAATGGGGGTTTCCCCTCTCGTGAGCGAATGCTTTGCTCAAAAATGGCTTCAGTTTCCCAATAGGACAAGACATCCTCAGCAATTTTGGGTAAATCAAGTCGTTTGTATTCCTTGAATGCCATGGGTTTGCGATTTTTCGCTCGACTGCGAAAATAATCAATTTCAAGAAGAAAAAGGAGGATTTAAAATCTACAGTGCTATCTGTAGGCCAATCCGAAAACTTCTTCCTGGAGCAGAGACCCCAGAAGCGAAGGTGCGATAATGGGTGTCGAAGATATTTTCAATCCCTGCTTTTAATTTTGTGGTGGCATTCCACTGGTAATTTGCCAAGAGAGAAAAATCACTCCAAGCAGGCATGCCTCCAAATTGATCGGTTAGTAACAATGCTGTGGGGTTGATCAATGGAGTTTCTTCAAGGCTGTCTTCTCCACCTAAGCTGTAGTTTGAAGAATCTTTGGCCGCACTGAATTGATATTGGGCGCGAAGCTGAAGTTTAGCATGATCATATTCTATGGTAAAAGAACCAAAAAGAGGCGAGATGGAGGGCATTGGGCCATAACGTTCGTTGTTATCGGATCCAGTATAGGTTAAGTTTCCTATTCCTTGAAGTCGGGGAGAGAGCTGTAATTTGGCGTCTATTGCCGAACCGTAAACCAATCGATTTCCTAAATTTTTATTGGCTACCGTAGTTAAAGCTTCCCCATCATAGAGGATAGTTTCTTTGTCGGGAGTGGTCGTGTCTGAGAAAACAATGTAGTTGGAACGAACAATATGTCTTGAAACTAGGGTGAGATAGTTTCTGAGGGTCAACTGACTTTTTTTGTCCTTGGAAAAGAGTGAAAATCCCAGATCGACATTGTAGGCATACTCAGGGAGTAAGAAAGGGTTGGGGACAACCAATACGCCGTTATTTTCCCTGATTTTTCCAATATCGTCAACATTGGGAGCTTTGAAACCATTGGACACTAACAGGTTCCATTGCATTTGATCCGAGGGGCGATGGATAGCAGCCAGAGTCCAAGTTAAGGCTTCTGAAGAAAGATGAATATTATTGCGCAACCCAGTATCAATCAAAGTTCCGTTATTCCATTGGGCGTCCAATACATAGTGGGTGAGCCGGTATCCAAAATTAAATATCCATTTTGGGGTCTTTTTCAAGATCCAATTCCCATACATGGCAAAGGATTGAGTACTGCTTCCATCACTGGGATACCGGCTTGGAATGGCAAGTGGCAATCCCAAGCGGCTTATGGTGTTCCCAGAGACAGATAATTCTCGAGAAAAGCCACGGGAATAGACATGGTTGTAGACTCCTTCAAAACCATAATTAATTTGATTTTTTTGATTGAGTTGGGTGTTAAAATCCCCATTTACACTTAAGACATTTACATTTTCATTTTGAGAAGTTCGAGTCAAATTACCAAACTTTCTTTGGTTTCTCGACTCCAAAACATTCTGATAGGCAGCAGTTAAAGTTCCTTTTCTAAGCCATTTTTTCTCGGGGAAGAGCTTGTATTGAGCGGATAATAAAAGCCGCTTCTGTGGACCATAGTACCATTCACTGAACCTTAAAGTACCGTCTCTACTTTCATTTAATTTGTCAAAGCGATCGATATTAGAAGAATTGGACAACTGCATATTCAACATCAGTTGCTGTGCCCCTGGTAGTTGGAATAAGAATTTCTGCATCAGGTCGTATTGGGAGTAACCTGTATTGCGTTGCCGAGTCGGATCGTCGTTGATAGTTGGTTGGGATTGGAAATAAGTTGATGAGTTTTCAGAGTAATAATTGCTTAGTCCCCATTCCAAAAACCCGTGGGCTCTTCTTTCCCCCATTTTAATATCCCCAAATTGAGAATAACTCACACTGGTGATGCTTCCCCATTTTTCTTTACTCACACTTGCTGAGGCATGGTAGAGGCCCGCTTGAGTAGCAGAATTATATTCACTTGAGAAGTTTAATTTTAGAGGTTCTACTCTGTTTAACTGAGGACTTTTGGTGTAATAATGAATCACACCACCAAGGGCATCTGATCCATAACCAACCGATGATGAACCAAACATTACTTCGACTCGTTCTATGGTGTTGGGATCTATGGTGATAGCATTCTGCAAGTGTCCAGAACGATATATAGCATTATTCATTCGAACTCCATCAACGACTAACAACACTCGATTGGCTTCAAAACCGCGCAGAACAGGGCTACCTCCTCCCCCTTGTGATTTTTGAATTCGAACCCCTGGGGTCATAGCCAGCAAGTCAGCTCCAGTACCCAAAGGACTTCGTGAGATTGTCTTTGATGAAATTACAGTTACTTTCTCAGCAATCTCATTTCTATTGCTTTGGGATCGGGCCACTGAAAGGATTACTTCCTCTAGGTTTTGGGTTAGGGGAGTTAAATAAATAAACGCGTTCCCTTGAATCGGGACAGCCATTATGAATTGTTGACTTTCGAAACTCGGGTGTTGCAAGGTTATTTTTTCATTGGATTGAAAAGGCGTGAGGGGAAGAATTCCCAACGAATCGCTTAAAGAACTTCGCAATGAATCCTCAGAGAAAGCAGCCACATTTTCTATGGGTTCGTTGTTTTGACTGTCCAACACTACAAGTTGTTGGGCCATCCCTAGATGGAACGTCGCCATGATTAATATACTACTAATACACTTCAAATACCTCATGTAAAACTTCCAAAGATTTGGGTTGATTGAATCCTTGTAAATGAAATGCAAAATACATCAATATTGAGTCGAGCAAATCGTTTCTAAGAATTTTTGACAAACGAACCTTTAGTGAATCATCAAAATTCATGCCCAATAGGTTGTTAAAATGCAAAAGGGCATTGCCTTTTATAAAGGGTTCGTGTGGCTGTGAACCACTATAGCATCCGGTTTGTAAATTAAAATAAGGGAGTTCCATTTCGTGAGTATTGGGGTAAAAACCGATAAACTTGGTCAAATCTATCAAGAACTTCAGATGAAAATTACCCAAGTGATTAATATTTTCTAACCACCTAAGGGTTGTTTTTAAATAGGCAAAGAGTGCGGTATTTTGATTGTTTTCTTCTTTGAGCACACTGGCCAAAACTTCACAAAGGAAAAGCAATATGGAGCTTTTCACTACATCGGGGTTTTTTTGTAGAGCACTGTCTAGAATAGTACATTCTCGAATGTATCCCAAACGATCGGGTTGTTTGTCCGAAACAACGACTGATAAATGCGTTAGTGATTGGAAATAGGAGGGTTTTATTTTTCTTTTTTTTGCTCCATAAATTCCCTTAACCAAATAGGATCGATACCCCATTGCTTCCGTAAATAGATGCACAATAAGGCTACTGTCTCCATACTTGATGCTCCCAATTACAAAAGCCTCTGTTTTGATCAATTTTTTTGATTTATACTACTCCCTGAGCCAACATAGCATCCGCAACCTTGACAAATCCAGCAATGTTCGCTCCTTTAACGTAATTCATGTGTTTGTCTTCTTGGCCATATTGTAAGCATGCCGAATGGATATCTGCCATGATGTCCTTAAGTTTATCATCGACTTGTTCACGAGTCCAATTGTAGCGCAGTGAATTTTGAGCCATTTCTAAACCAGAAACAGCTACTCCTCCTGCGTTTGAAGCCTTACCAGGAGCATATAAAACGGCATGGGTTTGAAAATGAGTAATGGCCTCTGGAGTGCAGGGCATATTGGCTCCCTCTCCCAAGGCTTTACATCCATTTGCTACAAGTTGTTCTGCGTCGGTGCGATCCAATTCATTTTGTGTAGCACAAGGCAACGCAATATCGCATGGGATTTCCCAAACTTTTTTACCTGGATAAAAACGTGCTTTGGGATATTTTTCTATGTAGGCATCCAGTCGTTTTCGTTCTACATTTTTCAAATGCATAATATGAGACAATTTCTCTTCATTGATTCCTTCTGCATCATGGAGATATCCTGAAGAATCCGATAGAGTAATAACTTTCGCTCCCAATTGATTGCACTTTTCTGCGGCGAATTGAGCAACGTTTCCTGAACCAGAAATTACTACTGTTTTTCCTTCAATCGAATCCTTGTGATGGTGGAGCATATTTTGGGTAAAATAGACCACACCATAGCCGGTAGCTTCGGGGCGAATCAAGGAACCGCCCCAGCTAACCCCTTTTCCAGTGAGAACCCCTGTAAATTCATTTTTGAGTCGTTTGTATTGACCAAAGAGATACCCAATTTCACGACTCCCCACCCCGATGTCACCAGCGGGGATATCCCGATTGGGACCAATATGGCGGAACAGTTCGGTCATAAAACTTTGGCAAAAACGCATTACTTCGGTGTCTGATTTTCCTTTTGGGTCAAAGTCTGATCCCCCTTTTCCTCCTCCCATGGGCAGGGTGGTTAGGCTATTTTTAAATATTTGTTCAAACGCCAAAAATTTGAGTACACTGAGATTCACTGAGGGGTGGAAGCGCAATCCTCCCTTGTAGGGGCCAATGGCGGAATTCATTTCTATTCGGTAGCCTCTATTGACTTGTATTTTTTCCTGATCATCGATCCAGGCTACGCGAAAAGAAACCACACGTTCGGGTTCCACCATGCGCAACAATATATTTTGTCCATAATAAATATCGTGTTGAACTATATAGGGGAGTACGGTTTCAGCGACTTCTGTGACAGCTTGTAAAAATTCGGGTTCGTTTTGGTTTCTGTTTTCAACCTTTGCTAAGAATTGCTTTATAATTTTTTCCATAAGGGTTCTTCTTTGAATTTGGTCTGGGTAAAGTTAGCCAAAAAGATAGCCAACTACTTCTTCTATTTTTTGAAAGACTATCCATTCAATGGACTGAGTAGGACGAGTAAGTGCGGGGTGGGGCGCTGTAATGATTGTTTCAAAGCCTAAACGAGCAGCTTCTTGAATTCGTTGTTCTATTTTGGGAACTGGGCGAATTTCTCCCGAAAGACCCACTTCACCTGCAAATACAATTTTTTGTGTGAGCGCAATATCGTGATGACTTGATAAGATGGCCGCAACGATCGATAAATCCATAGCGGGATCCTCAATGTGAATTCCCCCGGTGAGGTTGATAAAAACATCCTTACTGCCTAGGGCAAAGCCTGCTCTTTTTTCCAATACGGCCAAAAGCATATTGAGTCTTTTGGTGTTAAATCCAGTGCTGCTCCTCTGCGGAGTTCCATAGACTGCGGTGCTTACCAGTGCCTGAACCTCAATGAGTAAGGGTCGTATCCCTTCTACGGCAGCGGCAATAGACTGACCAGACAAGCCGTGTTGGGCTTTTGACAGGAGAAGCCTGCTCGGGTTGTTCACGGGCTGAAGACCGTTTTGCTGCATTTCGTAAATACCAATTTCTGAAGTGGCTCCGTACCGATTTTTTTGTGCTCTTAGAATCCGGTAGAAATGATTTCGATCGCCTTCAAACTGCAATACCGTATCTACCATGTGTTCCAAAATTTTGGGCCCTGCAATACTTCCCTCTTTATTAATGTGGCCCACAAGAATAACAGGTGTATTGGTTTCTTTGGCATATTGAATCAGTTCTGAAGTACATTCTCTAATCTGAGTAATACTCCCTGGACTGCTTTCAACTCTGGAAGTTTGTAGGGTTTGAATGGAATCGATAATAATTATTTTAGGGGGATTTTTTTTGACTTGTTTGAAAATATTAGCCATTTGAGTTTCACTCAGTACAGTACAAAATGGGGTAGTTTCTCCCATTCGGTCGGCACGCAACTTAATTTGATTTTGACTCTCTTCCCCCGAAACATATAGAATAGGATGATCGGAAGTTAGGGCCAATTGGAGCAATAAGGTTGATTTCCCAATACCAGGTTCTCCTCCCAATAAAATAACCGCGCCAGGAACCATACCCCCTCCCAGCACTCGATTGAGCTCATTGTCTTTGGTGTCGATACGGATTTCAGTTTCAACATCAATTTCATGCAACAATACTGCCTTATTGGCTTTGGTGGCAGTATCATTCCAAGCTTTGGTGGGGTTTTTTTCTACAACTTCTTCAACCAAGCTGTTCCAGCTTTTACAGGCATTGCATTGTCCTTGCCATTGGGCGTGTTGGCCACCACAATTCTGACAAAAAAAACTGGTTTTGGTTTTCGCCATACAATCGGTTGGGAATGTATTATTTCCTGTTGACTAAAGGTAACGCAAAAAAGGAAAGCGCACCAAAAAACAAAATCATAAGGGTTTGAGAAGACCACATTATCCAGCCAAAGGCCAATCCAGCTTCTTGCGAAATCCCGAAGGCATTCAGCATCAAGGCTACAGTGTAGGGATAGATTCCAATTCCGCCATTGGTAGCACTGATGGCCAATCCCCCAGCTACGAAAGCAGGAATGATCATGGTCCAAGTCATTTCATAAGTGCCAGGGATTGCCCATTTGATTACGTAGAACATGCCAAGGTACATCAGCCAAATGAAGAGGGTGTGGAACAAAAAAGCTCCTTTTTTTTTCATGGTTTTTAAGGTAGCAATGCCCTCCCCAAAACCAATAAATAGATTTTTGATCTTTCGGAGAAAGGGGTGGGCGCTTTGGGCAAAAATCTTTCGGGCAAGCCAAAAAAGAAACAGGAATAGGGCCATTATGACTCCCACATAAAGGGGGTTAAGCCGATTTAATCCCAGCAGGTCCCAGATCAAATCGTATTGCATAAAAAGTGACAAACTAATAAAGCCAAACAAGAGTACTAAATCAATGGCGCGTTCGGCGACGATAGTTCCAAAAACTTTTTCAAATGCAAAACCTTCATAATTGCTGAGCATCGTAGCACGAAGCAATTCCCCTGAGCGAGGAATCCCTAAATTGGCCAAATAAGCTATCATTACTGTAAATAATGAATTGATTAGCTTTGGTTTATAACCCAAAGGCTGAAGTAAAAACTGCCAACGAAACGCACGTGAAAAGTGACTCAAAATAGCAAAGGTCACTGAGAGTAATACGAAACGATAGTCGGCCGTCTGAATGGATTCAACCACTTTGGCACGCTCTTCAGGGGTAGTTGATTGATAAGAAAGATATAAAAACAAGAAACCAATACCCAGTGGGAATATGGTTTTCAAAATAACACGTAGCCTTTTCAAATCAATTTATTAGTGGCTTCGTCAGGAAAAATAAAGGCAGGGGAAAACTTTTTGGCTTCCTCGATCTCTAATAAGGCATAACCAATGACGATGACAATGTCGCCTTTTTGAACTTTTCGGGCTGCGGGGCCGTTTAGGGTGACCTCACCACTGCCTCTATCCCCAGCAATAACGTAGGTTTCCAAGCGCTCTCCATTATTGATATTAACTACTTGAACTTTTTCTCCAATCACTAAACTAGCTGCTTCAATGAGTTCTGGATCTAGGGTGATACTTCCTATATAATCCAAGTCGGCTCCAGTGACACGGACTCGGTGAATTTTAGACTTTACCACTTCGATTAACATGGCGTCAAAGGTATTCAAATTAATGAAAAAGAAAGGTTGTCGATTAAGCGAATCTCACCGACTTGGGCTGCGATAAATCCCCGAACGTTTTCAGTCTTCTTATTGTCTATTTCACGCAATGTTATTTCATCATAAATACAGAAATAATCAAGCGTCCATTCTTGGGCTTGAGAAAATAATTGATTGACGTGATGTTGAGCTGTGCTTGCGTCTTTATCAAGATACAGGGCGCGCGCTTGTTTAAGAGAGCGGAAAAGAAGTGATGCCTGCTCGAGGTGGTGCTTGGATAGACGAGCATTGCGAGAACTCAAGGCCAAACCACTTTTATCTCGGACGATCGGGCAGCTCACAATGGCTAACGATAATTTTTTTTGAACGACTATATGGCGGATAATTGCCAATTGTTGGTAATCTTTCTCTCCAAAGTATGCACGATCTGGATTGACAATTGAAAAGAGTCGTTCAACCACTGCAGCGACTCCTTGAAAATGCCCTTGACGAGAGTTTCCTTCCATTCTTTTATCCAAGCCATTGAAGGAATAAAACCCCGCAGTTATCTTATTGCGGTATATTTCTGAAACGGCAGGAGTAAATACCAATGCCTTGGGAGCAATGGTCGCGATCATGGATAGGTCTTTTTCAAGAGACCTAGGGTATTTTTCAAAGTCTGTTGGATCCTCAAATTGGGTGGGATTCACAAATATGCTTATAGTCAAATGTGTGTTTTCCTCCAACGCTTTTTTAATCAATGACAAATGCCCTTGGTGAAGAGAACCCATGGTGGGGACAAAACCCACAGAACCCGATAAATTGGTGAGGACAGCCTGTAATGACGATACCGTTTGGAACACCTCCATTTGGGAAAACATTAACAACGCAAAATAGAGATTATTTCTGTTACTGGGCTTATTTTCTTATTTTTGCAAGACCAAAAAATTCATAAGACCTTATGAAAGATAAAAGGGTTCTAATTATATCCTCCGAGGTGGTGCCCTATCTTCCTCAGACCGAACAAGCAAAAAATTCATTTTTCATTCCCAAAAGTGTGAATGAAAGTGGCGGACAAACTCGGATTTTTATGCCCCGTTATGGTTTGATAAACGAGAGAAGACACCAACTCCACGAAGTTATTCGATTGTCGGGAATGAACCTAGTTATCAACGACATGGACACTCCGTTGATTATTAAAGTGGCTTCCATTCCCAAAGAGCGAATGCAAGTCTATTTCATCGACAATGAAGACTATTTCAAAAGGCGTGCCACTTTGAGGGAAGAAGACGGAACTCTGTTTGACGATAATGACGAACGTATGATATTCTTCACCAAGGGGGTCATCGAAACAGTCAAAAAATTAAATTGGTCTCCAGACATCATTCATTTGCACGGTTGGTTCACTTCGTTGTTACCTTTATATCTGAAAACTCAATACAAAGACGAACCCCTCTTTGAACAGAGTAAAATTGTAAGTTCCATCTACCCCCAAGATTTTGATGGGGTTCTTGCTGGAGCATTGCATGATAAAATAGCTTTCGACCAATTAGACCCGGAAGCCATTCGCTCACTAAATGAACCCTCCTACGAGGAATTGATGAATTTAAATGTGCAATTTTCTGACGGATTTGTTCTCGCTGGAGAAGAGCTTCCAGAGGGGGTAATTAAGTCTATAAAAGCCTCCGACAAACCCATATTGGACTATGAGACGTCGAAAGCCGAAAAAGCTTTTGTAGAATTTTACACTCAAAATTTCGTGTCCTGATATTCATGAATAAATCAAGTATTTTTAAATTTTTAGCGGTAGTATTTGAGGTCCTTTTGACTGTGGGATGTGACAAAGAATTCCATAGCGTTGGGATTGATTTACTTGAAAATTCCATTTTTGAAATGGAATCCGAAACCTATCCGTTATATCTTTTTCAGAATCAACTTGAAAGGGTCCAAACCAATGGCCTGCCCTTAGCCATGCTGGGAACCTATTCTCATCCTGTTTTTGGGAAGACAGAAGCTACTATTACCAGTCAATTACAAATAAATCCAGCCTATGTATTTGGCAACTTCAGTCAGGAACGAGAAGACGCTGGAGATCCAGACAACGTCAAGGTGATTGATGAAAATGAAACAGTCACAGATGTGTTTTTAGAAATCCCCTTTTTCAATAACCAAAGAGATTCTGACTCTGATGGGGTTATCGACATTCGGGATTCAGATCCTAACGATCCAGCAAGTGATAGTGATGGGGATGGAATTTCCGATATTTTGGAGTCACAGACAGGAACTAATCCATTGTCAGTTGATAGTGATAATGACGGAGTCAATGATGCGGAGGATACAGACAATAGCAGCTACGATATAGAAGCTAATGTGTATGAAATTGATTCCTTATATGGGGATTACCAAGAACCCTTTACTCTTAAAGTCCAACAATTGAACTATTTTTTAAGCCAATTAGATCCTGAAGAAGATTTTACCACTGCGAGACCCTATTTTAACGATACTGATTACTTGCAGGAGGGCTTTGGAGGGGATATTCTTTTCGATCAGTCGTATCAATTAAATCTAGAAGAACTGGTGTTCTTCTATGATGAAGATGACCCAGACACAGAAGAAAACGAAACAACTCTGGTGGAAGAGCGTTTGACTCCTCGAATTCGAGTCCCTCTAGACACAGATTTTTTTCAAAAAAACATTTTGGATAAAGAGGGAGAAGAAGTGCTGAACAATCTCGCTAAATTTCAATCCTACTTCAAAGGACTAATTATTCAAGCCACTTCAAATAATGATAATTTGATGATGCTACTGGATATTAATAACGCTTTGATCAAGATGAATTTTGATTTTCAGCGCTATGATGATGGGGGAACTTCAGAAGATTTGGATGATGATACCACTGTGACTGATAATCGAACCTACACGCTCAATTTTGCCTCCGTCCTTTTCAATACGATCCGCACTGAAAATCAAGACTCTTCAATCAATCAAAGTGTTCTCAACGGGTTTCAAGAACAGCCTTCTGAGAAAATTTATATCAAAGGAGGGAATTTGTTTGCCAAGCTTAATTTATTTGGTAATTCAGAGGCCGAACAACGTGAGGCGATATTGCCTTATAAGAACGAACGACGCTTAATCAACGCAGCCAAACTTCGTCTCTACCTTTCCGATTTTCACAGTAACAATGGGAACCTCTACGTGCCGGAACGACTCTACCTATACTTGAACTCTTCGGGAGAACCCCTTCCAGACTACAATGCAGACAATACCACAGCCAATGGCGTGACCAATGGTGACAAATATGTTTTTGGAGGGCTATTGCAATACGATGCAGCTGATCGGCCCTCTCATTATGAATTTAATATTACTGAGAATATCACTACGATAATGGGAAAAGCAAGTTTTGAAGATGGGGCCTTGACATTATCTGACTACGACAATTTTTCATTGGGGCTGGTATTAGGAGCCAATATTCAATATATTAACCTATTCGAGGGGCATCTGCCAGAGGGTAGAGGCGTAATAAAATATCCGTTAACTGGAACACTCAATCCCTTTGGGGTGGAACTATTGGGGAATGCATCGGGTTTGAAAGCAGCTGAATTGGAAATCATATACAACACTACTCGATAAAATGAATTCTTTGGAAAGAACGGTAGAAATCCTTGAGCACAACCGTGTCCTTTTTCGACGCTATTTGACACATTTTTCAATAGACCAATTGAATACCATACCAGCGGGGTTCAATAATAACATATTTTGGAATATTGCGCATTGTTTGGTAACCCTACAGCGATTGGTATATCACTATTCTGGTTTGCCAATGGGGATTCCTGAGAAATGGATGCAGCAATACAATAAAGGTACTGCGCCACAAAACCCTGTCACTGATGCTGACGTTCAAGAGTTATTGGCGCTTTTTGATTCAACCTATCTCCAACTCTGCGAGGATCTCAAAAAAGGAAAATTTAAAGACTACCAAGTTTATACCACTTCAACCAAGATGAAACTTAAAAATGTGGAAGACGCCCTTACTTTTTCCTTATTTCACGAAGGCATTCATGTGGGGAGTGTTTTGGCTTTAGCCAAGAAAGTGTAGTTCCTTTTTTTTAGCAATTGCAGCCATAATTAGAGGAGCATGATCGCGAGAATTCTCAATAAACCACTTGTTGGTTTTTAATCCCCCACAAACGACTCCAGCCAAAAAAACTCCTGATGCATTGGCTTCCATCGTCGATTCATCATAGATAGGCGTTTGGAACTCGTCTTGATGAAAAGATACTCCGATGGACTCAAGCAGTTTAAAATTGGGCTGATATCCCGTCATAGCAAGAACGTAGTCATTCTTAATTTGTCGGGTTCCATTTGGACTTTGAATAGTGACATGATTGGCTGTTATTTCTTTCAATTCAGACTCAAAAAATGCAGCGATACTTCCTTCCTCAATACGATTAATGATATCAGGTCGGGCCCAGTATTTTACATTTTGTCCAATTTCTTTTTCACGGATTACCATAGTCACACTCTTAGCTCCTTTTCTAAAGGTCTCTAATGCAGCATCCACAGCAGAATTTGCCGCACCCACAATCACGATGTCCATATTGAAATAAGGGTGGGGTTCGGTGTAGTAATGACGTACTTTTGGAAGATTTTCCCCCGGAATGTTCAGAAGGTAGGGGGCATCGTAAAACCCAGTAGCTACCACCAAATTTTTAGCTGTGTATTGTGCCTTGGTAGTTTGAATCATAAAATCATCCTCCTTATTTATAATGGCATCAACGGCTTCGTATAGATGGAGTTGCAATTGGTGATGGTGAGACACACGCCGATAGTATTCTAAGGCTTCCGAACGGGTCGGTTTTGGGTTTTGAGAGATAAAAGGGACACCGCCAATTTCCAATCGGTCGGAAGTAGAAAAGAAAGTCATATTAAGAGGATAATGGTAAATAGAATTAACCAGCGCCCCTTTTTCTACGATGAGGTAGCTTAATCCCTTTTCTTTTGCAGCAATTCCACAGGCCAAACCTATGGGTCCTGCGCCAATGATAATGACATCCATCATACCAGCGAAACTACAAACTATTCGTGTAAAATTATTAACATAAGAAAAACATATTAAAATAAATATATATATCGCATATAATTATAATGATGATTTAGTAGCCATTTGTTATACATATTTTGAGCTTAATTATAAGACAAATTTATTTTTTATTAAAATA